>NZ_DATJCY010000252.1:0-4670 GCF_035577925.1 Gelidibacter sp. | reverse complement strand
CTTGCGTTATAAACCACTTCGTTAATCGATTGTTTGATTCCAGTTTTCGTATAGCGTTCTTTTTCTTCATCCAGATGTCGGATGATATTTTCGGTGAGAATAATCCCGATATCCACCATCGTTCCAATAGCAATGGCAATTCCAGATAAAGCAACAATATTGGCATCTACATTAAAGAATTTCATCGAAATAAAAACCATCAAAACCGCAACTGGTAATAATCCGGAAATAAGTACGGAAGCTCTTAGGTTAAAAACCATGATGATAATCACAAATATGGTGATAAGAATTTCCAGACTTAAGGCTTCGTCCAGCGTATCTAAGGTTTCCTGAATCAATTCTGATCGGTCATAAAAAGGAACAACAGTAAGTTGCGAAATCCTTCCATCTGAAAGTTCTTTGGAAGGTAAGCCGGCATGTAATTCGTTTATTTTATCCTTTACATTATTGATAACTTCCATCGGATTGGCACCATAACGCGCCGTAACAACACCACCTACAACTTCGGCACCTTCTTTGTCTAAAATTCCTCTTCGTGGTGCGGGTCCTAAACTTACATTAGCAATATCCTTGACGCGAATAGATGTATAGTTTTCTGAAGTCACAACAGCTTCTTCAATATCTGCAACCGATTTAATATAGCCCAGACCTCGAACCAAATATTCCACTTGGTTGATTTCCATGGTTTGCGCACCAATATCCTTATTACTTTCCTTGACCGCTTTGACAATTTCAGATAAACCGATATTGTATTGACGCATCAATTCGGGTTTCACGTCAATCTGATATTCCTGAACATAACCGCCAATCGACGCTACTTCTGAAACCCCGCTCGCTGCCGAAAGTCCGTATTTTACGTAGTAATCCTGAATGCTACGCAGTTCGTGCAAATCCCAACCGCCTGTTACATTGCCATCTTTATCACGACCTTCTAAGGTGTACCAGTAAATCTGTCCCAATCCTGTAGCATCTGGACCCAAAGATGGATTCACGCCTTCGGGAAGTAAACCCGATGGCAGGGAATTGAGTTTTTCTAAAATCCGGCTTCGACTCCAGTAGAATTCTATATCCTCTTCAAAAATAATATAGATACTCGAAAAACCGAACATTGAAGAACTACGGATCGTCTTTACACCCGGAATTCCCAATAAAGTTGTCGTAAGCGGATAGCTAATTTGATCTTCAATATCCTGAGGAGATCGACCTTCCCATTCGGTGTAAATAATTTGTTGATTTTCGCCAATATCGGGAATGGCATCCACCGCGACAGGATTGGACGGTAGAAAACCTGTGTCCCACTTAAAAGGGGCATTGACCACTCCCATACCTACAAAAAGTGCGAGCAACAAGACTGCTACCAGCTTGTTTTCTATTAGAAATTTGATGCTTTTATTTAGCATTTGTATTGATTGTTAAACAGTTGAACATTGATTAAGATTCTGTAATACAGAATATTAAACGACATAGAATAAACCCGAAATGGTAAAACCAAAGGGCATTTTTCCAATCCAAAAGGTATAATTGGATTAGAAACTGTTTAAAATCAAATGATGTAAGTCTCGTCTAGTTTATAGATTTCCCTAATGACGAGTGGTGGTTTATAGTCTTCAAAAGAAGTTTCGTTTTTATCGACACTTTCAAATAGACTCAAATAAGAATAAACAAAGGATGCGAAAAACAATTGCTTTTCAAAAGTGATTTTATTGAATGCAACATGCAATTCATCTTGACCAGACACAATAGTCTGCTCATCATCACAGCAATTTTTATCAGTTACACTACAGCTTTTAGAAGCTGGTTTTTCCATCTCCATTCCACAAGTTTCTGCTTTATGGAAAACGGCAACATTCATTAAACTATCCCCGCAATAATGCATATCAATAATAAATGACATTGTAGAAAATAAAACTACAATAGCCATCGACACAGATATTATTTTATGGAATATTTTTTTCATACAATTCACAAAGTTAATATTTTTTAAAAAGAATACTATTAATTAACAATATATTATAATGGAAATAGATGACCAGTTGTTTCTTTATAAAAAGTCAAATGACTGATTTATCCTTAGCTTCATCAATGATTTCACGCAGTTTGTCATCAAAAAAATCTATTGGATCTAGACGGCAATCTTGAAGTTCCTCAAATTTTACGTTCTAAGAAAGTGTTTAGTTTTAATTATTTATGAAATCTTTAAACACGATGATTTTCTTTTATAAGACACCATGAAAATACAAGACGAGATTCAATCTAGAATTTTAAACATTGCACAAACCGATGATCGGATTAGGGCGGTTATCCTAAACGGCTCTAGAGCAAACGCCAAGGTCACTCCAGATGCATACCAAGATTATGATATCGTTTTTATTGTCAAGGATTTTGACCAATTTTTAAATGATCGAAATTGGATCAATCTGTTGGGAACTCCAATTTTACAACAACTTCCAGACGAAATGGAATTAGGAAAAGATGAAAATCATAAAAAATTCTCCTTTACGTTTCTGATGATTTTTGATGACGGAAATCGCATTGACTTGACTTTATTTCCTTATGAAAAATTCGATACGCATTTTGAAATAGATAGTTTAACCCTTGTTTTGTTGGATAAAGACCAATTGTTTAAGACTATTCCAGAGCCATCAGATGTTGATTATCACATCAAAAGACCAACTCAAAAGCAATTTATGGAAGTTTGCAATGAATTTTGGTGGACCGCAACGTATGTCGCAAAAGGCTTAAAACGAAAAGAAATCATCTATGCGAAAGAAATGATGGAAACTGTTGTGAGACCCATGTTTTGGCAACTTTTGGAATGGCATATTGGAAGTGAACATGATTTTAAAGTTTCAGCAGGAAAATCAGGCAAGTTTGCTGACAAATTTTTGAGTGAAGCACTTTATAAGGCTGTTTTAAAAACGTATTCAAATGCCAATCTTGAAAATAATTGGAATGCTTTATTTCTTATGTTGAAACTATTTAAAAAGCAACAAAAGCAGTTAGCAGAAAAACTTCACTTTGAATGGAATCAAGATGAAGCCGAAAACTCAGGATCAAGAACATTAGTTGTGGACTAAGCAAAAATATTCTTCAATCTGAACAGGAAAAAGGTCTTATCCCTAACGCCTCTAAAATTGGCTCTGAACCTCTTTATTTTAGAGTTGAACGATTCTGCCGATGCATTTGTGCTTCTTTTCTCGAAGTAGTTTATTATCTCTTTGTAATGGACCGTAAAAGTCTTTAACAGGATATTGAACGATTTAAACCCCGATTCCTCAATATGTCTGAACCATTGGGCGAGCCTTGTCATGGCCAGTGATTTCGGAATTCTCTGATTGTAGATCGTTCGAAGTTCATTGGTCAATCTGTAGGCTTGCTCCAGCTCGGGATAAAGCTTGAATAAGATCCTGGCCCTTTCCACTTGGTTTTCCGTCCAGTTGTTGGGGCTTTTGTATAATAAATGCCTACTTCTTGCCAATAACTGCTTTTTGGTATCACCGTTGGAATAAAGCTCTGGGCTATGTGTCCTTCCCGACTCCTTCGCTTCCTGTATAGTTTTGTACTCTTGTTCGATCGCTTCCCATCGATGTCTTATCCGTATCTCCTGAAGTGCTTCCGAGGCCAACTTCTGGACATGGAACCTGTCCACTACCTGGGCTGCAGCGGGGAAACAGGTTTTAGCGATCAGCTTCATGGACCCTGCCATATCAAGGGTAATCTCTTTGACCTTTAGCCTGAGCTTGCGGTCGATCTTTAAAAGATGTCCGATAACCGTTTCCGACTTTGTTCCCCTTATTATTGCTACTAAAGATCCTTTGCGTCCCCGTGCCCGCTTCGAGGTCAGAACGGTGTAGAGCTCACCTCCGGACAGGGCTACTTCATCTATCGACAGTTCCTCTGTAATGTTCTCGGGAAATATCAGCCACTGCTCGGCATGCGGGCGATCTTCCCAAGTCTTGAAATCGCTGATCTTCTTCTTGTACTGTCTTTGAAATTTCTTTCCGTCCAGACCATACATCTCGGCTATGGTCTTACAATCCAAAGGCTTGGTATCGGCTGATCTCTTTTAAAAAAGTGGCAAACTCTGTGGTCATACGAGTGCCCTTTGCTACTAAATTCCAGTCTCTTTTGAGTATGTCGCCACTATCCTTATCCATCCACCGTCGCCGTTTTATGTGCAGTTTGGTAGCCTTTCCCCTTAACGGAAAGTCCTCTACGGTTATCGATGGAAGAAACCCTTTTGAAATATATTGCCGGCTTGAAAACTCTTCCGGGATAACATTCTTCTCTTCGAATTCAATGTGCAAGGTTTCATCAGGGGTCTCATAAACCTTAGTAATATCGAAGTATTCGACAAGGTATTCCGGTAGTAAGGATTTAAGTATGTCTTCTGCTTTCATGCAGACTAAAATACTAACTATTGGGAAACCCTCCACAAGTTTTGTGACTGATCCAAAACTCATCTAAATACATCATGAAACTCTACGAAATCTAGAAAAAAAATCTGATTTATTTCCACAAAAAAAGCCTTCAAATTTCTTTGAAGGCTTAAATTCTGGGTGGAAGACCGGGCTCGAACCGGCGACCCTCGGTACCACAAACCGATGCTCTAACCAACTGAGCTACATCCACCATGTAGCAGCATTCTGCAATGCGACTGCAAATGTAAT
>NZ_DATJCY010000251.1:0-4828 GCF_035577925.1 Gelidibacter sp. | reverse complement strand
AAAAATCATAATCGTTAAAACCCCGACTACCGATAATTGCTAGTTTCATATTTTAGATATTTATGACAAAACTAAAGGACGATAAAGTCAAAACATGTCGTTCAAAAAAGAAATAAAAAAAATTTAAGTGCGACATACTTTGTCTGAGACTCATTCTATTTTTGTTTCAAAATGAGAGAATTTTGAAAAGACAGGATGTTATGAAACAAATGCAAAAACTTTATTTAGATGATCTTCGACCGATTCCGCAGGGTTTTGTTGGTGTACGGTCTTATACCGAATTTGTGGTATATATTGAAACCAAGGGTTTTCCTGATTTTATTTCGTTTGATCACGATTTGGGGTTAGAGGAAAGTGGTTATGACTGTGCCAAATGGTTGGTGGATTATTGTTTGGATCATAATTTACAATTGCCGGAATTTGAAGTGCATAGCCAAAATCCTGTTGGGAAAGAAAATATTTTAGCGTTACTTAATAATTTCAGGAATAGAAATTTGGGATTATGATGTATCAGCAAAATATAAGCGACGCAATTATTCCTGATTTTTTTTTAACTTGATCACTCTAAATTATCGCTTTAAACCCTGTGGGTAATGCGTGCGAAGCTTGAGTGATTTTAATAATTGGTGGTTTTCATTTTCAACGTATTTTCTCCAATATTGTAGGCATAAACGGAAGCAGGAACAAAAGTAAAGTGAATATCACTTACTGTTTTGGTATCTTGTTTGTCGATTGTGGTGACCAAAGCAATGTCAAATTTATTCGATCTACAAAACTGTATCAAACTCGTTAAATCTTGTGGCATTTCAAAAAAGCGGTTGCTCCATTTGATTTCTACGCCCCAAACGGGTTTGAATTTTTTGTCGTCCACCAAAACCAAATCGACTTCTCCTTCTTGTCTTCCCACTTTCCAACGGGCATAGGTTAAATCCAAATGCTCGCGGTGCATCCATTGCGATAAAATAGCGGTTTCTACCATATTTCCAAT
Organism: Gelidibacter sp.; assembly: GCF_035577925.1. Lineage (GTDB taxonomy): Bacteria > Bacteroidota > Bacteroidia > Flavobacteriales > Flavobacteriaceae > Gelidibacter. Next base: position 3,840 of record NZ_DATJCY010000251.1, on the reverse strand, counting down.
TTCACTATCTGTTGCTTTTACTGGCGAAAACAAAGCAGTTCGAAGTGATGGATTGGTTAAATATACTTTAAAACTGGTGATTCGCTTTAATCGTTTGGCATTGATGTCTACTCTGTTTAGCACTTTGATTAAAAAAGCAGCTTCCAGATATTCCAAATATTTTTTCAACGTTTCTTTCTGTATGCCACTTTCTCTGGACATCGTTTCATACGAAAATTCATTGCCGGTATTATAGGCGATATACGTAAAAAACCGGTTCAATTCCTGAACGTCTTTTATGCCGTACAAACTCGGCAAATCACGTAATAAAACCTTGTCCACAATGTCATTTTTAACATAACGCCCCATGTCTTTTCGAATTTTATCAGAGAAAACCACTTCTGGATATCCTCCAAAATTCAGATATTGCAAAAACTCGTTGTTTAACTCGTCGATACTCAATGGAAGATGATAGGTGATTTGTTTTTGCCCATATTGAATACTGCTTTTCTGAATGAGATGATTTTTATTTTTGAGATGAATAAATTCTTGAAAAGTAAGTGGCGGCAACATAAAATCGGTAAATCTTCCTGCGCCACTTTCTGTGCTGTGCCATTTTAATGCAGCGGCAGCAGAACCCGACACGATGAATTTGGTAGCAGGATAAGTATCCACCAAAACTTTTAAATGACGTTCCCAATCTTTTAGATACTGAATTTCATCAAAAAAGATATAACAATCTTCAAGGTTTTCAACTTTTACGGATGCTTGGCACAAATCCAAAACTTCTTGTAAACCAAGGTTGATATAAATAGGATTGTCAATACCGATAAAAAAAATCTGTTGCGGATTGACTTTTTCTTCTATCAATTTATCAATAGTATGAAACATCATCACCGTTTTTCCTACCCGTCTAGGTCCCATAAGCACAACTGCACGACGTATTTCTATTTCTGTTACAAAAGGATAAAACAAATCGAAGTACAATCGTCTGGCCATTTCTTTGTACAGCGTAGGAATTTCTTTGGTGATCCACCAAGGATTTTCATATTGCAAACGTTCAATAATTTTCTCTGTCGGAATAAGTCTAGGATTACTCATTAATTTATCTATTTGCACAAATATAGTGAAAATAGATATTTTATAACGTGCTTATTATTACGTTTTTGTAATAATAGTGATTTTTTGAATGATTTTGAAGTCTGTTTTGATAAGGTTATTGTTCACTCGAAAATTAAATTGCGCTGGTTTTTATTTGAATAACGGATAAAAATAAAATATAAGAGAAGCAATTATTCCTGATTTTATCAACTAGATGATCCTAAATCCGTTTTGATAAGTGATTAAAGCATCTTTTTTCTTTAAGGTCAAATCCACATTTTTATACGAAACCTTGTTTAAAATAATCTTTCCGTCGTAGTTGATCAAATGAAACTTTAAATGGTCAATAGAGAAATTGTCCACCATGAGTTCATAGCGCGCAATGAGACCAATTTCTAAATGTTTAATATAAAAACCAAGATTGTTTTGTAAGCTTATGCTTTCCGTTTTTGATTGAAATAAAGGAAATAGTAGGTAGTTATCGTTTAAACTGTTTATGGTTAATTTCTGTGTTTTTTGACCTTTGTACCATATTTCGATCCGGTTTTTATGAGTATTGATCAGGCCGTTGACCATTGTTTCTCCTATATCTTCAATTGATTTTACATTTTTATCCTTTAACAAGTCATAGAAATAAGGATCAATTAAAGCGAGTTCTAAAGGTTGTTTTAGTTTTTGGGCGGTGAGTTGCATTTTCTCAAGTAGTTCTTCACTAAAAACGCCTTTTTTGATAGAAATTCCTTCACCAAAAAAATCAACCTTTAATTTGTTTACACCCATTTTACGTACTGTAATTCAATTTTTTTATATACTTAAGCTTACTTTCGGATTTTGAATGATAGATTTTCAAATATAGGTGCTGAATACGCCAAAAGATGTCGCTCTTGGATTTGTAAAAGATGTTTTTTTATATTTCCATAGCTAGTAAAAGTAAAAAGTCACACTTTTAAATGGTGTGACTTTTATGTTTTTGTATGCTTTGAAATGGGAATTTTACATAAAATCCAAGGATATTTTCATCAGTTTTAATTCTGTTTATTCTCCATTTCTTACTTTTCCTCTTCATCCCGCATTGCATACTTAACCTTAATCTGAGGGCTGGCACCTACAATATCTGAATTGCTGACTTTTGCTTTTTGAACGGTAATCTTGGTATTTGCGTTTTTATTTAAAACATAGTTTTTTACATTTCTGATCATTGATTCTGTATAATTGGTGGCTAAAGAATCAAGTAAGTTGGCGTTTGCATCACTAATTTCAGGATTTGTCGCATCTAAATCTTCTGTAGGGATTTTAGTGTTCGCTGTAAGATCTTGATTAACAGGTTCTGTTTGTATCGAATCCAATGGCATTTGTTGGGCAATCAATTCATTCAGGATTTTTGAATCGGCTAAAAAGTTCATTTCAATTTCTACGCCTTTCTTTTCTTCTTCCAGTTTTAAGATTAAATCCAGTTGGCGGGATTGCTCCGCAGTAATTAGTGTGTCGGGATAGTTAAAGGCAATTTTCTCAATGTCTTCTGGTTTAGCACCAATAAATCGTGCCAAAGGGCGTACCGGGTTATCGGTGGCATTAAATATCCGTTTCTTTAGCGTGGCCCAAACCAATGCCCAGGTATCCACTTCGGGGTCGTTAAGATTTCCGGTTACCGGAACTTCCAATTCGATATCGCCGTTTCTGTCCTTTAAAATCCAAATGGCAAATTTGAGCGGAATGGCGTAAAGTCCACCTTTATTATTTCTGACATCTACATTTTTTATCACGAGTCGGTTATCGCTTTCAAGATCTCCATTGGTAAGTTTTGTATTAGAAAAATAAATCATATCCCCAACCAAAATAGAATGACCCATATAGTAATTGGAGTACAGATCGAGATCGGATAAAAGGAAATTTTCAACAGCAACATCAATTTGTGCGGTCAATAAATTATTGGGATTTATTCCAATTTCTGCTTGTAAAGTACCTCTGTTATTGAGGAGCATGTTCGATTTTATTTCAATCCAATCCTTGGCATTAGTAATGTCTTTAGAGTTGATTTCAATAGCGTTAAAATGATAATTAAATGGTTTTCCGGTAAGGTTATCCGAATAATCCATTAGGCTGTTGGTCACTTTAAACGAATTTATATGGTAATCAAATGGGGTGGACGTTGAAGAGTTTTCACTTGGAACGTCAAATATTCTGGAATAGTTGTTTGAAATGGAATCCAATTCAAAATTAATATAAGCCTGATCAATAACTACCGATGACGCCAAGATGGAATTCTTTTTGAAATCTAATTTCGGGAAATTGCCAACAAGCTTTTTGGAGGCCAAAAATGTTTGGTCATCCACGTCTTTCATCTCAAAATTTTCTAAAATTATATTTGATGCGATGCGCACATCATCAAGCACATCCAAATTACCTTTAAGGTTGATTTTTCCTCCAACTTCGCCATTCATGCTATTGATATTCATATAGCTAACCGTATATTTATAAAACGGTTCCAATTGCAGTCCAGCAACAGTTATATCAGCTTGAAAGTCTTTTTTTTCAGGTTGAAATTGGAAGTTTCCTGTGAGATGTCCGCCATTTTCAATTTCTAATTTAATATTGGCATTCGCGTCATCTTTAGTTTCTTGTGTCCAATGTCCATTGATGTCACTAAACTGATAATCAAAAGGTTCGCCCATCAAATTATCAGAATAATCAACACTGCCATCAGAAATTTTAACGGATTGAATCAAGTAATCAAATGGTTGAGATTCTGAAGTTTCTTCG
>NZ_DATJCY010000250.1:0-6078 GCF_035577925.1 Gelidibacter sp. | reverse complement strand
TTAACTTAACACACAATAGAATTAAAATAAAAATGCGAAATTTTAAAAATTATGTATACGGAAAATATAAGTTTAATAGTATGGAAGATTACATTTTGTCAAGAGATTTATATAGTGAAGGGATGGCTTTAAAGTATGATTCCTTTTTGAATAACGATACGAATTTTTGGATAAAAAAAATTGAAGGATTTAAAAGGAACGAGACAAACCTTATAATTGAAGAACTGAATATTGAATCAACAATTTATGAGTATGATGAGATTGATTCATTGGTGCTAGGTGAAATTGATTCAGGAAAATTAAAGTTTAAAAAATTGAAAAATAACATGTTAAAATATATTGAGGAAGATAGTGAAGAATTACTAGCACAATTCGACACGCTGTTTAAGAACAGATTAAGAAACTACATTAAATTAAAAGTAATCACAATTTTTGAATAATAGATTAAAACATAATTTCTATAACCATCCATCAAATTAAGAAGTTCTCTGAATGTCTTTAAAAAGAAATCCATTCCCATCTTTTAAACAAGCAGAAAGTAAAGATTGCGGTCCAACTTGCCTAAAAATTATTGCTAAATATTATGGAAAAAGTATAGTTTTACAAAGTCTACGTGACTTGGCACAAACGACACGCATAGGAAGCACCCTATTGGGGCTAAGCGACGCGGCTGAAAGCATAGGATTGCGTTCACTTGGTGTAAACATCAATCTGAAAAAACTAAAAGAATTACCACTTCCCTGTATTTTACATTGGAATAAAGAACATTTTGTAGTACTCTACAAAATAAAAAATGGTGTCTTTTATATTTCAGACCCTGCCCATGGCTTATTGACCTATTCAAAAAGCGAGTTTCTAAAATCTTGGATAGGAAACAACGCTACTGAAAATACTGAAGAGGGTATTGCTTTACTTTTAGAACCAACCCCTAAATTTTACAGTTCTGAATTTGATGCCAAAGAACAGAAATTTGGGTTCTCTTTTTTGTCTAAATACCTATTCAAGTACAAACAATTCCTATGGCAATTGGTTATTGGATTAATTGCGGCGAGCTTGCTACAGCTCATTTTTCCCTTTTTGACCCAAAGTGTTGTGGATGTTGGGATTAAAAATCAAGACATCCATTTTATCTATTTAATCCTCTTTGCGCAATTGGCGCTGTTTATTGGTCGGACATCCATCGAGGTCATTCGAAGTTGGATCCTACTTCATTTAAGTACCCGTATCAACATTTCATTGGTGTCCGACTTTTTTATCAAGCTGATGAATCTACCCATCGCCTTTTTTGATACACGTATGACAGGCGATATCCTGCAACGTATTAATGACCACCAACGTATTGAACGAATTTTAACAACCTCTTCTCTAAACGTGTTGTTTTCCATGGTCAATCTGGTAGTATTCAGTTTTGTTTTGGCATATTATAGCTCGCTTTTGTTCGGGATCTTTTTATTGGGTAGCTTCCTTTACTTTCTATGGATCATTATTTTCCTCAAAAAACGAAAGGATTTAGATTATAAACGCTTTTCACAGGTCAGTCAGGAACAGAGCAAGGTCATCGAGCTTATTAATGGCATGCAGGAAATAAAGCTCCATAACGCCGAAAAACAAAAACGATGGAGTTGGGAGTTTTTGCAGGCACGTTTATTTAAAATATCCATTGAAGGCTTGGCATTAGAGCAGTACCAGAGTGTCGGTTCAAGCTTTATCAATGAAGTTAAGAATATTTTTATTACTGTGTTGTCTGCAAAACTGGTCATTGATGGCGACATCACTTTGGGCATGATGCTTGCCATCAGTTATATTGTTGGGCAATTGAACTCGCCCATTGCTCAACTTATCAATTTTATCAGAGAGGTACAGGATGCTAAAATATCCTTGGAACGGCTCTCGGAAATCCATAACAAAGAAGACGAGGAACAACAGGATGCTGAAAGATTTTTGGATATTCCAACACAATCAGATATTTCCTTATCAAAAGTCTCATTTCACTATATTGGTTCTGACGAAATGGTTTTAAAGGATTTGGATTTGAGCATTCCAGCCAAAAAAGTCACAGCCATTGTTGGCGTTAGTGGCAGTGGCAAAACGACTTTGATGAAGTTATTATTAAAATTTTATGACCCAAATAATGGTCAAATCAAAATTGGCGCTTATGACTTGCAACATGTGTCCCAAAAAGCATGGCGTAACGAATGGGGTGTTGTGATGCAGGAAGGCTATATCTTTAATGATACCATTGCAAACAATATTGCAGTCGGTGTGGACGATGTGGATAAGAAAAAGCTGGCTCATGCCGTAGATGTTGCAAACATTAAGGAATTTATTGAAACCTTACCGCTTTCATATAACACAAAAATCGGAATGGAAGGTGTCGGTTTGAGCACAGGACAAAAACAGCGCTTGCTGATTGCAAGAGCTGTCTATAAAAATCCTAATTTTTTATTTTTTGATGAAGCTACCTCAGCTTTGGATGCTAATAATGAAAAGGTGATCATGGAAAAACTGGATATCTTTTTTGAAGATAAAACAGTGGTGGTCATTGCTCATCGATTAAGTACCGTAAAACATGCCCATCAAATTGTGGTTTTGAATAAAGGTAAGATTGTTGAGATTGGGAACCATGTTGAATTGATAAAAAATAAAGGGGAGTATTATAACTTGGTAAGGAATCAATTGGAACTTGGTAAATAAGACTGGATATTTGGGGAATGACATACCTTAACAGGATTGATAATTATTAGGCAATCTGTTCAATAGTATTCAATTAAAATATTATTTATGTAGTTAAAACCACTATTATGAACCAAATTGTAATTATTGTATTCTATTTTGGGCAATTCCCATGGTATTATGATTTTTTTATCAATTCATGTTTGAATAACCCAAATGTTGACTTCTTGTTTTTTAGTGATAATTTTAAAAAAAAGGAACAAACAAAAAATCTAACAAAATTCCCATTTTCATTAGAAAATTTCAACACACTTTCGTCTAACAAATTAAAAATGAAAATTGATGTCAAAGGAGGATACAAAATATGTGATTTCAGACCCGCTTTTGGAGTAGTTTTTGAAGATTACATCATTGGTTATGAATTTTGGGGATATTCGGATATTGACTTGATTTTTGGTAGGATTACGGAGTTCATAAATAATGAAATCTTGCAAAATTTTGATTTCGTGTCCGTAAAAGCCGAATATCCATCAGGGTATTTTGCAATTGTAAAAAATAATATTGAAATGAATGAGATTTTCAGGCAGAGTAAAGATTACGAATACATTTTTCAAGAAGATAAAAATATGCTTTTTGAAGAATGTGGTGGATATTATAATGAAGTTGTGAATCTTGGACTAAATATTTTAGATACTAATTGTAAATATGAAACATTCCATCATGTTTTAGAGAAAAACTCAGATAAGATTCGCCTTTTTTTTGATTTTTTATCTATTGAAGGTATCCCAGGTAATATTAAATATCAAAATGGAATATTGTCATATAAGAATGAATTTGAGGTTATTTTATATCATTTAAGTCATTTTAAAAGTAATGTTTTTTGTAGAGATATTAATTGGAAGAAAATACCTCAAGAATATTTTATAAGTAAATATAGTTTCTACAAACGCAGATTCTGCAAGATCTACTTTAATTTAAAAAATTATGTTAAAGTAAAACTATTTAACCAATATTTTTTTGTTAATAAATTTATTTCTCAATTAATTAACAAGAAATTTTACTTGAAGGAAGGAAAGTTTAAATATATGAATCAGGAAATTATGATTGTAAAAATAAAAAATTCATATTGTTTAAAAATAGGAGAAGATTCTTATGAAATTATATTTTCTGCTTTTAATGACTTTTTTTTTGCCAAAGGAAAAAAAATCACGTATAAAGTACTTCACGATGGTAACGGATTTTTCATTGATCAAATTCTTTTTGATGGAAATACTATCAGGTATTCATAATAATAATTTTGTAACGAAGAACACATTAATCATTACAATCAAATGGAGAATAAGTTAGAAAATCTTAGCTTAAGGAGTGAGGAAGTCCAAGACATTCTGACCAAAGTTCCGCATTGGATGATACGCTGGGGTAATGTGCTTTTTTTAGCTTTGATTTTACTTTTACTTTTCATTACTTGGTTTGTAAAATATCCTGATATCATTCCGTCCGAAGCTGTCATTACAACTCAAATTCCACCTCAAAAGGAATATGCAAAAACCACAGGTAAATTGGAAGCTATTTTAGTGGAGGATAATGACTATGTCAATATGAATCAGCCTTTGGCAATTATTGAGAATACGGCTAATTATAAGGATGTATTTCAGCTCAAATCTATGACTGATACCGTTAAAATCAATAGCCAATCTTTCAATTTTCCTTTTGACAGGTTACATGTTTTGTTTTTGGGTGATATCGATTCTCAATTTGCGGTGTTTGAAAATAATTACATCCACTATCAACTCAACAGAGATTTACAACCTTTTTCCAATGAAGCTGTTGCTAATCGGTTTTCCATTTTAGAATTGAACAGACGTTTGCAAAGTCTCCAGTCCCAAAAAGAAATCAATGAAACTGAAATGAACTTTCAACGAAAAGATTTACAGCGAAACAAATCATTATTTGATAAAGGTGTGATTTCAGCCCAAGAATATGAAAATAAACAATTAGTATATGCACAGGCCGAACGCAATTTCAAAAACTATGAGTCTTCGATATCCCAAATTCGAGAAGGAATCAGCAATGCAAGAACGATATCCAAAGGCACTGAGATTAATCGTGTTAAGGAAGAAATGGTTTTGCTTAAAAATGTCATTCAGTCTTTTAACCAACTCAAAAAAGCGATTAAGGATTGGGAACAACAATATGTGTTACAAACCAATATCGATGGAACGGTGGCGTTTTTAAACTATTACAATATCAATCAAACGGTTACTTCTGGAGATTTGATATTTACCATTATACCTGCTGAAAGTTCTTCCTTTATTGCTAAGTTGAAAACACCAGCCCAAAATTCAGGGAAAATAAAAATTGGACAGCGTGTCAATATTAAACTTGAAAATTATCCAGATGCTGAATTTGGAGTGATACAAGGAATCATTACGAATGTTTCGCTTCTACCTAATAAAGATGGCCTTTATTTTATTGATGTTAAACTTCCACTAAAGTTAATCACTTCCTATAATAAAGAGATCGAATTCAAACAGGAAATGCGCGGTTCGGCCGAAATCATTACCGAAGATTTACGATTGATTGAGCGTTTCTTATATCAATTTAAACAATTATTTGAAAGATAAGCAAATACCACGATCATCATTTTTTGGTAATTGCTTAGTGAGTAATTTCAAATTACCAAATTTTTAGTATGTAAGATAGGTTCTTTTACAACAGCCTTGTGGTTAACCAGAATGTTTGATGACTTTTGTTCGTTGATTATAAAAGAATACCATTCTTTCTTATGTCTAATAATTAAAATATCTTTGCAAAACGATAAAAAATTGATGGAAAGGTTGCCTATTCAGTTTTATCGATTTATTTGAAATTCATCAATTTTTTGGTAATGAAAACATTGAAAAGTGGTAGTTTAGTTTTGCCTCACGAATTGCAAACAGATTTCAAGGAATTCATGTTTCATGTATGATATGAAATCTAAAAATAGAGAGTGCTAAAAAACTTACTATGAGAAGAGATATTTCAAAGTTATAATGTTCCATAAAAGTACAACTCTAGAAAAAAGATTTTTTGTGACAAATTCATTCGCTACTAATGCAATTATCCTTTCTGTACCAAATACTGTAAATCAGGATCGTCCTTAATACGCTCTATTTCTGTTTCAATTACCTGAACAATATCCATTTTCACCTGCTTATAATTGGACTCAATCTCCTGTTTCATTTGGTCATCGCCCTGTTCATCTATAAAGGATAAGATTTGCGGTATCTTTTGATAGACTTTTGTTTCCGCTGCGACTTTCTCATTATCTACGACAATTTCAGCATGAAATATTTTCTGTTCGATACGTTCCTCGAAGTTATCCGAAACAGCACCTACAAACATTCCTTGTGTCAAAGTTGAAAT
>NZ_DATJCY010000249.1:0-11004 GCF_035577925.1 Gelidibacter sp. | reverse complement strand
AGGAATGCTATTAAAAGAAATAAAACTTGTGAATTTAAAATCGGAATTTTCAGCCATTTCTTCTACGACTCCCCTTACTTCGAAAGAAATTTCATCTTCGTAAATTATTGTTTTTCCCAAAACTTCTTCTGCATCGGAACCTGGAAAAAACAATTTTAAATCCCTCTCACTTAACACTATTTTATTGGGTGTATTTAAACTCTCTGGATTGCCAGAAAGCCAATGATGTGGATATATCGAAAAGTAATCGGAATTGGTGAGCACCACACCTTCCTCTTTATAAAAAGTATTTTCGTTGCCCTCTTTGTTCAGAATATGTACTTCAAAATCATACCATTCAAATAAAGGTATCACTTTTTCTATGCCCGTAATTTCGTCTTCCACAATCTCTATCAAAGGAGATTCCACTCCAGGAATATTAAAATCCCTATCTTCAATATCGCTCCAAACCACACGAAAAACTCTTTCTTTATGAAGTGCGTGTTTATCAAAACTCAATTCGTGCTGAACCGATAAATAAATAACTGCCACAGCACTGATACCAATAGCCAAACTGAGGATATTGATAACACTGATTAATTTATTCTTCCAAAGATTCCGAGAAGCTATTTTGATATAATTTCTAAACATGTCTTTTTTATTAAGTTTTTTATAGACCTAACAGTTCCGATAGCTATCGGAACTGTTAGGTCTAGTTTTTACTCCGTTCTCAAGCTTTTTATCGGATTGTTCCGTGCTGCTTTAAACGACTGAAACCCGATAGGAACAGCAGCAATGAGCACCACCAAAATGGCGGCAAACACAAAAACATCCCATGAAATTTGAATACGATAGGCAAAATCATTCAGCCATTCCGAAAAAATCCACCAACCCAACGGAATGGAAATCAGCAATGCCAAAAGAATTAATACAGAAAACTGTTTGGATAACAACTGTACGATTTCCAAAACACTGGCGCCTAAAACTTTACGCACCCCGATTTCTTTTTTACGTTGTTCTGCTGTAAAAGCTGCCAATCCAAACAAACCAAGACAGGCAATAAAAATGGCGAGAAAAGAAAATACCATTAAAATAGCTTCCGAACGATCATCAGCTTTGTATTGATTTTTTAAATAATCTTCTAAAAACAAATAATCAAAAGCCGATTCAGGAACTATTTTTTCAAAAATAGATTGTACTTGCTGCAAATAGGAACTTGCATTTTGCGAATTATAACTTATCAGCAAATCACTATAACCATCTGGCGCGTCATTCATTTTGTAAAATAGATAGCCACCAATATTTTCTTTAAGATTCCCGAAATTAAAATTCCGCACTACGCCTTTTATTTCTGCTTCCGACGACCAATGGATTGGAATTTTTCGCCCGATAGCAGCTTGCGGATTGCTATATCCCAGATAGGTTAAAATCACTTCATTTATCAAAACGTAAGCAGTAGAATCTCCTTTTGCAATATTTTTTGGTAGATCGTCACCAGCAAGCAGATGCAAACCCAAAGTAGAAACCACTGGTCCAAGACTATTATTGGAACTTATAGGCAAACCTTCACCAGAAGAATTTGGTTTAGAAACAGTTCTTCCACTTTCGCCACCTCCTGGATAAGTTTGCACAATCGTGACCTCGTGGGTTGCCGCCAGATTTCTAATTTCTTGTTGTAAGCTATTTAATTGCTCCGAAGATGAAATGCCACGAACAGGAATACTGAGCACTTTATGAGGTTGATATCCCAAATCTTTTTCCTTTACAAATTGCATTTGCTGATTCATGATAATCACACCAATAATCAGAATAATCGAACAGGTAAATTGAAAAACCACCAAACCTTTTCGGATGTTTTCGGATAGATTATTTCTTCCGACCCATTTTTTCATCAATCCGATAGCGGGCATTTTTGACATCACAAAAGCAGGATAACTTCCGCCTACTAAACTGATCAGCAACCATAATCCGATAAATAAAACCATATTATTTAAAGCTAATAATCGGGAAATCGTAAAATCATTATCAGTTAATGAGTTAAAAAATGGAAGTATCAAAACACTTAATAAAATTGCAAATAACACAGCTATAAAAGAAAGTGTAGCCGTTTCTATATAAAAGCGCCATCGAATTTGCTGTTTGTCGGCACCCAGCACTTTATTGATCCCTACTTCTTTGGCATTATTTTGAGAACGCGCCGTTGCCAGATTGGTATAATTTATGACCGCCATTCCTAAAATCAGAAAAGACAAAATAAAAAACATCCGAACGTGATTAATATTTCCCAATCTTGAAGAATAACCATGTGCAAGATCATTGGAATACAAATAAATTTTGGACAAAGGCTGTAGAAGAAATTCTGTAAAATACTGATCGCCTTTTTCGACATATTTATCAATTAATGCGGTGGCTTCTTTTTGAACTTTAGCAACATCAGCATTAGGATTTAACAGACAGTAGGTTTCATAACTAGCATTGGACCAATACACATTTTTGCCCATCCACGAATCTAAAATATTGGCGTAAAAAACACCTTCAAAACTTGTGTTTTCGGGTAGATCCTTAAAAACGCCTGCAATCGTAAAATTGTTTTTTTGATTGATGGTAATCTGCTGATTAATGGCGGGCTGATCACCAAAAATCCGTTGCCGTTCACTTTCTGAAATTACAATACTATTGGGTCTCTCAAAAGCCGTTGTGCTATTGCCTTCCAAAAACTCAAAATCAAAAAGTTCAAAAAACGCAGCATCTACCAGATAAAAATCATCTATTAAGAAATTCTTGTTGTCGCTTCGCAAAGATGAAGTTCCACCAAAATTATAACGTACCAAACGCGACATTTCTTCTACTTCTGGAATATCTTGCAACATTGCCAAACCTACAGAATTAGGTAGTTGTGTCCACTTCTCAAAATTATAGCTTTCAGAAGTTACCATATTTACCCGGTAAATATTTGCTCCTTTTGAAAAACTCGAATTAAAGCTCAGTTCCTCTTTGGCATAGGTCAACAAAAAAATAGCGACCACCAAACTCACCGCTAATCCGGAGATATTCAGAAGCGTAAAAAACTTGTTTTTTAGAAGGCTTCGCCATGCAATCCGGATATAATATTTAATCATAATTCTTGTTTTAAGTGTGCTATTCAGAGATTTACTCCTGCTGTAACTCTACATTTTTTACAGCACGTTCTTGCTGCATAATAATCTGTCCGTCCAACATTCTAACAATCCTATCGGCAAATTTGGCGTCGTGTTCGCTATGCGTTACCATCACAATGGTAGTTCCAGATTCGTTCAGTTCAGTAAGCATGTGCATCACTTCGTTTCCGTTTGTGGAATCCAAATTTCCTGTTGGCTCATCCGCCAAAATCACTTTTGGATTGGTCACCACAGCTCTTGCCACTGCCACACGTTGTTGCTGCCCACCCGATAATTGCTGCGGAAAATGATTACGACGGTGCATAATTTGTACTTTTTCTAAAACGGCTTCCACCATTTTTTTACGTTCAGCTTTCGGAACGTTGGTATAAATGAGTGGCAATTCTACATTTTCATAAACCGTTAATTCATCAATCAGGTTAAAACTCTGAAATACAAATCCGATGTTGTGCTTTCTCAATTCTGCGCGTTTGCGTTCATTAAAATGAGACACTTCGGTTTCGTTAAACAGGTAACTTCCACCATCAATATCATCCAATAATCCGATGATATTTAAAAGTGTGGATTTCCCACAACCCGAAGGTCCCATGACCGCCAAAAATTCTCCTTTTTTGACGTGCAATTTTATTTTACTTAATGCCAATGTTTCAATTTCTTCGGTGCGGTAAACTTTGTCTAGGTCGTTGATGTTTATCATAATAGTTTGTTTTTTTGATAGGAAATTCGCAAGTTTTAATGTCGAAAATCTTATTTATTTATATTTTTATCTTGTTAATGTTTTAGGAAATTCAAATGTTATTCGTCTCTCAGCATTTTGGCAGGATCGGTCAACGCTGCTTTTAACGCTTGTGAACTTATGGTCAGTAAAGCAATGAACATGGCCAACAATCCGATGGCTACAAAAAGTGTCCAAGGAATTTTTATGTGATATTCAAAATTTTCAATCCATGAATTCATAATCCACCATGAAATAGGAAAAGCAATCAGTGCAGAAAGTGCCACCAGTGCCAAAAACTCTTTATTGAGCATCATCACCAATTCTTTGACCGAAGCCCCAAGCACCTTACGAATACTGATTTCTTTAGCTCGGATTTCGGCAGAATAAGCCGCCAGACCAAATAATCCCAAGCAAGAAATAATAATGCACAAAATGGCAAAAACCTGTGATAAGCGTTGGATCAGCAATTCTGAATAAAATAAATCATTGAAGGTTTCATCCAAAAACTTGTATTCAAACGGATATTCAGGATTTTGGGATTTGATGACCTGCTCAATTTTGGCCAATGTTTGTGGTAAATCAGCAGATGCTTTGGTTTTTAGATACAAAACGCCAAAATTCTGTTCAAAAGGAAAAATAACTAATGGTTCCACTGCGGTGTAAACATCATTAAAGATAAAATCTTTGACAACGCCCGTGATGGTATACTGCTGACCATTCCTTTCTATAGTTTTTCCAGCAACCAAGCCATCTTCTTGGATTAATTTTGCCAACGTTTCATTGATTATTAAGGATAATTGCTCTTTGGTCAAATCGGTATAAAAATTTCGACCGTCAACTAGTTCCATTCCCAAACTCGGAATAAAATCGGCGTCAGCTGTAAGCATACTTATCAAAACCGAAGCATTGGGGTCTTTTCCTTCCCAGTCAAAACCGCTGGCATTCGATCCAATATTCAAAACATTGCTATTGGCCAATCCTACTTTATCAACAACACCAGTTGCCAATAACTGCGATTTTATCACCTCCAAATGTTTGTACATATCGCCTTTTAAAGACGTTGTAATTACTTGGCTTTTTTCAAATCCGATATCACGGTTTTTGGCATGTTGAATTTGCTGATATATGAGTACGGTAGAAATCATCAATACAATAGCTGCGGTAAATTGTAAAATGACCAATCCGCGTCGAATCATTCCGGCAGATCCTCCTTTTCGTTTTACACCTTTTAAAGCTGATAACGGGTTAAAAGATGATAAATAAAACGCCGGATAACTTCCTGAAACCAATCCGCATATAAAAATAATGCCCAATAAAAACCCAAGATGTAAAGGCGAAAAAAGTTGCATCATCAAATCCTTATCTACCATAGTATTAAACGGTTTCAAAAAGATCCAAACTAAAACTACTGCTACTAAAGTTGCCAAAATAGCATACACAAATGATTCTCCCAAAAACGAGCGAATCAAAGAACCTCTACCCGCTCCCATCACTTTTCGCATGCTCACTTCCTTGGCCCTTTTTTCAGAACGTGCTGTAGAAAGATTCATAAAATTAATGCAGGCAATCAATAAAACCACCCAAGCTATAAAACTGAATAAACGCACGTATTTGATTCTTCCTTCTTGCTCATTGCCCGATTTATCAAAGTTGTTGTACATTTTTAAACGGGTCATCGGATAAATAAAATTCTCTGAAGTATAGAAATCACTATTTACTTTCTTTTGAACAAAATCTTTTATTTGACTATTAATCGTGGCGATATCGGCATGCGGTTCGGTTTGGACCAAAGTGATAATACCGTTATTATTCCAGGTTTTTAGCCACTCATTTTTCTTTTCAAAATTTTCAAAAGGAACCAACCAATCAAATGCAAAACTGCTATTTTTAGGAAAACCCTTAACCACTCCCGACACTTTATAACTCTGATCGTTATCCAAAAGAATAATTTTTCCGATAACATCCACAGAACCAAAAAGTTTCTGGGCAGCAGTTTCACTCAAAACAATGTTATTAAGGTCGTTTAAAGCTGAATTTGAATCTCCACTTAAAAACTGAACAGAAAACATGTTTAAAAACCCAGGATCTACATACCGACCTTGCTGATAAAGACGTTTTTCGTCAACCGAAAATAATGCTTTGGTTCCCCAATCCAATCTCACTGCGGATTGGATTCCGGGAATTTCACTTTCAATTGCAGGCGCTAAAGGTCCTTGAGTTGCCGAAAACACAGCCACATTGCCATCAAAAAACTGTTTGGAATTTACAATATAAAGTGCATCCTTATTAGGAAAATCATTATAGTTGACTTCATCTTCTACCCAAAGAAAAATCAAGGAAGCGGCAGCAATCCCTACGGCCAAACCAAAAATATTCAAGAAACTATAACCCTTGGTTTTCCACAGATTTCTAAATGTTAGTGTTATAAAGTTTTTTAGCATTGTTGTTAATTTATTTGCGTTGTTAAAAAATTTTAATTCTCTTTTGGATTTAGCACACGACAAAAATCGGTTTTGCCCCTCCCGATAGCTATCGGGACTAAAGGGAGCCCAATTTTCCTTGATTCACCCTTTAGGGCAGGGGTAGAAAATCAAGGAAAATCCATCAAATATAATTTTTGTCGTGTACCAAGTCTTTTGATCTATTTAATATTCAATTGCTGAATTTTATCATAACCTTCATAACTTGAAATAATTACACGATCACCAGGCTGAAGACCATCTAAAATTTCATAATAATCAGGGTTTTGTCTGCCCAGTTGAATATCGGTTCGATAAGCCGTTTGACCAGATTTATCGATAATAAATAGCCAGTTTCCACCTGTTTGTTGATAGAACCCACCTTTTTTCAATAATAAAGCTGAAGTTTCATCACTCAGTGCCAAACGAATTTGAAGACTTTGTCCACGACGGATGGATTCTGGTGTTTTGTCGGCAAATTCAAAATCCACTCTAAATTTTCCGTCTTTTACCTGACTGTAAACTTTGGTGATTTTAAGATCGTAGTTTTCATCCTTCAATTTAAATTCTGCTTTCTGACCAATAAAAACACGATTAATATAATGTTCATCAATGTCGGCATTCACTTTATATCCGGTTAAAACATCCACTTGCCCCAAGCGTTCACCGGCATTTTTACTCTGTCCTATTTCGGCATCAAAAGACGTCAATTGCCCATCAACTGGCGCACGAACCACCAAATCGCCCACTTTTTGTCGCATCAATTCCAATGCACTTTGCGTTCTGTTATAAGTTTCCTGATCCTGAAATACTTTTTGAATGGACGAAGTAGAATCCTGTTTGAGGATTTGTTTGGTCAATTCTACTTTTTCCTTTTGGTACAGATATTCGTTTTTGCTCTTTAAATAATCTTGTTTACCAATAGCATCTTTATCAAATAATTTTTGATTGAGTTCATAAATCCGTTTGGCTTCAATCAATCCTTGTTCAACATCCGCCATTTGATTGCGGTTGGAAATAGAAACCTGCTGCGCACTCGTTTTTGCAATTTGCGCTTGCGTCAACAAATTCAGCACTTGGATTTCCTGATTCACCAAACTCAATTCCAAATCGGTATTGGACAGTTTTAAAATCGGATCTCCTTTTTTAAGAACCGCGCCATCTTCCACGTATTTTTCTTCAACTCTTCCACCCACAGAAGCATCCAAATAAATAGTACGAATGGGCAAAACGGTTCCATTCACCGGAATAAACTCTTGAAAAACAGCTTCCTTGACTTCAAAAATTGATAAGCGTTCTTTATCAACATTTAATTTCCGTCCGCCTTGCGTTCCTAAAAAGCTAAAAGCTATTAAACCAATTAATAATAGGGTAAAAACGATGATTCCAATGCGTTTTGCGTTCCATTTCTTTTTTTCGATAACTCGATCCATTGTGTAATAATATTATTTTTCAGATAGGACATAAGGAAAGTTGTGCCACAAATACAAATAGCTTATTATCAACAATATAAACAAAAAAAATACTATTAGGAGTGTTCGATATCGGACAGTTATTGTTCGATGGTGGACAGTATTCTTAATACAGATTTGAAAAACACGGTTGAAAATATTTTGATGAGAATAACTTCATTTTATGCACCTAAAGAAGCTAATGAAATTACATTTATTCTGTCCTGACGTGCGTAACTTATACCCGTTCCGGTGATTATGTTGAATGATTACTTTACATATTTAGAGAAAATTATTTTGTGAAATATAAACCTATTTGTTTTTTGATTAGCGAAGCCAATAGTGTTCTTAATTAATGCTTTGCTTTAATTTCTCAAAAAACACTTCATGATTACACTTCTAATAATAAAAACTTTAGTCTATAGAAAGCTTGTTTAGAAGAACGAATAATTTATAAAAAATCATTATATTGCATCAATATTGATGTCAATAAACACAAAAAACGATGAGAACTACGATAACTATTCCTGAAAGATTGATGGACGAAGCTATGGAGTTATCCAATGCTAAAACTAAAAATCAGTTGATCACAAAAGCATTGAAAGCTTATATTGATTCCATTAAAAGAAAAAGGTTAATTACTTTAAAAGGAACCTTTGATTTTGACATTGATTTGGACTCTTTAAGAGAAAGAAAAGATGTCGAATTATAAAATACTAATAGACAGCTCAGTGTGGATAGAATATTTTAAAAATGGAAATATTCAGTTAATGGATGATTTATTAAATGAAGGCTTTGCTTGCATTAATGATATTATCTTGACTGAGCTTCATCCCATTTTAAAACATCGAAATCGACTTGATATATTAGATGGATTATATGCCCTTGAAAAAATTCCTTTAAAAATTGATTGGGGAGCAATAAGAACTTATCAATTATTGAATCTTCAAAATGGAATTAACAAAGTAGGAATTCCCGATTTAATTATATTACAACAAGTCATTGATGAAAAAATAAGCTTATTCAGTTTTGACAAACATTTTAAGATGATGAGCAACCATCTAAATTTTGAAGTCCTAACAAATTGAGCAAAAACATTGTTAAAAACCTCAATCTCTAAATTTATTCCACGGTTTTCTCTTTTTTATTTAAAATCCACCGTTCAATTCCGAACACAACCTGTTCGATTCCGAACAATATTCAATTCCATAAAAACAATCAAAATACTGTAAATCAATAATTTAAATTATTGGCATAACAATCGCAAAAGCCTTTTCCAAAGATTCTAAATTATGTACAAACACATTATCCTTTGGATTATCAATACTGCTTTACTTCTAATTTCCACTTGGACTTTCGGACAAGATCATTGGTCGTTGGAACAATGCATTGAAATGGCTTTAAAAAACAATCCCGCAATCCATCGTGCTGAACTTCAATACGAACTCCAAAACATTGATAAACGCCAAGCTTGGCAAAATGCACTGCCTTCGGTCAATGGTAATATCGGACACAGTTGGAGTCAAGGGAAAAACATCGACCCGACCACCAATCAATTTATCGAACAAACCATTTCATCGGGCAATGCATCGCTTGGTGCTGGCATGTATTTGTTTAACGGATTCAAAATTTTTCATGACATTAGAAAGCAAGCCGCTGCTCATAAAGCGGAAAGTTTAAATTATGAAGCTCAGAAAGAAACCTTGATTTTGGATGTGATTGAAGCTTATATCACGGTTTTAACAGCCAAAGATTTATTAGAGCAAGCTGAAAATCAATTATTACTAACGCAGGAACAGTTTGAACAAGCAGAAACTTTATTTGAAGAAGGCAATATCGATCCGGGTGATTATCATGATCTTAAAGGTGCTTTTAGTGAAAATAAAAATGTGGTATCGACCTCCGAACAACATCTTTTTCACAGCCGTATTAGATTGGCCGGACTTTTACATCAATCTGTAGAGAAACTGTCAGAACTTAAACCTTTAACGGTTATGGAAACTTCTATTTCTACAACTTCCGAATTGTTTGAAACCGGAAAACAACGTCCATTTTATGCGCTGTGGGATTGGCGCATTAAAGAAGCAAAACAGAACATCAGAATGGCGCAATCGTCCTATTATCCGTCACTTTCCTTAAATGCTGGAATGAGTACACGTTACTCAAATTCGAGTGATGTGAAATTTTGGGATCAGAATGAAAACAACTTGGGAAAATATCTTTCGTTAAATCTCAACATTCCTATTTTTAATGGTTTTACGGTTAGAAATACGGTTAAAAAGGCAAAACTGAATTTTATGGATGTCGAATGGCAAAAGGAAATTGTGGAAAATAATTTGCGCGAAGCCACCTCCAAAGCAGTTTTTGATTTGACAATGACCGAAAAAAACTATCAAAACTTAGTAGAGCAAGAAACGAATTATCAGGAAAGCTATCGCGTTGCACAGACAAAATTTGATTTGGGCGCCAGCAATTCGGTGATGCTTTTAACTGCAAAAAACAAATGGGAAAACAGTAAAAACCAAATGGTTATCAAGCACTACGAATGGATTTTACAAACCTATTTGAATGCTTATTATTTGGGGAAATTGGAGTTTTGACAGGAACCATATCACCTGATATTTAATAAAAATGCCTTTGTTTTGACATAAAATAAAGCGAATATTGCCATTGTTTTATAGCGTCCTTTAAATTGATGAATTTACCTACTACTTGCAAAATAAATAGTAAATTATATCGGCTTTTTTATTTCAAAATTTATCGGCACTAGTTAAAACCTTTTTTGCTCTATGAAAAACTCCACCATACTTATTGTTGATGATGATAAAGACCTGCTGACAGCTGTAAAAATTCTGTTAGGTCCAAAAACCAAAAAGATTCTGACCGAAGGTAATCCGGAAAATCTCCGAGCTATTCTTGAGCGTGAAAAAGTGGATGTTGTGCTTTTGGATATGAATTTTAAAAGCGCACTCAACACCGGAAATGAAGGACTTTTTTGGTTGAGAGAAATCAAAAGTAAATTCCCTAAAACCGCTGTAGTGATGATTACAGCGTATGCGGCGATTGATTTGGCGGTGAAATCCTTAAAATTAGGCGCCTCAGATTTTATTGTAAAACCTTGGCAAAACGAACAATTGCTCAACACTTTAGCCGAGGCCTTAAAACAAAATAAAACTTCGGAAGCTTCTATTTCGACGAAAAGCATTTATCCTGAAAATCCCATTATTGGAACCTCAGCC
>NZ_DATJCY010000248.1:0-8715 GCF_035577925.1 Gelidibacter sp. | reverse complement strand
AAGGTTGGAACAAAAAATACATTTTAAAAGAAGCGTTTAGGGATCAATTTCCTAAAGATTTTTTGGATAAAAGTAAAAATGGCTTTGGCAGTCCAGCTGGCGATTGGTTGAGACAAAGTCTTAAAAGTGAACTTGAGAGTTATATTGAACCTGAGTTTTTAGCAAATCAAAACATATTTAATGTCGAATTCATTACCAAATTGGTTAAAGATCATCTAGAAAGTAAAATAGATAACACTTTTAGAGTGTGGTCGTACTATTGTTTTCAAAAATGGTATAAGTTTACTTTTCTTAAACAGCGTTAGTTCAAAATGGAAAAGAAAAGAATATTATTAATAGCCTCGTACGACGGCTCTCTTATTGAATTTAGAGGCGATTTTATAAAAAACTTAATCAATAACGGGTTTGACGTATATGCTGCTGCGCCTGAATTTACTGAACATTATCGAAAACTAATTAAAGACATTGGCGCGGTTCCTATTGATTTTAAATTGCAACGCACAGGACTTAATCCCTTAAAAGATTTTAAATCAATACAAGAACTCAAATCCATTATAAAACGCCATAAAATTGACTTGGTTTTTCCATATACGGTAAAACCAGTCATCTATGGTTCTATAGCTGCCAATATGTGTAAAGTGCCAGTAATTTCATTGATTACGGGATTAGGCTATGCTTTTACGGGACTTTCATTTAAGGTAAGAACCTTGCAGCGCTTTAATGAAATGTTGTATAAACTTTCTATAAGAAAAAACAAGGTAATTGTATTCCAGAATAAAGATGATTATGAATTATTTTTAGATCGGAAAATAATTACAAAACACCAAAAAGTCGATTTTGTAAGTGGCTCCGGCGTTAATTTGAATAAATACACATTTAAAGAAAAAAATCCAACTGAAAATGTGTCTTTCCTATTAATTGCAAGGTTAATTAAAGAAAAGGGTATTGCCTATTATATGGAAGCTGCTAAAATCCTGAAAGCAAAATATCCTAAAACCGAGTTCCATTTAATTGGTGGCAATGAAAACTCGCCATCCGCAATTAGTAAAGATGAAATAAATTTATTGCATGATCAAGGTGTGATTATTTTTCATGGCATCCAACATAACATCGAAAAACATCTTCAGCAAAGAGATGTTTTTGTTTTACCAAGCTATTATCGCGAAGGCCTACCTAGAACAAATTTGGAAGCTTGTGCATGCGGCAATCCTATTATCACTACTGACTCTGTTGGATGTAGAGAATCTGTTAGACACGGAGTTAATGGTTTTTTAATAGAACCGCAAAGTCAAGATGCGCTAATTGAAGCTATGGAATATTTTATTACTAATCCTGATAAAATTAAAGAAATGGGCTATAATAGTAGAAAATATGCCGAAGAACGTTTTGATGTCAACATTATTAATAACGATTTACTAAAATTGATAAATAATGTACTTAAAATATAATTAATATCATGAATATATTTCAAGCTACTATAAAGCGCCTTTTTGATTTTTTATCAGCAGCAATTGGACTAATAATCATATCCCCAATATTCATAGTATTGGTTATTTCCTTATTAATTGCAAATAACGGTAAACCATTTTTTTACCAGGCGCGTACGGGAAAAAACGGAAAAATCTTTACGATTATTAAGTTCAAAACCATGAATGACAAAACGGATAAAAACGGCAAACTATTACCTGCATTGGAGCGCGTAACTACAGTTGGCAATTTTTGTAGAAAACTTTCGTTGGATGAACTCCCACAACTTTTAAATATCCTTAAAGGCGATATGAGCTTGATAGGACCTCGTCCCCTACTGCCACATTATCTTCCGCTTTATAACAAAACACAATTTAGAAGGCACGAAGTCTTACCAGGAATAACAGGTTGGGCACAAGTGAATGGCCGAAATGCCATCAGCTGGGAACAAAAATTTGAATATGACGTGTATTATGTAGATCACCAATCGCTTGCGCTGGATTTTAAAATTATACTAAAAACCATAGACAAAGTTATTAACAGAGCGGACATCAACAATTCAGAAAGTCTTGATATGCCAGAATTTAAAGGTTCAACAAATCAGTAAAAAATCACTCGTTTATAAAACGATTCATTCTCATGGGATTATTCAAACCGTTCTAATCTCTTTTATCGAAAAGATAAATTCTTGAGGTAAATTTTCGGGATTTAAATGTTTATAAGATTCAGAATGTATATTCTTTCCATTATCTAGCAGTGCCACACTTTTCCATCCGAGAGCATTAGGCCCAATAAAATCTTTCTTTAAATTATCAGCTATATAATAATATTCTGTTCCTGACAAAGTATTCTCAATAACCTTGAAATTGGCGACATCTGGCTTTTCAGAACCAATTTCTTCAGATATGACAACACAATCAATAAAACTTAAAATTCCTAAACTTTCAAGTTTTGCTCTTTGTGTTTTTGAACGGCCGTCTGTAACAATTCCAATTTTACCCTGTTTGGATTTTATCGCTTCGAAGATTTCAAGAACACCATCAAACAATTGGATATCGGGTTGGTGATTTCGATACAAGTCAATTAATACAGATATTTCGACATCATAAGCATCTGCCAAAAATTCAAAAACGTTCAATTTATTTCTATATAAAGAAAACATTTTTGCAAACAGCAATTTCCAATTATTGCGATCTAAAAATAATGCAATGGATTTGTAAGCTGATCTTAAATAATCCAATTCGTTGTACAAAGTGTCATCTAAATCAAAAACGACAACTGTATTTTGATCAACCTTTATATCCATGTACTAAAATTTCATCGTCATAACGAATCATCAACAAATCACTTTCCCATACATCAAATTGATCTTCAATAGATTTACCCAGCATATATTCATTAATAATCCATTTTGAAAAATTAGCACCGGCCAAATATGATAAAGGATACCCACCACCAAAACGAGGATTGATCTCAATGCCATAAATCTTACTTTTATCTGTTTTATTCATAAAAAACTGTGCTGTAAGACATCCAACGGCACCATTAATATGATTCAAATTCTTTTTTATATAGGGGACAATTTCATTATTGTTCGTTAGAGCTTTATACACTTCACCATCTCTAACTTCTATTCTTTTTCGAGGTACAACACATTTTAAATTATGATCTTTCCCATAATACAAATCACAAGTATATTCGTCATGTTCTTCTTGATCCAAATACTCTAAAAACATAAGCTTTTCATTCTCTATATGGTAATCTGTCAATTCATCCTCTGTATTAATAACAAATGTATCTACACTTCTACTTCCGTCAAAAGGTTTAATAAAAAGTGGCAGTTTGTAATCAACCTTCGGATATTCCTTAGCGACATTTATATGATGTTCTTTAAAGAAATCATGGATCATTCTTTTATCTCTACATTTTTCGACTAATTCAATAGAAGAAATGACCACATTAATTCCTAATTTTTCAAACCGTTCTTTGTTTTTAGCAAGGTCAAGAAGTTCGGTGTCTATGGTTGGAATGACCAATGAAATATTGTGAATTTTACAAAAATTAGCTAAAGAATCAATATACGTTGGATCATCTAATCGTGGTGATTGAAAATAGTCATCTGCAACCTGGCACGCAGCCGATAAAATAGGATTAGAATCCGTTGCGAATACTTTTCCATAAGGATTAATACTTTTCAATTCTTTTTGAAAAGATCTCACAAGTGAAACCCTCCGGCCGGCTGAAGTTATTAAAATATTCATTTTCTAATTTTGATTGATAATTTAAAGTGATATTTTACAGAAATTAATTAAAGGCAATAAATATAATATACAAAACATAATCCAAGTCAAAGAAACGACATAAAATTTAAAACAAGGAGTAAATAGACATGTAGTTTTATTTGCCAAAATATTTAGCTTAACTAGATATTTTAGTTTTGATGGCAAATTTTAAAAATTAAAATCCCTGATTGCTACATATTGTTTAAATTTATAATCAGATTAAACAACGTGAAAATTTACATTTAATCGTTTTAATTCGGGTGGTTTGAACATAATAACAGATATTTATCATTTATTCTAAAATCGTGTCCCCAACCCCTCTATCGACATGAAATTGAATGGTAATTTTAAACGTTACTTAACAATTTTTAACTTATGAATCCAAAAATATGGCTCTCATCACCACATATGAGCGGGAATGAGCAATTTTACATCCATGAAGCTTTTGCATCTAACTGGGTGGCACCTTTAGGACCGAATGTTAGTGGTTTTGAAATGGATCTTCAATCCTACCTCAATGAAGATCGAAATGTCGCGGCGTTATCGTCTGGTACGGCTGCACTTCATCTAAGTCTTATCCTATTGGGGGTTGGTACTGGTGATGAAGTCATCTGCCAAAGCAAGACCTTTTCTGCTTCTGCTAATCCTATTGTATATCAAGGTGCAACACCTGTTTTTGTGGATAGTGAAAAGGAAACTTGGAACATGTGCCCATTACAATTAGAAATTGCCATTAAGGATAGAATTTCGAAAGGGAAACATCCAAAGGCAATTGTCGCCGTACATTTATATGGAATGCCCTATAAAGTAGATGAAATAAATAAAATAGCTGCAACTTATAATATTCCTGTCATTGAAGATAGTGCAGAAGCTTTAGGCAGCCAATATAAAGGTCAAAAATGTGGAACGTTTGGCGATTTCTCAATATTATCTTTTAATGGCAATAAAATCATCACGACTTCTGGTGGCGGTGCTCTAGTTACAAGAACGGCCAGTAACAAACAGAAAGCCATATTTTTAGCAACGCAGGCACGAGACGATGCACCGCATTATCAGCATTCACATATTGGATATAATTACCGAATGTCCAACATTGTAGCTGGTATTGGTCGCGGACAAATGACTATATTAGATAGCCACATAGAAAATCGACGCGCTAATTATGACTTTTATGCCAAAGCCTTTAGCAATTTTGAGCAAATCTCCTTATTACAAGAGCCCGAAGGTCATTTTTCAAACCGATGGTTATCCTGTATTTTGTTAGATTCAAAAACTACAAGAGAAGGATTAAGACTGGCATTGGAAAAGGAAAACATAGAGTCTAGGCCTTTATGGAAACCGATGCACCAACAACCAATTTTTAAGGATGCACCAAGTTATATTAATGGCGTGTCGGATGAATTGTTTGAAAAAGGATTGTGCTTGCCTAGTGGCTCTAATTTAACAGATAATGAGCGTAACAGAATATTGGATGTTATTAATTCGTATTTTTAGCAAATGACCTATAAGTTTATACATAAGATATCTCAAAAGTATGCCTCCAAATGGTTGGTGTTGCTGTGCGATTTATTGATTGTAGCACTAACTTTCTTTTTGGCCTATTTCATCCGATTCAATTTCAAATTGGATTTTGACATCAATTTAGTCTTGAATCAAATTCCTTTTGTTTTGGTGGCTGCCACAATATGCTTTATCGCCGTAAGATCCCATAAGGGCGTTGTAAGATTCACGGGGTATAAAGACATTATCAATATTATTATTGGTGCCAATATTTTAGCAACTATTCTCATTGTTGTAACATTCTTTAGTCGGAAATTCAATTATGATCAGTTTTTTGACATTCCTGGATCTATCATTTACATTCATTTATTGCTAAATATAGCTTTCATTATCGGTTTTAAATTGGTTATAAAATCGTTATACAACAGTCTAACCAATGATTTTGTACCCACCAAAAATGTGCTGATTTTTGGTGCTGGAAATTCAGGAATGATTACTTATGATGCGATTAGCAAAGACCCTCAAAACAGCTATCAAGTTATTGGATTTATAGATGACAATGAAAGCAAAGTTGGGAAAAAGATAAATCTTCTCCCGGTTTATAGCTTAAAGAAAATAACTGCGGAATTAGTTTCTAAAAACGCCATTGAAGAAGTTATCGTTTCAATCCAAAATATTGATCCGACCCGACTGCTAAAAATAACAGGTTATTTATTTGATTTAGGACTTCATGTAAAAATTGTTCCGCCAGTCCAAAACTGGATTGATGGGGATTTGAGTATTGGGCAAATTAAAAAAGTCAATATTGAAGATCTTTTGGGACGAGACCCAATATCAATTATTAATCCTGCGCTTACCGATGAATATGAAAACAAAGTCATACTTATTACAGGAGCGGCTGGATCCATTGGAAGTGAAATTTGCAGGAAAATAAGCAAGTATAATTACAAAAAGCTAATTCTGGTAGATAATGGCGAATCAGCACTTTATGATCTCCAACAAGAATTTAGACAACTGGGTTTAGAAAATATAGAAGCAATTATTGCTGATGTAAGAAACGAATGTCGAATTGATCAAATATTTAACTTATATAAACCTAAAGTTGTTTTTCACGCAGCAGCATACAAACACGTCCCTTTAATGGAAAACAATCCGTTTGAAGCCGTTAGTGTTAATGTTGTAGGCACTAAAAATGTTGTTGATATTTCTGTTAAACACAGTGTAGATAAGTTTGTTCTAATTTCTACAGACAAGGCCGTCAACCCTACCAATGTTATGGGAGCCACAAAACGTGTTGCCGAACTCTACATTACCTGTCTCAAAGAAAAAGGAAAGACAAAATTCATTACCACCCGATTTGGTAACGTATTAGGATCCAACGGATCTGTGATTCCATTATTTAAAAAACAAATTGCAAAAGGTGGCCCTTTAACTGTTACGCATAAAGATATCACCCGATATTTTATGACCATCCCTGAAGCATGCCAATTGGTATTGGAAGCTGCAGCAATGGGCAACGGCGGAGAAATTTTTGTATTTGACATGGGCGAACCGGTCAAAATATTTAACCTTGCAACCAATATGATCATCTTATCCGGACTACGTTACCCTGAGGATATTGATATAAAGATTACTGGTTTAAGGCCGGGCGAGAAAATTTATGAAGAACTCTTGGCTGATGGTGAAAACACCATAAAAACTTACCATGATAAGATTATGATTGCAAAATCAAGACATATAGATGTTGCTAACGTAGAAATCCAAATAAACAAACTAACTACATTAAACTCATTAACACAACCCTTAGAAATAGTGTCCTCAATAAAACAGTTAATTCCGGAATATAAATCTAACAACTCTACATATGAAGTTCTGGATAATAGAAAATAATCTTGTTTAAAAAATCTCCTCAAAAAATGAAAACAAAACTTATTATACTCTCAATACTAGTCGTAACAATGGCTACATCGTGCACTACGAGCAAAGATTTCGTGTATTTTCAAGACCGCCCTTTGAGTGAAGGTTATCTTAATTCAACTCCTGAGCAGCTAATTTATAAACCTGATGATATCTTAATGATAACTGTTAGTGCTGAAGACCCCAAAGTTGTTCAACCGTTTAATTTAATGATTGTATCGGAAAGTGATGACCTCGTGAATGTCACAGGTAATGCAAGAATGCAAACCTATTTAATTGATTATAATGGTAATATTGAATTTCCAGTTTTGGGTACTTTACATATTGCGGGTATGACACGAATACAACTAACCGAAATGTTGAAAAACAAAATAAGTGAGCATGTCAAAGATCCGATTGTAAATATAAGACTGTTAAATTTTACGATAACAGTACTTGGAGAAGTTTCTGACCCAGGCACATTTACCATTCAAAACGAACGAATTTCATTACCAGAAGCGCTGGGCTTAGCCAATGATTTAACAATTTATGGTAAACGTAAAAACTTACTTTTAATTCGCGAAGTAGATGGCCAAAAAAAGTTTGCTAAAATAGACCTTACTTCTGTAAACGCGGTAAGTTCCCCACTTTACTATCTCCAGCAAAATGATGTTTTAATAGTTGAACCTAACAATGCCAGAGTACGTTCGGCAAATTACAATCAAAATAATGCCATCCTCATTTCGGCCATTGGTACATTAACAACCATTGTAGCTGTTTTCTTGATTAAATAACCTCATACAACAACAATAAAAAACATGCACCCAAAAAATACCCCATCTACAGAAGAATTAAAAAAAACGTTGGATCTCTATCTTTCCAATTGGAAATTAATCTTGTTTTGTATTATTTTAACAATTGGATTAGCTTTCGTTTTTCTTCGATATACTACCTATCAGTACGAAGCATCCGCAACCATTAAGATTAAAGATGAAAAGCAATCTCAAAAATTGCCAAGTATGGCTGAACTTACTAAAGGTGGACTATTTGCTGAAGGAAGCAATAAAATTAAGGATGAAATTGCTGTAATGACTTCACGCAGTATTATTAGTAATATTGTAAAAAACTTACATCTTAACATCAGATACTATGAACAAGGTAAAATCAAAGAGCAGGAACTTTATAAAAATCCTCCATTAAAACTAAATTTTTTTGTCAGTGACTCCATCATCCACCAAGTAGACACAACACTCTTCATTAAAG
Source organism: Gelidibacter sp. (assembly GCF_035577925.1). Taxonomy (GTDB): domain Bacteria; phylum Bacteroidota; class Bacteroidia; order Flavobacteriales; family Flavobacteriaceae; genus Gelidibacter. The sequence goes on along the minus strand of NZ_DATJCY010000248.1, from coordinate 307 downwards.
TAAAATCGTCTTCAGAATTCTTAATGTTTACCGATAATGGAAAGTCTATTATTGATCGATCAGATTCTGATGGAACACTATATGCGTTTGGTGATCGTATTAAAACACGATTTGGCGATATGATCATAATTCCCAATATTGGTAATCACAGTCCAAAGATTGGTAGTAATTTAAAGGTATCTATCAATCCAATAAATTTTATGGTTGACTTATACAAGCCGAAAATAAAAACTTCGATGGAAGATGGATTGAGCATAGTACAGCTACAACTTAAAGACAATATCCCAGAACGTGCGGTTGATTTCTT
>NZ_DATJCY010000247.1:0-2741 GCF_035577925.1 Gelidibacter sp. | reverse complement strand
ATCCACTTTTAATGATGGTCGAAATCATTTTGAATTTTTCATTCGCTTTAATCGTGTTTTTTGAATTTGCAGGAATGATGATGCATTGGCCAGAATTCAAATTATAGATTTGCCCATCAACCCATATTTCAGCTTTTCCTTCAATGATGTGTATAAAATGATCAAAACGGGAGAGCTTTTCTGTGAGCTGCTCTCCTTTATCAATTGAAATCGCATTTACATTTCCGGTAGTTTTATGTAAAACATTTTTTAAAGCCACTCCGCTAGATGTATAATCGTTGAAATCTGTAATTGTAAAAACAGTTAATTTTTTAAATTCAAGATGATTCATCTCTAAATTTTTAGATGATTTGTTTTAATTCCACGTCCAATTTATAGGGTAGGAATACGATCTAAAATTCCAATATTTAAGAGGATAATCTATTATAATATGTATGCAAAGTGTTATAAGTTTCCCATGTTGAAATTAGAGCGACAGAAAAGGGATTAGTTTCATCTTATAAAATCCAATAGGTTATTTTATGGAACACAGATGACACTGCTTTTACCGATTTTCATTGATAGATTATGAGAATTTGTACATTTTCTTCTATAGACCTTAGTGTTTTCTCTGTGAAACTCTGTCAGAAAAATCTTGCCGTGGACAATTCGAGCAATCAAGTTAATCCGTGAAATTAGTGTAATTCGTGTCTAAAATATCTCCTTGAATGGTTGTGTTTTGTGAAACAACTTCAATTTAAAAGATAGCGATCTTAGAAGAATATCAGATGTCTTCTAAATTTTTGAGTTTTTTTCTTTTCATACTTTTGAAATAGGAAGGGGTAAGACCAGTGATTTTTTTGAACTGGCTCGATAAGTGCGCCACACTACTATAATTTAATTTATAGGAAATCTCGGTCAAGCTTAAATCTTCATAAAGTAGTAACTCCTTGGCGCGTTCTATTTTATGATTGATGATAAATTGTTGAATTGTTGATCCTTTTACTTCAGAAAAGGTGTTGGCCAAATAGGTGTAGTCATAGCCCAGTTTTTCGCTTAAGTAATCCGAATAATTTACTATTGGCAATTCATCAGAATAATGGATCATTTCAATAATAGCCACTTTTATTTTTTCGATTAATATATTGCGCTTATCATCAAGAAGATAAAGACCGTATTTTTTAAGACCACTTTCAAGGTTTTGCCGTTGCAAATCACTAAGGTTTTCTACAGTTTCAATAGTACCCAAATCTATCCGTATACAATGGATTCCTAATTTTTCAAGTTCTTGTTTAACTACAATTTTGCAGCGCAAACTCACCATATATTTAACGTATAAAACCATAGATTTTTAAATATTCATTTTTCAATTGCACTCCAAACAATTGATTTTTATATGAAGAGCTGAGTTTTGATTTCTCAAATCTAAACTTGTGAATTACCATTATACTACACAAGATAGCGATTTTTTTACTTTTTAATTACTATCCCAAAAATTTAGAAAACAGACTTCATAGCTATATGAACACAACCAAAGCTCAAAAATCTGTGAAATATGTAATGATTATAAGGTTTTATGTAGCAAGTAAATGCTGTTTATTTTGCAATTTTATAGATGGTGTGAAATCAGTATTATATCTAAAAAACAATTCCATGAGTATTCAAATGTATCCTTTAAAATTTGAACCTATTTATCAATATCGAATATGGGGCGGTCGTAAATTTGAACATTTATTGTCTAAACCACTTCCGGAAAATGAACCCATTGGCGAAGCTTGGTTGCTAAGTGATCGAAAGGATTTTTCTAATACAGTAACCGATGGCATTTTAAAAAACACGACCCTCACCAACCTGATGAAAGATTATCGGTATGAGATTATGGGAAAATTGGGTTATCATTTTGAAAAGTTTCCATTATTATTAAAACTTTTGGATTGTAATGAAGTGCTATCCGTTCAAGTCCATCCTTCCGATCATCAAAAAGAATATATTCCGCATGGCGAATCTGGAAAAACCGAAGCGTGGATTGTTTTGGAAACCGACGTCAACAGCCGTATTTATGCTGGTCTTAAAAAAGGAACCACTAAAGAAAGCCTTATACAATCCATTCAAGATAAATCGGTTGCTGAACAACTTCATAGTTTTGCGCCTAATAAAGGCGATGCTGTTTTTATCCAATCCGGAACGGTTCATACGCTTGGCGGCACTGTAGTTTTTGAAGTTCAAGAAAATAGCGATGTCACTTTTCGGCTTTACGATTGGGATCGTATCGATTCAAAAACCGGAAAACCAAGAGATTTACAAGTAGATCAGGCTTTGGCTTGTATTGATTTTAATCAAGTTGAAATTGGTCCTGTAGTTCCGGTAGAAAGTACAGATATAGAAAATGCCGAAATATTATTTGATAACAACCACTTTAAACTATGGCGCATTCAAAGTCAATCGGAATTTAAGGTCGGCATTCAAGATGAACCTACTGTTTTGGTGTGTACCGAAGGCAGTGGAATAATAACCTATCAGGATGTTAATTACACCATTACCAAAGGAGAAGTTGTGCTATTGCCTGCCATTATTGGCGTGCTCAACTTTCAGCCTGAAAATAAAGTTACCCTGCTACAAATATCAGTTCCCGATAAGAAATAAAACACATGAAAAAATTGATCATATTTGATTTGGATGGCACCTTGGCCAAGAGTAAATCTCCTATTGACGACGAAATGTCCTCTTTATTAAAGACTTTACTTGATGTAGCTGGTGTAGCC
>NZ_DATJCY010000246.1:0-2309 GCF_035577925.1 Gelidibacter sp. | reverse complement strand
AAAGAAAAAGCATCTGTCATTCCCTCCACAAGAATAATATCGTCTTTTTTTTTATTTTGTATTATTGAATAATTTGAAGGACCTAATTTTGTTTTTATAAAAGGATTTCTAATTTCAAAACCGCCTGATTTATTTTCAATACCAATTCCAAAATATTCTTTATTCTTTAATTTATATGAGATTTGTTTTGAGTTTTCTTTTAACACTTCTTTACTTATCCCTCTATTTTCGAAATACTGAATTAATTTGTCGTTGAAAGGTATATTTACAGATGTTATTTCGTGTTCTTTTTTGTCATCATAAATATTTTCGTTTTTTGATGTAAGCTCTATTTTCATTTCAGACTTAAAATTCGAATTGAAAATCTCTTCTATTCTTTGAATTGCTTCAATCCAGCTTTTATTTTCAATTTGCATAACAGCGTTAATTATGCCACCGCCTTTGCCCGTGATAAAGTCATAATATTTGTTCTGCTTTTCGGATACTGAGAATTTATTATCCGAAGTTTGAAAATAGAAATCTCCAGCGGATTTTCTTGTGAATTTTACGATGTCCCTGTTTTCAAGAAATTTAAAATACTCAAGAACTGAAGATTTATTTACAATGTTATCTATCTTTTCTTTATTGTAGGAGTTTTTTGTCCTCATTTTTTTGAGATGAAATTGTTATAATCAAATATTTGTTGTGCTTCTGAATCCCATTCGTTTTTTGGCATTAACTGCATTGAAATAAATATGTCATTGACTTTATCATACGTATCGATTCGCTCAATTCTTGAATTAAATTTTTCCGCGGATTTTGGATAAATTTGATAGGGAAGAATTGTATCAGTTTTGTATAAATAAAACCTCGTATAATTTTCAGGAGATATTATTTGAAAACGCATATAAGTTTTTTTGAATAGAACGGTGTCAGTGAGCTTATTGATGTAGTCCCAATTTGTATGCTCCAAATCTGAAAACATGGCTCCTGCTTGTTTTTCTTTGACGGAAGAATTTAATTTACCTGTTAAGTTTTTTAAATTTATTTTCCTAGCTGAAGAAATATCGCCTATGTCAGTAAACATTGAATCGACTATGAAATAAACATTATTTATTTGTTCAGGGAAATCTACATCAGGTATTAGTTCTATGATAGTATCATTTTTATAATTTAATTTTGACACTATTAGAGTTCTATTGTCTTCTAATGTTTTTGAGGCGTTCCTATAAATTGTTGCAACAATATCAATGGAGCCTTTATCTTTCTTGATCTTTTTATCTTTGCATGATATGGAAAGAGTGCTAAGGATCAGTATAAATATTAAATTTCTCATTTTTAGTTTATAAAAAAGTCTTCCTACGAATTACCTATCGTAAGAAGACTTTCAAATTATTAAATTATACACCTCTTGAGATTGAATGCTGCTTGATTCGCGCCTTATCTTGAGCTTGAGAGTTTTCTATAGAAAGATCAGGTTTATTTGTATTTATTCTTCGCATATTTTGGTCGTATAGATTTATCATTTTGTACTGTGGATTAAGTACGGCGAATCCCTTGGATTCCTTAGAATCAATTTCCATTTTTGCTTTCACGATATTACCTTTTTCAAGGGCTTTTATCGTATTTTCTCTGTATTCCTCTTTTTCAAATTTTAAAGGCGATTTATCTACAATTTTAGCTGTATTAACTCCATAGTTTTCGTTATATACTTCAATTTTGAAATTGCCATAATCGGTTTTTTCATTAAAGTTTAACTTTATAAATGCAGGTGATAATTCTCCATTTTCTTTGTTGGCCAATTGAGTTTTTACTGCTCTTCCTTCCATTAGATTTAGTGCCTCCTTTGCAGTAATGTTATTTTGTTGATTAACTGCAAATTTGTGAGTTAAAACATCTCCATTTTTTTTGGTTAAAGTCGTTTCGTAATTATTTAGAAAAACTCCTCCTTTATCACCTCTGTTAAAGTTAATTTTATAATCCATTTTATTTCCAAAATTGGTTTTATCAGAAGTAAAATCCATGGAGAAAGATTTATCATTAGATTTAATTTTGTCCTCTAATGTTGTCTTTTGATCATTTGATAATGCAAAACCTAGATACATCATTTGTTTTGCCAAATAATTCATTTGTTTATTAGCTTGTTCTCTTTCCTTATCGTGAGAGTTAGCTACTTGTTGGTTTGCGTTTTGAACGTCTTCTTTTGTCGTCATTTTACTATGATTTTTAGGGTTAATTTCTTTTATTTTATGAAGTGTGTTTTTATCAAATGTTAATGTTCTTTCAAAACCCGGGTTAACTATTTGAAAATTATACTTTTCTTTAGTGCT
>NZ_DATJCY010000245.1:0-6060 GCF_035577925.1 Gelidibacter sp. | reverse complement strand
CAGGTCGTGCCCAATAAATCGCACCAAAACACATGGGGCAAGGTTCGCAAGAGGTATAGATCTCACAGCCTTCCAGCTGAAATGTGTTCAGGTTTTTACATGCATCACGGATGGCCATAATCTCGGCATGCGCGGTTGGATCATTATGCGAGGTGACTTTGTTATTGCCACGGCCTACAATTTTTCCATCTTTAACGATAACACATCCAAATGGGCCGCCTTCGTTATTTTCCATGCCTTTAAGTGCTGCGGTAACCGCTTCGAGCATGAATTTATTATTAGGGTCTTTACTCATTTTTTTATAAATATTTAGGGTTGAAGAGACATTCAAAAATCCTCTTAATTTTTAATAAGTGAATGAATCTACTAAGTTAATGAATTTTAATGGCCATTAAAACGGATATCCAATAGCAAAATTTAGAATTGGATTTTTCAAGTCAAAATAGAAGCGTTTGCTTTTTGGAAGTGCAGGGTCATGAAAAGGTGCCGCCAAGTCAAAACGGACGACAAAACTTTGGATGTCCACACGGAGTCCGGCACCAGCGCCCATTCCCAGTTCATGGATGAAGTTTTTGGTAAATTTATCTTTACCGTCAAACGTTGGGTTTTCTTTGGAGTTCCAGATGTTTCCCGCATCGGCAAAGATAGCACCCTTAAAAAAAGAAAAGATTGGAAATCTGTATTCAATATTAGCTTCCAACCTAATATTTCCCGTTTTATCAAAATACTCAATAGGTTGATTATTGGCGGTGTCGTTAGCATTATAAGTGCCCGGTCCCAACGAACGGATTTTGAAAGCGCGCACACTATATGGCCCGCCGGCATAATATTGTTTTGAAAATGGTACGACCTCAGAGTTACCGTAAGCCATTCCAAAACCACCGTACAAACGCATGGCTAACGTGCGCTCTTTGCCAAAATTAAAATGGTAATGCAAATCTAAATCAGCTTTGGCATATTGCGCGTATTCAGATCCAATAAATGTTTTGGCCGCACCGGGTTCTTGTTGTTTTGCAAATAAGCTGATGGAATTTCCCGCCGTATCCAAATTGAAATTCAAGTATTTTTGATGTTTTATATTGCTGTCCACCATTTCATTATAGGTGAATGAATAGTTGAGACCGGAAATAAACTGTTGTTCAAAACTGCGTTTTAAAAACGGATTGTTTTCAAGAATGTCTTTAAATTCGGCTGTTGTTTTTCTAAGATCACTGTAATTAACCGATATAGGATTGATTTGATGGGTCACATATTTGTTGGCATCCCATACGTAACCAAACAATGCTGTTCCTGAAACCAAATTGTAAAGTTGTGTACGATCAAGATAATCCAGGCTCAATGAAATTTTGGTTTTTGGGATGGAGTATTTGAAAAAATCATCATTGATTTTAATAGGAAATAAGACCCTCGGAAAAATCAATTCGTTTTTAAAACCTAGTTCCAGACTGCTGTTTCCTGTACTTTTTCCGCTACCTATTTGTGCTTCGTAACCAAATTTTAATATGGTGTTATAAACCTCACCACCACCAAATAAATTCCTATTGCTGTAGGTTAGCGCTAAAGTTGGCCCTGCAAAATTATTGGATTTGGTAACTACTTGCAATTCTGCCGTAAAAGCACGTTTGTTCAACGGCGATAAATAGATGTTGGCCTCCAAGATTCCGAGACTGTCGGTGGCTATACTGTCAATTTCTGAGTAAAGAATATTCACGTACTTATAAGCGCCAATAGTCGATAAACGTCTAGCGGTATGACGTGAGGTTTCGGGATTATAGAGCTCGCCTTCTTTGAGTTTTATAAATGGTGCTAAATATTTTGGTTTCAAAAACTCTTCGTCCTGAATGTAGTTTTGATCATTATAACGTATTGTTGCTGATAAAACAGAATCAGTGGTCTTGTAATTGGGATAAATATTGATTTTAGAAATTCTGTAAGGAACGATTGATTTCTCGGGAACGGCATTTTTTAATTTGAGAAATAAATCAAAATTTTTGTTCTCATATTTATTGGTGTCCGCTTCAAAAATCAGGAAGTTTTCATTGAAATTATAATAACCACGTTTTTTGAGTTCCGCATCAATTCTTAGGCGTTCCAATTTCATGGTGTTGAGGTCAAAACGTCTTCTTCTTTTTATAGGAGAATTGCTGATTAATTCTGCGATTTCTTCATGTATTGGTGAGGGCAATGTGTCCAATTGGTAAGTTTTCATCCGATAAGGTGCTGGGACATTAACGGTGTAGGTGACCGATGCTTTTTTTTCTGATTCCTTAAATTTAGATGTTGCTGTGCTATATAAAAAACCTCTGTTTTCAAGGCGGTTGAGCAATAGTTTTTCAACTTCTAATGTTTCAACATCCGATTGGTAAACCGGTTTTTCTCCCATTTTTTTATACAGCCAACGTGTGATAAACCCTGGTTTTTCTTTCTGGTTTTTATAATAATAAAAAAGTCCGGGATAAGCGCCTAAAAATTTAGAATTGGGTTCTGGGAGCAGAACCGTTTCAAGTTCTTGTTTTAATCGTTTTTCATAGCGTATTACAGAATCTGATTGTATAACTAAGCTTGCGCCGGTATATAAACGTTCGTTCTCTGGTATGTATTTAGAAATACTACACGAGTAAAAACTTCCAATGAAGATTAATAAAAGGGGTATATATTTAAAATATAACTTCAAATTTAATGTTTTAAATGCGTTGTTTTTTACTAGTCAATGAACCTTTTTTAAGGTTGCTTTACTGTTTTGTTTTTTTGGTCTTGCGTTTTTCTTTTTCCGCGCGCTCTTCTTTCGTGGTCGATTTAATCAAAGCTTCCCAGAGTTCCTTAAATTTATTAAATTCTTGTGTAAATATCAGTGCAATGCCACTTACAACCGTTTGTCCATCAATAACGTTTTCATATTCATTTCTATGGAAACCTTTAAGGCGGTAGCGTCCACTTTCTGTAAGAAGATATTCAACGCTAAAATTTCCAATAATCGGGGTTTCTTCTTCTACGTTGCCACCGCCCTGAACGTCAATTTCACTGCCAACACTAACAATCAATCGGTCGTTGAATAGTTTTTTTTGTGCAGCAATATCCAATTGGGTACGATCTTGTGGTGCACTGCCTTGGTAATCGGTAAAACTGTCCAAACCAAAATTAAGTTCAAATCCGCTATTGCCCAATAATTTATCAGAAAACAGATTGAGCTGATCTGAAATAGCGTCATTTATGTTGTTTCGTGCTATTGATGCCACGCCGCCCGTACTGCCATCACTGCCAGGATCGGGATAAAAACGATTTAATACCAACAATGAGAATACTTGTCGGTTGAGTTCATCTTCCTGTTGGTTAAGTTGCTGTACCCTGCTATACACTTGTCCGCCAATGGATCCTTGCTCTTCTTTTGGCATGTCAAGACTAAAATTTATCTGAGGTTCTGTGAGTTGCCCATCAATATTTAGATACACATAAAATGGGAGTGATTGACGAAATTTTGCTTTGGATGCCGGATCTAAATTCGTAGAGGTCGGTGCCATTAAAGGCGCTGCGGGAGTTTTTATTTCATAAAGTGCTTTGACATCCAATTTTGCATCAAACGGATCGCCAGACCATGTGACGCGACTGCCAGAAACAAGATTGAATTTTCGATTGACAATGTTGTAAAGATTGAGTTCATAATGGCCGCTGGTCACTTCATAAATGCCAGCAAGCGATAGGTTCCCGTTAGGTTTCATGTTAAAATTCAAATCGCCTTCACCAGATACTTTAAAATTATCACCGGTAGATTGGTCAATAATAATGGTGACCGTAGCGTCTTTTCCGATATTGAGTAAAGCCGAAATGTCAAAGCCTGTAATCGTAGCGGTTCTCTCTTCAGTTTTGGTCAAAATAGCATCTGGGTTTTCACGATTTACGAAAATAACTACGCCATCACGTTCTTCAATATTAACACTGGCCGTTGGTAAAATATAAGTCACGTCGGTATCCGAACTCAATGTGGCTTTAAGGTCGATTATAGGAATGTTCAGATTGCCCGTGATTTTGGCATCGGCATCAAAAGAAGCTTTGCCGTAAATAAAATTGTTGTTTTCGTTGGTGGCGTTCAAAACCTGAAAATTATCAGCCGTAACTTTTAAATCGAACGTAGGATTGATAAAAGATTCCTGACCTATTTTGCCAGATACAATAAGTTTGTTCTGGTTTTCGTCCATGACGGTAAAATTGGCCATGGAAATCCCATGGTTATCTATATTTAGGGTTTCATTGGCAAGCGTAAACGCCGAATTGAACATTTTTATTTTGAATTTGGCATCATTAAATGTCAGATGTCCTTTGTATTCAGGTTGATCAAAAGTGCCATTAAATTTGAAATTACCATTAAAACTACCGTCGGTTTCTGTGATTTCACCTTTTGTAAATCCCGTTACAGCTTTCATGTTGAACTGGTTGATTGCCAAATTAAGATCGAGATTCGCACCGCCCGGAATAGCCATATAATCACCATTGAGGTCAAGGTCGATTTCGCCACCGTTCATGTCGATATTAAAATCGTAGCTGTTATTTCCTAAGGATTTGGCATCTAGTTTTAAATTGCCCAAATCTACTTGCATAAAACTCAAATTTGAAATACCCAAATCGGCAATAATGCCCGTGTTTATAAAAGGATCCTCCAATATAAAATCGCCATTCAGAATTCCAGTCGCAAGGTCTTCTTTTGGATTCAGATAATTCAAAAATTCGCTCAACTTAAAATTTTCAAAATGTATCGCTATATGTTCCGTGTCAATGGAAGGAAATTGGTCTGAGATTTCAAAAGATTGATTGGTGTTTCCAAAAACAAAATCATTGAACACCATTTTTTTGTCACTAATCAGAATTTCATTGCTTTCTGGTGTTTGCCAAGGCGATTTGTTTAAGATTAAATCTTCGGGAATTACATGAAAGTGCAATTGATTGCCATCACTAATAATCTGACTTGTAATTTGCGTCAACAGTTCATTTTTGTCATAAGCTAAGAAAGCCAACGAGAGTTTTTTGTTGAATTGATTGCCAGTGAGTTTCGTTTTTTGAATGTCAAATGGTCCTGCTTTTATTCGGTTGAAACCTAAATCAAAAATAAATTTGTCAGGGTCAGTATCCATTGTAAATGCTAAGCTGTCCAGTTCAAAATCGTTATAATTGATATGTGGTGCTGTGATATTCGCTTTGAGTAGCCGTTCTTTTTCTTTAAAATCCACATCAATTTTAATGGTGTCCAGTTTTTTGACGTTTACTAAAAACACTTCATTTAAAATTGGTGCTTGGATGATTTTTCCGCGCAATTTTAGATCAACTGGTTTAAGCTTTAAGCTATCCTGAGCTTTGTCCTCATCATAAAAATAACTGAGCAGATGACGTTTTAAAGAGGCTCCAAAAGTTTGAGGATCGGTATTGGATTGGAGTGCGATATCTACCAGCTTGTTTTGGACGGTAATGGAAGTCGTGTCCTTGCTAACATGTGCCAAAGCACTCAATTTGCCCATTAAATACGTTTTGTTGTCATACACCGCAACGCCATTATTAATGGTTGTTTCAAGGTCGTAATGATCAGTATTTCCCTTAAAATGGGCATCGATGTTCATGGCCATTTTTACTTCTCGATCCATGAGTCCCAAAGCTTTTAAATTGGCGCCGGCAATATCCAATTCAACGTTGGCCTCTGGAGCTAAAGTGTCTAAAACCACAAAGGCATTCAAGGTCATATCTAGGTTGTGATCTTTGTATTGCGAAGTGATTTTTCCTTGCCCATTTTCGATGTTTCCGACCAAATTTAGATTGTTGATGTGGTAATTGTTATAGGTGAAATCCGAAACTTTACCTTCTGCTTGAATATTAAGAGCGTTGATATTTTTTCCATTTCCTGTAGCTTTTACGATCAAACTTAAGTTGCCTAATTGGTCATTTTGAAGTAATTCATTGAGTTTATAATCGGCGATGGATAGCTTGGTGTCAAATTCGATAGTTTTCCCGTTTTTGATATAACCTTCCAAAGTGGCCAAACCTTGAGTGGTGGTTAAGGTGGTTTTGGTATGGATGTCG
>NZ_DATJCY010000244.1:0-3994 GCF_035577925.1 Gelidibacter sp. | reverse complement strand
CATTTTTATTTTGATAACTATTTCTGTTGCTCGCTAATCCAAAATTATATTCTATAATAACAGGAATATGAACCGTTATCTGATTGTCATCCACAAATTTATAATCAACATTATAGCCAACTCCTAAATAAGTTCCTATAGAAAATGTTGAAGATTTACCAACCTCGAATAAATTTAATCGAGGTGCATAAATTAAACCCACGGAATGTAATGTTGCGTTCCTTGTTCCTAAAAATCCTGCTGGACCTATTGCATGTGAGAAAGATTCTTGCGAAAAAGAAAAATTACTAATTAGTGCCAGAACGAATATAATTATTGCTTTTTTCATATTTAATTAGAGTTTCTGTTAAATTCTTATTTTCAATATTTAATACCAACAAATTAACTGATAATATTTAAATTATCAATGTAGCCACATTAATTATTGATCATTGGAACCACAAACATTTTCAAGAGGTATTTCACCAAAAATCTATTTCAAAACATCCTGAATACTTGTGTCCTTTTGAAAATTGGCTTTAGCAAATGGGCAAAGCGGAATAATTTTCAAGTCCTTATTTCGTGTAAATTCGACAACTTTCATTAATAGCTGTTTTCAAAATCCCTTTCCACTATGCCCCTCCTCAATTCCTGTGTAGTCAATAATAATCATGGATTCCCCACCTAGGTATAAGTCATTTCTCCCACAAATGATTCGTTTTCTTCTAAAAAAACTAACCATGACTTTTATCATCTTCTTGATTTGTTGTAATCGTATTTTAAGGATTTAATTGTTTCCCAATTCTTTTATTCTACTGAATCACATCAAAACTTCTATAGTTCAAAAATGCAATTAATAAGATGGTATTTTAACCAATCGCGTTAATGCACTGCTAAAAAATTAAATGTTCTACACGAATTATTAAGCGTTCCACTTGAATAAAGAAAACGAAAAAACTAAAGAGATTCATTTGCTGTTTTTGTAGAATTAGTTTTAAATATCTTTATAGATATTCATCTGAAAATAGTTCGGAAATTACATCGAGCGAGCGCACTTACCAAAAACTGACAAATTCGTAAAATTCACGCGGTTTTTATTATATATTGAAACATGAATAAAATAGTCTTAAAGAAATATAAAGCATCCGATTTTGAGATTTATAAAATACTGGTCAGTGATGATGAACAAATGAAATATATTTCGGGAAAAGGATTGACAGAAAATGAAGCCAGAAATAAATTTGATAGGATACTCCACATCAATTCCAAAGAACCTGAACTAGGCTATTTTAAAGTGCTCAACCCTGACAACGAATATATTGGCGACTGCAAACTAGAACGTTACAAACACGATAACTCAATTTTAGAAATTGGATACCTCTTAAAAAAAGAGTTTTGGAGACAAGGTTTTGGCTCAGAAATTTGCAACAACTTACTTGTTAAAGCAAATAAGTTTTATCCACAGTTGGTCATCATTGGCATTATAGATCCTGACAACAAAGCATCGAAAAAACTGTTGGAAAAGTTTGGTTTTAAGAGCTATTTCATAGGTATTGAAGAACATTGTCCTACCGAAAAACTACTATTAAAAAAATATTCTGATAAATCATATTAATTCAACAATAATAAAAACAACTTCGGATAATTTATTTGCTTCTGATGTTCTTTACAGGATTATCAATCAACAAACGCTATCTTTAATGATTAAAAGTTAACTTTTTTCTTATAGCTACTTTTCCAATTTAAAATTAAAAAAACGACTCAATGAACAGGCCTTTACATCATTTTTTTGAAAAAGATCATCGGCAGATTGACCAACTGCTGAATTTGGCAACCGCAAATAAAGATGAAATCGAGATGAATTATTACCATCAATTTCGCACACGACTCTTACGGCATATCAAAATGGAAGAAAAAATACTTTTTCCCGCAGCCCGGAAAATAAACCCCGAAATCATCAAAGAAGTTATTCCTCAATATCGGCTCGAACATGGTGCAATTACTGCATTAATGGTTCCGCCACCAACGGCAACCTTGATAAATGTAATTCGTTATATTTTAGAAAAACACAATTTAAAAGAAGAAGAGCCCAACGGATTATATGATATTTGTGAAAATCTGACCTTGGATCAAAGTCAAGAATTATTGGAAGAATTGATGGCTACCAAAGATGTGCCTGTCCATTCCAACAATCCGGCACCAATAGCGGTCGATGCTGCTAAAAGAGCATTGGAAAGAGCTGGTTATAATTATGACGACCTTGTAAATTTAGCTAACGATTAATCGTCCATTAATGATTTCAAAGAGACATAAAAAAAGGGAACCATTTCTGACTCCCTAAAATACTATGGGTTAACCTTAATGACCCTCACCTTCCACTCTTCCGGACCTTTTATAATATATTCCCATTTAAACGGATCCTTGCTTTCAGCTTCCATTTGGTAATAAAGCGGCAACGGATCATGATCGTTGATAAACTCAAAAGCTTCACCGGGTTTGATATCGGCAAATCCCTTATAAAAAAGTTCATGACGTTCGGCTGGCGGAAACGGACGTAAATCATATTCCTGAACTACAGAAAATCCATCATCGCCCAAACCACTTTTAACCTTTTTAGTAATGTGGATCACTACTTCATTTTCGGTCTGTTTTTTATAGATCCATGAATGCTGGCCGTCAAATTTGTTAATAAATATCCCATGGATTTCTTTGGGTTCTTCCATGGCAATAAGTTCCATCGTATCACCTTCTGCCATCATTCCGTAACGGTGAAAAACAATTTGCTTCCACTCTTTTTCTTCGGCTTTACGCAAATCGAGCAAGGTGGAAACATCGGTAAATTCCCGTCCTTGCGAGGCTTCGGTACGGGTTACTTTTACCGTCCATTCCCTGCCACCACGATTGAGATAATCCCATCCTACCACATCGCCATAAATGGAACGGAACTCATAATAAAGCGGAATTGGATCATGATCATTGATAAAAACAAAATTATCGCCTACGGGTAATTCCTTAAATAATTGTATCAGTTTTTTATGCCTTTCTATCGGAACATGGATGCGCATATCCAATGCCATTGATTGTGTTTTAGTCGTCATAATACGATTTAATATAAAGCTGTTAGTATTTATAATCGGCAATTTTACAGATTAAAATTGACAAAATTCAGCAAAATCAATTTTATTTAAGAATAAAAGTACTTTAATGCTTTTATTGAGAAAATATATTTAATTTTACCAAAAAATAATTTTCAAATTTCTAATATATGAACGCTACAAATACCCTTGATGTCACTACAATCGAACCCCGATTTAAACATTCTACAATTTTTGAACGCTTTGACGAACTCAATTCCGGTGAAAGTTTAACCATTCATAACGACCATGATCCGAGGCCATTATATTTTCAATTAGTAGCTCAAAGAGGTGATATATTTACTTGGGATTACCAACAACAAGGTCCGGATTGGTGGATCATAAAAATCACCAAAGATTAATCGCATTCAACAGGCCTAAACCATTTTAACATGGCTTAGGCCTCATTTTTTCATAAATAACTCGTAATTAATAAAGCTAAAAACATGGAAGCAACACTCAATAATATCTTAAACGTTACGCTGCTCGAACCAAAATTAAAGCACCCCACCATATTTAACAGATTTGACCAATTGCATGAAGGCGAAAGCTTGATTATACATAATGATCACGATCCAAAACCGTTATATTATCAATTATTAGGTCAAAAAGGAAATATTTTTACCTGGGAATATTTAGAAGAAGGTCCACAATGGTGGAAAGTAAAAATAAGAAAACGTATGGCCGGCGAAATTGAAGAAACCCTTGGAGAATTGGCCGCAAAAGATTTAAGAAAAGCCGAAATCTTCAAAAAATACAATCTGGATTTCAGTTGTGAAGGCAAAAAAACCTTAAAAGAAGCTTGTTTTGAAAAAGGTCTGGATGTCACCAAAGTTGAACAAGAATTACAACAAACAGACAAACAACCTGCATCGCGACCA
>NZ_DATJCY010000243.1:0-5867 GCF_035577925.1 Gelidibacter sp. | reverse complement strand
CACAGTAGAACCAATTCAGCGGTAAAAGAGTTGTTGAAATTAGCGCCCAATAAAGCTGTGAAAATGGTCGATGGCGAAGAAGTGGAAGTGAGTATCGATAAAATTGAATTAGGTGATATTTTAAAAGTAAAACCAGGAGATAAAATTCCCGTAGATGGCGTTATTACAGAGGGAGAAACGACTATTGATGAATCGATGATTTCTGGCGAACCTATTCCCGTTACCAAAACGATAGACGACAAAGTAAACAGCGGAACTATCAATGGCAATCAGGTGTTTTTGATGAAAGCCGAAAAAATAGGTAGTGATACTTTGCTTTCCCAAATCATTCAAATGGTGAATGACGCCAGCCGAAGTCGAGCACCTATTCAAAATTTAGCAGATAAAGTATCAGGGTATTTTGTACCGGTAGTCGTTCTGATTTCGATCCTAACTTTTACGGTTTGGGCCATTTGGGGCCCAGAACCCGCTTATGTATTTGCATTGGTCAATGCCATTGCGGTTTTAATTATTGCTTGTCCGTGTGCCTTGGGATTGGCAACGCCCATGTCAGTGATGGTTGGCGTTGGAAAAGGAGCGCAAAATGGCGTTTTGATTAAAAATGCCGAAGCCCTTGAGAAAATGGATAAAGTAGATGTTTTAATTATTGATAAAACAGGAACCATCACCGAAGGAAAACCAATGGTTGAAAAAGTAGATACGTTTGATAATGGTTTTTCAGATAAAGAAGTTTTGCAGTTGATTGCTTCGTTAAATAGCAATAGCGAACATCCATTAGCGGAAGCGACTGTAAAATATGCGAAGGAACAAAATACGAAATTCCTAAAATCAGAAGCTTTTAGTGCTGTTACCGGAAAAGGAGTGGAAGCTATGATTCAAAATCAAAAAATAGCTTTAGGAAATCCTGAGATGATGGCATATGCGAATGCGGAGATCAGCCAAGAAATGGAAGACGAAGCAAAAACCTATCAACAACAAGGAAAAACAGTTTCCTATTTATCTGTTGATAACAAGGTGGTTGGTTATGTTGTCATAGGCGATAAAATCAAACCAACATCAGCAAAAGCCATCAAAGAACTTCAGGAAAGAGGTATTGAAGTCATTATGATGACGGGCGATAACCACGACACGGCACAAGCAGTTGCCAGAGAACTTCATCTTACAGGATTTAAAGCGAGTATGCTACCTCAGGACAAATTGAAGGAAGTGGAAAAACTTCAAAAAGAAGGGAAAATAGTTGCAATGGCAGGCGATGGCATCAACGATGCACCGGCATTGGCAAAAAGTGATGTCGGCATTGCTATGGGCACAGGAACCGATGTGGCGATTGAAAGTGCGATGATTACCTTAGTGAAAGGTGATTTGCACGGCATCGTAAAAGCAAGAAAATTAAGTCATGCCGTGATGAAAAACATCAAACAAAACCTGTTTTTTGCACTTGTTTACAACACATTGGGAGTACCGATTGCCGCAGGTATTTTATTTCCGTTCTTCGGAATTCTATTATCGCCGATGATTGCTGCTTTGGCGATGAGTTTTAGCTCAGTTTCCGTTATAGGAAATGCACTGCGATTAAGAACAGCAAAGATTTAATTAAAATAAATTAAACGAAAGAAATGAAAAAAAATATCATTTATATAGGTCTTGCTTTAATTGTTGGACTTTTAGTAGGATTCCTGATTTTCGGCGGAAATACTACGAGTAAAAGCACCAAAGATCATTCTGAAGAAGTTGCTGCCAATCAAATGTGGACGTGCTCGATGCATCCACAAATTATGCAGCCCGAACCTGGCGATTGCCCACTCTGTGGAATGGATCTTATTCCTGCCGAAGCAGGAGCGGAAGGTCTATCGCCGAACGAAATAAAAATGTCAAAAAACGCCATGGCTTTGGCAAATATCCAAACAATGGTTGTGGGGAAAGCTTCCGAAACTGAAGATAATTCCCTCATGCTTTCTGGAAAAATTATGCCAAATGAAGAAGCCAATGCTGTTCAAGCCAGTTATTTTGAAGGCAGGATAGAAAAATTGAATGTTAGTTTTACTGGTGAAAAAGTAAATAAAGGCCAATTGTTGGCGACCATTTATGCACCGGCATTGGTTGCAGCGCAACAAGAGCTTTTGACCGCAGCTTCAATGAAGGCATCACAACCGGCATTGTACAACGCCGTTCGCAATAAATTAAAACTTTGGAAATTATCAGATACCCAAATCGATGCTATTGAAGCTTCTGGAAAAGTACAAGAGAATTTTCCTGTTTATGCCACTGTTTCCGGAACAGTTTCTGAAAAGTTGGTCGAAGAAGGCGATTATGTGTCGCAAGGACAAGCTATTGTAAAAGTAAGTAATCTTGGAACTGTTTGGGCAATGTTTGATGCCTACGAAAATCAGATTTCAAAATTGAAAGTTGGTCAAAAAATATCTGTTTCTTCCAACGCTTATCCCAATAAAAAATTTGAAGCTACGATATCTTTCATCGATCCGAGTTTAAATACCCAATCTAGAACGGTTGCTGTAAGAGCGACTTTAAATAATAAAGTTGGAATTTTTAAACCAGGAATGTTCGTAACCACCAAAGTGCAAATTTCTATTAATGGAGAAAATCAATCACAAGTAAGTGTTCCTGCTACTGCAGTGCTTTGGACGGGAAATAGATCTTTGGTCTATGTAAAAACAAATCCAAACGAACCTATTTTTGAAATGCGAGAAGTTGGTTTAGGTGCAAAAAATGGCGATAATTATGCAATTACTGAAGGACTTTCCAATGGCGAAGAAGTGGTGGTGAACGGTACTTTCACCATAGATGCCGCTGCACAACTTCAAGGTAAAAAAAGTATGATGAACAATGCAGACGGCCATAACGATCATCACGGCATGGATCCAGAATACGTGAGTGCTATGGAACGGTTGATAGTTCCTGTTGATTTTCAAAATCAATTAAAAGCAGTTTTTAATGACTATATAAAACTGAAAGACGCCTTGGTTAAAGATGATTCCAATAAAGTATCGGACGACGCCAAAAACATGCTGAACAATTTAAAATATGTAGATATCAAGTTGTTATCTGATAATGCAGCGCATGAACATTGGGCAAACTTGGAAATGGAAATTGAAACATCTGCCAATGCGATAATTAAGGAAACTGGTGTAAATTTGCAAAGAAATCACTTTAAAAATTTATCATTGCGTTTGATAAATGCTGTCGAGACCTTTGGTGTCAATGAAAAGGTTTATCTTCAATTTTGTCCAATGGCCAATAATGACAAGGGCGGCTATTGGTTAAGTAAGGAAGATCAAGTATTGAATCCTTATTTTGGGGATGCGATGCTAAAATGTGGTGAAGTAAAAGAAGTAATAGAGTAAGTAAAATCAATAAACAACAACAAAATTTTTAAAATCATGAACAAATTATTTTTAAGTGTTGCTTTTGTAGCAGCAATCAGCTTGACAAGTTGTAAAGACGAAGCCAAACCATTAGCAGAAACCACTGAAAGCGAAGCGACTCAGGAAATTGCCATGGCAGAATTGACCTTTGGAGTTAGAGGGAATTGTGGTATGTGCAAGAAAACTATTGAAAAAGCAGTTAATGCGGTTGATGGTGTTTCAAAAGCCAATTGGGATGTTGACAAAAAGAAAATAGACGTTTCTTTTGATGATTCCAAAACAAATGCTGATGCTATCCATAACGCTATTGCAGCTGCTGGCTATGATACCGAAAAAGTAGCGGGCGATTTAGAGGCTTACGAAAATCTACACAGCTGCTGCAAATATGACCATGATATGGAAATGAATATTCAATAATTCAGTTCATATTTTATTAAATTTGGAAACTAGGGGTATTAAAACCACTGGTGGGAATCAAAAAAGCGGTCTGAGGTGTTTTTACTTCAGACCGCTTTTTATTGAAATTGGTTTTTTAGATTTGATAGAAATCTAATTACCCTTGTTTGATAAACTGTGCATCAACCGCGATTTTTACTTTATCTGAAACGACAATACTTCCTGTTTCGGTAACGCCATTCCAGGTTAAGTTAAAATCTTTTCTATTGATTTCTCCATTAATTTCAAAACCTGCCTTTGTTTGACCGTATGGATCGACGGCAATACCATTAAAATCGACATCCAAAACCACTTCTTTGGTAACATCCCTGATGGTCAAATCACCAGTAATTTTATCGCCATCAAATGATTTTGACACAAATTTTAATTCTGGAAATTTCTCTGCGTTAAAAAAATCATCCGATTTTAAGTGGTTGTCTCTATCATTGTTTTTAGTGTTGATGGACTTAACGTTCGCGGTAAATTCAACCGAAGCATTCTTGAAATCATCGCCATTGGTTTTTATGGTCGATTTGAAATCATCAAAATATCCGGTTACGGTAGAGATCATCATGTGCCTTACTTTAAATGCAACTTCTGAATGCACATTGTCTATGGTCCAATTGGTTGTGTTTGTGTTTTCCATTATTTAAAAATTTAATTATTATTGTTTTATGATTATGACAGGCTCATTGGCACTTCCATTAAAAGTACTTGGGCATCTTTGGTGGCTTTTACGGTAAACTCGTCGGTATTCCAAATGCCCATACCGTCTCTTTTTGAAAGTTGGGTTGCATTGATTTCTACCTCGCCTTCAAGGATAAAAGCATAAACGCCGTTGCCTGATTTTTTAATTTTATAAAGGTCCGAATGTCCACTTTCAAATTTGCCAAGATGAAACCAAGCATCTTGATTGATCCAAACGCCTTGATCGTCTTTATAAGGTGATAGTATTTGGTAAAACGCATTTTCTTTGGCAATATTATCAAGAGAAATCTGACTGTATCGCGGTTTTAAGTTTCGCTCTTTTGGTAACACCCAAATTTGAAGAAACTTTACTTCCTTATCGTTGTTTTTGTTGTATTCGGAATGTGTGATTCCTGTTCCTGCGCTTAATATCTGGACATCGCCTTCTTTGATTACCGCAACATTGCCCATACTGTCGGTGTGTTGCAAATCGCCTTCTAAAGGTATGGAAATTATTTCCATATTATCGTGCGGATGGGTTCCAAATCCTTGCCCTGCTGCTACTTGGTCATCATTTAAGACCCGAAGTACACCAAAATTCATCCGTTCGGGATTATAATAATTTGCAAAACTAAACGTATGGTAAGAGTTTAACCAACCGTGATTGGCATGTCCTCGGGTTGCTGCTTTGTGAATTATTGTATTCATATAATATCATTTGTTTTATTACACTGCAAAGATAAGTTGACAATGAAAACCGTGGAATACAAAAAATCGGAGGAAACTTATAAAAATCCGACATCACGGATTGATTTCTGTTTTTTTAAATCTGGATGGCGATAAATGCGTGTGTTTTTTAAAGAAAGCACTAAAATTGGCTGGTTCATTAAAACCAAGTTCATAGCCAATTTCTTTATTGGACGCATTGGTAAAATAGAGAAGGCGTTTGGCCTCAGTAATAATTCTTGATTGGATGTATTCTTTGGCCGTTTTACCAATTCTGGCTTTAAAAGTCCGATTGAGATGATCGGAAGTAATGTTGAGTTTATTGGCGTAATATGTGGTGGAATGTTCTTGCTTATATTCTTTTTCGACGTACTTTTTGAATTTCCTAATGAGTTCTGTGCCCGAATTGTCGATAGTCGATTCGATAGGATTAATCGTACAGATATTATTGCATTCGATAAGCAAAAGCTTCAAAAATGAACCAATGGACAAGATTTTCATTGGTGCATCGCTCTTAAAAATAGAAAAGATTTTTTCGGCATAATTTTGTATAACTTCAAATTGCTCTCGATTAGGTAAAAGTGGCGGACTTTGTCCATAATCCTGAAAGAGATTTAAACTTTCTATAAATGACAA
>NZ_DATJCY010000242.1:0-13822 GCF_035577925.1 Gelidibacter sp. | reverse complement strand
AGTTGTTTGAAATGGAATCCAATTCAAAATTAATATAAGCCTGATCAATAACTACCGATGATGCCAAGATGGAATTCTTTTTGAAATCTAATTTCGGGAAATTGCCGACAAGCTTTTTGGAGGCCAAAAAAGTTTGGTCATCCAAGTTTTTCATCTCAAAATTTTCTAAAATTATATTTGATGCGATGCGCACATCATCAAGCACATCCAAATTACCTTTAAGGTTGATTTTTCCTCCAACTTCGCCATTCATGCTATTGATATTCATATAGCTAACCGCATATTTATAAAACGGTTCCAATTGTAGTCCGGCAACAGTTATATCAGCTTGAAAGTCTTTTTTTTCAGGTTGAAATTGGAGGTTTCCGGTGAGATGTCCGCCATTTTCAATTTGTAAATTAATATTGGCATTCGCGTCATCTTTAGTTTCTTGTGTCCAATGTCCATCGATGGCACTAAACTGATAATCAAAAGGTTCGGCCATCAAATTATTAGAATAATCAACACTGCCATCAGAAATTTTAACGGATTGAATCAAGTAATCAAATGGTTGAGATTCTGAAGTTTCTTCGTTGTTAATATTGAAAATTCTAAAGAAATTATTGGAAATAGAATCCATTTCAAAATTGACGTATGGTTTATCGATAATTACCGAAGCAACGGTGATTGAATTTTTGCTAAAATTGAGTTCAGGAATGCTTCCTGTAATGGTTTTACTAGCCAAAAAGCTTTTGTCATTGGTGTCCCACATTTCAAAATCTTCCAAGACAACTTCCGACGACAGATGGATATTATTTAGTGCATTGGTATTGCCCTTAAGATTGATATCAATACCAAGTTTTCCTTCAATGGCATTGATGTTGGCATATTGAGCGGCATATTTATAGAAGGATTTTAACGGCAAACCGACAACATTTATACGGCCGTCAAAATCCTTTGTTTGTGGTTGCATGTGGAAATTTGCTTCAATGCTACCGCCATCCGCAATATGGAATTTTAAATCGGCATCACTTTGGTTTTCCTGATCCCAATAAATTTGTGGAATCAAAAAGGAGAAATCCTCTAAGCTCGTGGTGTGGTCAACGTTGGCATCATAAAAATTAAGGTTGGCGCGGTTCAGTTCCAGATTGTTTAAAATATACTTAAATACTTTGTCATCTTTCGATTTGATTTCTGTGGAATCGTTTTTGCTATAAAATATGACAAGATCATCAAAATTAAAAACGCTGTCTTTTTTTGAAATATTTACGACCAGGCCGTCCAAATAAAATTGATCTAATGCCATTGTATTGAACAAATATTTGTAAGGTACTGTGTTGATAACTAAGGTGTCAAAAGAGATAAACACTTCTTTTTCATCTGGTTCAAACATTTTAAAATCATAGACCGAGAGTTTGCCACTAAAATAGTTGACGGAAAGTTTATCCATAAAAAGCTGCCTTCCAGTTAATTCCTTGCTATTGTTTGTGATATAATTTTTAGCAATACCTGGCAATAAAATAAGAACTACAACAATTAATACTATAAAACTTAGTAGTCCATATTGTAGCGCTTTTTTCTTTGTAATCATTCTTAAAATAGTTCAATTTTTCAGGATGCAAAAATAATCAAAATTATACAGTTTGGCCTGTGTTAAGGAAGTGGGTTTTTTGTTTGTAACCGTGTGTTTTTTTGGTTTTTAATTAAAATAAATTATTAAATAATTGCATTTTTATAGATCCAATTTTCAACATCCATTTTTCATGTTCAGAATTACATAATAGTGAATGTGATTAATTTAATTGTTTACTTCAAAATGTCATGCAAAATAAGTTTTGTTTCGTTTTACGTCTATTTAATGTGATTATTGTGATTTTAATAGAAGAGTTGCATGTGTTTTGATAATTAGTAGGGTTTATGTAATCTTAGTCTTAATTGCCTAGTTCTAAATCTTGTGCTACATTGAGGCATTTTAATTTAAATAAACCTAATAAGATGCGTAAACTAACTATTGGCCTATTTTTAATTTTGTCGGTTTTTTTTTCTTGTAATAATGATGACGACAAGATTTACGAAAAAGAGTTATTAAGCTTCACTTTTGAGCTTGCCAACAATCAGGAGTATTTATTTGCAGATATTGAAGCAGTAATTGAGGGCTCTAATATCAATCTATCAATTCCAGAACATATTGACATTACCAATTTGGTTGCAAGTTTTGAGTTTGTGGGTGAGGATGTTTATGTTAATGATGTTTTGCAAATATCAACAAAAACTAAAAATAATTTTAGCGATGATCTTTTTTATGAGATACGAGCAGGTGATGGAACCATGATGAATTATCGGGTCAATGTTGAGTATCTCTTGGAATCTGATTTAAAATTTACTTCCTTTTCTTTTAAACAAGAACATCATGAAGGATTAAGTAAAGATTATGAACTCAAGTTTATCCGAGACACGGTTCGTATTCAGATGAGAGATCCACATAAAGTCCTCATTGCTACTTTTGAAACTCTTGCTACAAACGTACTTGTAAATCAAGATTCTCAAATCAGCAGTGTTACAGAAAACGATTTTTCACAGCCAATAACCTATTCTTTGGGTTTTGGTCAGGGTTTTGAAAAGAACTTTGTTGTTATTTTAGAATGGGGCAATAAATTACCGCAGTTGTACATCGAAACTGAAGACGAAATGCCAATCGTTTCTAAAGATGATTATATACAAGCACGACTTACTATTGATGGAGTTGGAGAGTTTGATGATTTTGAAGCGGATACTGAAATTAGGGGTAGAGGAAATTCTACTTGGGGACGTCCGAAAAAGCCATATCGTATAAAATTGAATAAAAAGGCATCTATTTTAGGATTAAAAGAAGCGAAAAACTGGGTGCTTTTGGCTAATCATTTTGATGAAACATTGATGCTTAATGCAGTTGCAATGAAAATTGGAGGCTTGCTTGGTAGTCAATATGTAAATCATATCATTCCAGTAGAATTAACCATTAACGGTGTTTTTATGGGAAATTACAATCTTACAGAACAGGTTGAGGAAGATGACAATAGAGTGGCGGTTAAAAATGGTGGACAGTTATTAGAGTTGGATTCTCATTTTGATGAAGATTGGAAGTTCAAATCCGCCGGTTATAATATGCCGGTTATGGTCAAATATCCTAAACTTAAAAATTATAGTTCAGAGGAGGCTGAGGAGGAATTGAATTTGATAAAAGACGAATATGAGGCATTTGAAAGTAAAGTTTTTTCTTCAGATTTTCCTAATACAGATTATCTCGATTTGTTTGATCAAGAGGCGTTTGTAGATTATTTGATTGTGTATATGCTTACGGCAAATCGGGAAATAAATCATCCTAAAAGTACTTTTTTACATAAAACGAATGGTGGAAAATATACCATGGGTCCTATTTGGGATTTTGACTGGGCCTTTTCCTTTGATGGGGTAGGAAAACATTTCAATACTGCAACTGAACCCTTACTCACAAATACCAATAGTATGATAGGAGCTGTCTTTTTTAGTAGATTATTGTCCGATCCTTCTACAAAGCAGTTGCTAATGCAACGTTGGTCGGAGTTTAAATCGACCCATTTTGATGCTTTGATGGGATATGTTGACGATTATGCAAAACTTATAGAAATATCACAGCTTAAAGATCGAGAAAGATGGAACAGTGGAAGCATTGATTTTGAAAAAGATGTGAACGAGTTAAAGAGCTGGCTTAACAATAGAGCTAATTATTTGGATAATCATATTTCTTCTATATAACCTAATATTTCACTATAATCATTCAATTTTATAACTGATTTTATTTAAAAATAAGAATAGAAACAATATAAATTGTGACATAATTTTAAAAACCTTGCCCATCACAAAATTGGCAAGGTTTTTTGTTTTCCGATGATGCGAATTGCACTAGTTTTTAGTTTTTTTATAACGCTTCAATAATTAACTTATTGATAATTATATTGTTATGTATTTGGTTTTAGTTAAAAAACTGATTCTATTTTTTAAATATTTCTAAAAACCTAAGTGATTTTATAAGAGCGGGTTTTTAGGTTGCATTTTCAATTCCACTTAAAATACATAACAATGAATTTTGATATCTGTAATTTGTTATAGTATTTTTTATGTATTTACAAACCGACTGGTCGGTTTTTTATTAAAAATTAAATTATTTATGAATTAAATTACGATTAAGGAATTGGATAAAATTGAGGATGGTCATAAAATTCCGAATAAGGAATTAATTCTAATAACAGCTTACGGGCTTTTTCTAAAAAAAGGATATCAGTCGGTTTCCATTAATGATATTATGGAAGTGAGCAAATTGTCAAAAGGTGGAATCTATTATCATTTTGAGAGTAAGGAAAAAATATTATTTGCCGTATTGGATCAGTATTTTTTCACTGGATTAACCATCGACCCATCAGATTTTGATAATCTGACATTCAAACAAAGTATTTATAAGATCTGTGAGTTGGGCGTGGGCTTTTTTGTAATGTTGGAATCCATTGGTAAAAACGGTATCAAATATCCAATTCAGCGTTTATATCAATTTCAACTGGAATGCGAAAATTTTCCTGAAGTCAGAAGACAGTTTCGTCAGACTTCAATTGCCTATAAAAATTTTGTACAACATATAGTTTCTCAGGGCATCCAGAATAATGAAGTTAAAAAGGAGTTGGATCCAGAAATTTTAAGTTATCAGATTGTTGGAATGATTGAGGGAATTGCCATTCATCACTCTACCGTAAAAACAGAGGTTGGAGCGATGTTAACCGAAAAATATACTGCCGTGTTTAATTCTTATTTCAATTTTATCTGTTCTGATATATAGCTATGGTCATGAAAAACAAAAAACTTCTCATATCATTAAGTAGTATTGGTCTCATAATATGCGGTGTTTTAATATATGCGATGAGTTCAAAAAACTCTGACTCATATACCGATTTTTCAAAATTGAATTGTAATTGTCCGCCTGGATTTAAACTTAATGAGGACAATAAATGCATTGCTCAAAACTTATATCAACTTTATGATTCTCCAAACAATCAAGGTGTTGGAGGACTACAAACTGGATTGCCACCAGTTCGTGATGGATTTACGCCACAGGAAATAGATTTGGGAAGGTATTTGTTTTTTGATCCTGTGCTGTCTATTAATGGGGATGTGTCGTGTGCTACTTGCCATGAGCCGTCCAAAGGCTTTAGTGATGGTTTGCCTACCAGTATTGGCCATAACAATATGAAATTAAAGCGGGGCGCGCCGACACTTTGGAATGTGGCTTATTTGAATCGGCTTTTTTGGGACGGGCGTTCCAACAGTTTAGAAGATCAATTGCAGGGATCTTTGTTTTCAGAAGATGAAATGGCCAATAATCCTGAAAATTTATTAAAAACCTTAAATGACATTGCTAATTATAGAGAATTATTTGCTGAGGCTTATCCAGAGCGCGATAAAAAACAGGCTATCAATTTAAACGAAATTGCGACCGCACTTGCAGCGTTTCAAACCACGTTAATTTCCCTGAACAGTAAATACGACCACTATGTACATGGTTATCATGAAGCTTTAAATAGTAAGGAAATTGAAGGATTGAATGTATTCCGATCTTTTGTAGCCCGATGTGCCGAATGTCATACGCCACCACTTTTTACCAATCAGCAATTTGCGGTAATCGGTACGCCCGAACCTGATGGATTACCCTTAGATCCCGGTGCCGAAATTCCGTTTAAGGATAAAACCATGCGTGGTGCT
The DNA here is from genome assembly GCF_035577925.1 of Gelidibacter sp. Classification (GTDB taxonomy): domain Bacteria; phylum Bacteroidota; class Bacteroidia; order Flavobacteriales; family Flavobacteriaceae; genus Gelidibacter. The sequence goes on along the minus strand of NZ_DATJCY010000242.1, from coordinate 8,077 downwards.
TTTAAAGTTCCAAGTCTTAGAAATATAGATAAAACAGGGCCTTATATGCATTCTGGGCGTTTTGAAACCTTGCGAGAAACGGTCGAGTTTTATACCAAAGGACGAGGTCATGCCGTTCCTGAAGGTGAAGATTTACGTATCCATTGGCATATTTGGGAGCCAGAATTGAGTGATTATGAGCTGGATAGGTTGGTTGATTTTTTAAAAACCCTGACCGACGAGGCGTTTATGCCAAAAATACCTGAAGCTTTGCCTTCTGGACTAAAAGTATGATTTAACATTTTATATAACAGAAATTAATTAACCGCTAACTAAACACTAAAACAATGAAATCAACTTTATTTAAAATTATTGGAGGTCTCTTATTGCTAGCTATTGGCCTGTTTTTAGGAAAAACATTCTTTTCGTCCAGTGGCGAAAGTTCAGTGCCTTTGCCATCAACCATGCAATATCGGAATGCTGGACTCAACAGTGACACCACGCAAGTTGCCCAACAAAAAGAATTTACTGGACAAATTATTGAAGTCCGAAAAGGAGAATCCATTCAAGCAGCTGTAAAATCTGCCAATCCGGGCGATTTGTTCCGCGTTTATCCGGGCATTTATTCAGAAAATGTATACATCGATAAGGACGATATAAGTCTGCAAGGTGTGATTATAAAAGGCGAATAGCCAATTATGGACGGGAAACATGAAATTAATGATGCTATTTTATATTCAGGAAATGGGATTCTGATCGAAAATTTCAAAATTATAAATTATAAAGGCAATGGCATCATGGGGCAAGCCGGAAATAATTTTATAATCCGAAACAACTGGATTATTGACTCTGGCGTTTATGGCATCTTTCCGCAGTATGGTAAAAACGGATTGGTTGAACATAATGTATTGAGCAAGATTGCCGATGCCGCTATTTATGTCGGGATGTGCGATAATATTGATGTGCTCCATAACGAGGTTTTTGATAGTGTTGCCGGAATAGAAATTGAAAATTCCAGACATTGCTTGGTGGAGAACAATTACGTGCATAATAATACGGGTGGACTTTTAGCTTTTATCACACCTGGATTACCAATTAAAACAGCGTTCGATATCATCTTCAGAAATAATTTTGTGGTCAATAATAACCATCCCAACTTTGGAGCGCCAGGATCTACCGTAGCAAGTATTCCGCCGGGAACAGGAATTTTAATTATGGCTGCCGACGATGTTATTGTTAAGAATAATATCACCCGTTGTGCATTTTAAATAATGCTAATTTTTAAGTTGTTGATATTTCGCTGAAATATATTTCTGTTGATGTATAGAATTACCATCATAGCCGTAATCTTTGTTAATATCCTAGTTTTGAAACCCTCAAGGGATTTCGCATGATTACGTCTTACCATAAACTGGTCGCACATTTGAGAAAACAATGTTTCAATCCGTTTTCTGGATTTTCTGAACAAGCTGAATTGTGGTTTGGATCCCTTTTGGTTGTTCCTTTTTGGCGTATCCAATCTGATATTGGAGCATTCAAAAAGATTTAGTTGTATCGCTGCGGACAGGTATCCCTTATCGCCCAGCAGTGTACAATCCGACAGCTGATCGCTGATATCATGCAGATAATGAATGTCGTGCACATTTGCTGGAGTAAGGTCGATTACCTGAAAAACACCTTGCAACGAACATACCGCATGAAGTTTATAGCCATAATAATACATCTTCTGTGAAGCACAGTACCCCTTGGACGGCATGCTATGGAGTTCTTCTTTACATATTTTCGAGCGGGAACTCCGTGCAATTTTACAGACTTCCAAAGGCATGCTGTCCACTATAAATACATCCTCCGACGAATTAAACGATTCGGCAAGGTCCATACGGATAGCATTTTGATAGGGCATCAGCCTTCGTTTTCTTCTATTATATACGGTATGGTCTATTTTACCCAGAAGACATGGCGGCAACTTTCGGAAAAGGTCGTTCTCACTGTCAATACCCATGTATTCAGCTGTCAAACTAAGGCTGATCAATTCAAGGTCGCTCAGGGCTGGACGTCTCCGCTGAACGGGCAATTGCCTCTCTGTCGATATTTTTCTTAATACTTCCAATATTCTTTCGTAATTTGCTCTTAAGTTGTTCATTCTAAATCGTTTTGCGGTTAAGGTGATTTGCTGATTATCAGTACAATAAACAACTTGTTTTGCTCTTTTTCTCCCTAAATCATAATGCGCAACGGGTAAGATGAACTTATAATAGTCATGAAATACAGTAATAATTAAAGCATAAACCTTCAAAAATTTGAAGATAAACGATTGTGAAATGATAAATAAAATATTACAAAGTCAATCTGCTTTTTTTCAAACGCAACAAACAAAAGACGTTTCTTTTCGAAAAAAAACATTAAAAAGATTACGGGAAGAAATTATAAAGCGCGAAGATGCTATTTGTGATGCATTATATGCCGATTTTAAGAAACCAAAGTTTGAAACCTTAGCTGCCGAAACACAATTTGTATTGGCTGAGTTAAATTATACACTTAAAAAGATAGATGATTGGGCAACTCCCGAAAGAGTTTCAGCAAGTTGGATGAATTGGCCTTCTGCCGATTATATTTATAAAGAACCTTATGGTGCCGTATTGATTATCGCACCTTGGAATTATCCTTTTCAATTGGCCATTGCGCCTTTAATTGGTGCCATAGCGGCGGGTAATACGGCCGTTGTGAAGCCATCGGAAATTACACCGCACACAGCAGCACTTATTTCTGAAATTATCAAAGCTGTTTTTGATCCGGCACATGTTGCGGTTGTGGAAGGCGGCGTTGAGGTGTCACAGCAACTTTTGGCCGAAAAATGGGATTATATTTTCTTTACGGGAAGTACAAGTGTTGGGAAAATAGTCTATCAAAGTGCAGCCAAACATTTAACGCCGGTCACGTTGGAATTGGGCGGAAAAAATCCATGTATTGTTGATCAAACAGCTACCATTGCATCGGCAGCCAAGCGGATTGTTTGGGGTAAATTTTTAAATGCAGGACAAACCTGCATCGCCTCCGATTATATTTTGGTTCACGAAAGTGTAAAGGATCAATTGGTAAAGGCTTTAAAGGATAATATTACCAAATGCTATGGCGAAAATATAGAAGCGTCGCCCGATTTTTCGAGAACGGTAAGTCAAAAACATTATAACGGTTTAAAAGATATGCTCCAAGGTGAGGAAATCATTTTTGGAGGGCAAACTAATGATGACGATCATTATTTATCACCAACATTGGTCAACGAACCTAAGATGGACAGTAAATTAATGGCCGGTGAAATTTTTGGACCTATTCTGCCCATAATTTCTTATAAAACAGAGGCTGATATTCATAATTATATCATGAATTATGAAAAGCCATTGGCGACCTATGTTTTTTCAACGGATAAACAATTCCAAGAAAAAATCATCAATACTTATAGCTTTGGTGGCGGTGCTATAAACGATACCGTCATCCAAATTACCAACAAACAACTGCCATTTGGAGGCGTAGGACACAGTGGAATTGGTGCTTATCACGGCAAGAAATCCTTCGATATTTTTTCCCATCACAAGGCCATCATAAAAAAAGTGAACTGGCTTGAAGCACCACTGCGATATCCGCCGTATAATATGCCAATGAACTTGGTTAAGAAAATTAAACACCTTTTTTAAACCGATATTTATTTATCACATAATTGCAATCATCATTAACGGCGTTGTGATGTTTTGGATTTATCAAATCTGAAATTCTATAAACACTTATAATCAGCCAAATTCTTAAAAAAATGAGTCAATTAAAAAAAATTGCACTGCTTTTCTTGTTAGCCATAATCATTTCAAGTTGTAAGGAAGCTATCATTCTCGAAGCCAATTTAGATATATTACCAGTTGCAATTACTGTTAAAGACGATCGGTTCGTGGACAATTTTGGGAGGCAGGTAATTTTAAATGGTGTTAATGTTGGAAGTAAAAATAAGGAAGAGGGGTATATTTTTCAAAGCGGACCGGAGCTTTATGCAAAACTAAAGGCACAAGGCGTAAACACCATTCGTTTTTTAATAATTTGGGACGGCTTAGAACCTGAACCCGGTGTTTATAACGAAGACTATTTAAAAGAAATTGATAAGCGTATAGCATGGGCGGCGGCCAATGATATGTTTGTGGTGTTGGATATGCATCAAGATCTTTACAGTTCAAAATATGCCGATGGTGCTCCAGAATGGGCAACTTTTGATGAAAGAAAACCACATACAACGGGAGCCGTGTGGAGTGATGCATATTTGATGAGTGAAGCTGTACAAACGTCTTTTGACAATTTTTGGCTTAACAAACCAGCATCTGATGGGATTGGCATCCAAGATCATTACGCGGCATTGTGGCAACATATAGCAAAAAGGTATGTTGATAATAAGACGGTGATAGGTTATGATATTATGAACGAACCGTTTCCGGGTTCTGAAGGAGTTCAGTCAATCATGATTTTATTGAACGCTTATAGTCAATTGCATTATAAATTAACTGGCGAAATACTTACAGAGGAACAATTGGGTGCGATGTGGATGAATGAAGCAAGTAGAATGGAAGCTCTTGAAGTGATTTCAACCACAGAAAATTATGATTTTGTAATCCGTCAGCTTTTTGATTTGGTTAAAGAATTTGAATCAAAAAATCTGCAACAGATGTATCAAAAAGTAAGTAATGCCATTCGTGAAGTTGATACTGACCATATTTTATTTTTAGAGCACAGTTATTATGGCAATACCGGTGTGGCCAGTAGTATCGAACGCGTTTCGTTGGCCGATGGCAGTCCTGATCCATTGGTCGCTTATGCGGCGCATGGTTATGATTTAGTGGTTGATACTGAAGCAGCGGCTTTGGCGGCAACTGAGCGCGTAACCTATATTTTTGATCAAATAGCAAAAAAAGGCAAACAATTAAAAATGCCGGTTTGGGTAGGAGAGTGGGGGGCTTATTATAATCATTCCGAATCAGTAATTTCTACGGCAATTAGTTCAGTCAATTTGATGGAACAGCATTTATTTGGCAACGCCTATTGGTCCTATACCAATGATCTTGAAAACATGGAATACTTCAAAAAAGTATTGCTTAGGGCGTATCCCGCTTACACTAATGGTGAACTGAAAAGTTATCGCAATCATTTTGAAACCGCCAGTTTTACGATGGAATGGGAGGAAAGTAAGACAGAAACCGCTCCAACAGTTATTTTTATTCCACATCTTTCTAAATTGAAACCAGAAGAAATAACTACTTTTCAAATCGAAAAAATTAAAGATTCTGATGCGGGGTATTTAATTGTTCCCCGTACAAAAGAAGGAGAACGAAGGACATTGAATTTAACTTTTAATTAATGCTTTTGACAAAATCTAAAAACACCCTTTTATGACGATCTAAATCTAAATTTGGAGATAATGCTACACGAACAATATAATCTTTATCACTTTCTTTAGTGGTTCCCTGAGTGGACGTTGCAGGAATGGTCCAATAGCATCCTTTGAGCTGCCCGTAGCTTACGCAAAACTTACTTTCATCAGGAATTTCCGTAATCATCATATTAATCAATTTTAAGTTTAAAGCTCTTTTGTGAGCTTCTTTTTCTTCATCGGTATTTCCTTTTGTCGGAAGATCTAATGAGAATACAGATGGCGTAAAATCTTGACGTGCCAATGCATCCGAAACAAAATTGATTTTAGCTTCTGGTAAAACCTCATGAATAAAATGCACAAACTCATAGGTGTTTTTATAAGCGTCTTTGATTCTTTGCTTCATGGAAGGCAATTGTTGTGCTAAGACTTTATATTGAAGTGCTGTGGCCTCATTGTCACAAATGTTCAGATGTTGCTCTATTTTTTCCATTAATCCAGTGGTTTTTTTGTTTCCAATGCAATAACCTGCAGTACAAAGTCCACCACTTGGAAATTTCGATCCACTGGCGTAAGAAATACTCCGAATATCAGAAAGTATGGCATTTTTACCCAAAAAATGAACATTAGGGCAAAAGGTTTGATCTAAAATAAACACAGGATCGACGGCAACTTTTCCTGTTGCAGTTGTACGTTTTTTGCTCAATACAGTTTTTAATTGATTTAAGTCTGGAACCTCAACTCTTGGGTTGGTTGGAATTTCTGCAATTATATATGGAATGCCATCCTCTTCGGCAATTTTATCCAAAACAGTATCTATACTTTGAACCATATTGTTAGTGCCATCTACCAATAAGTCTACAATGTCAACATAGTCAAGAGAGGCGGCAACACGCCTAGCTTGGTCATTGGTACCACCATAACAATTGGGCGGGACAATAAATTTTATGTTTTTTCCTTTGTGGTTTTGTAAGGCATCATCAATAAGCCCCATCATAATGGCGTATTGCATGGACAGCCCACTTGAAGCTACCAATGCTTTTGAGTCCGAATCGGTAATGTTTTGTATAGTTTTTATGACTTGTTTTTTGTTCAATTCGAAGTTGGTTTTCTCGAATTCAAAAGGTTCATGGTCTATTAATGATTGTAAAGCAATGAGGCAATTGTTTGGTGTCATTGCGATAGTTTCTCGTCGCCGAACGTGTTGAATCTCTGAGGTGTATGATTCGTTAGTTTTGCCATTTATCATAATAATGCTTCCTAGGTTTTCATAAAAACTCACAGCAAAATCGACATTTGGATGTTTTTCAAATTCGGCTATGTTATCACTTATGGAAACAAAAATGGTAGAGCCATCAAAATGATTAAGTTCTGAAATTTGTTCGATTTTTTTTAATTCGAATGTATAGCCATATACATGTCTAATAATTTCGGTATTAAAAAACTCTGGCAACGTGTCCGTATAAACGATTCGTGTGTTTTTATTTAGAAATAAATTTTTTCTCAGAATGGCCAAAATAGGCGCAGTACGAGATGTGAAACTGATCACATTTTCAGGATAAATATGATGTAGTTTAGCAATGGCCCATTCCAATATACACGATAAAGGATGACCTAAACGAATGTAATCATAAGCGGTGGGCAGATCATTAAGTGCTTGTTGATCAAAATTATTAGCTTTAAATAAAAGTTCAAATTGCTCAATAAATTGAGTTTTTGCCAAAGATTCATTATAAATATCTAACCGATGTGTGGTAAGATTCAACCAGTCGTTCGGCATGTTATTTAATATGTGTTTTAAATAATTGCCAAGGTCATTTGTTTCCATGTGTTTCAATTTGAAATGAGATGGCAATATACGCCAAAAGCTTTTTTATAAAGAGTTTCGGTAAGAGTTTTGTGATCAAATAATGTTAGAATGTGCTGTTGGCGTAGAAATGAACGCCATCATTTATCTGCAAATAAAAGATATTATTTAGTGTTTTAATGGTTTCTAAAAGTTGATTTAAATGAGATGTAATAAAAATACTGTAAACCAAAATTTTGAATAAGGCAGAGGATTTATATTTTACTCTATAATGAGAGTTTACCATCCCAAAAAAACCATTCCAATACCGCATATGGCAATAGATAATCCAGAAATAGGTGTGATGTATTTTTCGAGCCACCCTGTTTTTATAAAATTAAAACCAAAATAAATCAAGGAGACCACCAAAACCATTGTTGAAACCGTTGTAAATAGAAAGATGGCAATCAATAAAAACATATTGAATAGTGATTGTTCTACAGTACAGTATTACTTCAAAGTTTTCATGTTTTCTCTGGTGTAACTAGTTTCTAACGAATGTCAGCAACGGAATAGCAGTAAAAAACAATGCCGTGCTCTGTCTCCCAAAAATTTAATACTGATTAAAGCCTCAGAATTTTGTCGCTAAGACAGGAAATCAATGGAAATTCGGTATATAAGGGTATTTATGATTTCAGCTTTACCCAAACAGGCGTCTTATCATAAAATGGATAGGGCGGACAAGGTGAGCCAGATACAACGGATAAAAGTGAGTATAGCAATAATTATTGCAAATCCTTTTAATTTCTTAGACTGAAAAGAGTTTTTATGTGGCTCAAAAAATTCCGTTTTCAGTGGTTCACTTTAACCCTTTTGTGCAAACTCTGAGACAATTCTAAATGACGAAGGAT
>NZ_DATJCY010000241.1:0-15856 GCF_035577925.1 Gelidibacter sp. | reverse complement strand
GTGACAGCGTACCTTCCAATGTGTCCGGGTCTGTTGAATTGACGTAAGTTATGGCCGAAAGCCCTGGTAAGGTATCCGAGATAACTACATTGGTCAATTCAACATTGCCCGTATTTGTTGCCAAAAATGTATAGGTAATCACTTCTCCCGGCTCGGCAAAATTTCTATTTTTATCAAAATCGGAGCTTTTGAGCAAGGTCAAGCCAGGGTTTTCCACGAGTATCCTTACCGTTGCCGTAGCACAGGACGTTGAGCTAGAACATATGGTATATTGAAACTGGTCCAGTCCCGTAAAACCAGGAGCTGGCGTATAGGTTATTGTGCCATCAGGATTGATCTCAATAGTTCCGCCATTGGTGGTGGTTGGAGGAACGGTATAAGAATGCAAATCATCCTGGGTGTCAGGATTGTCGTTTGCCAATATGTCAATGGTTACCGGGATGCCGATGGGCGTACTGGCTTCATCGTTATTGGCTATTGTGAGTTCAAGTAAATCGGTGTTATAGGCTATAAAAGCCACATCACTCGATCCTCCAAGTTGATATACCAAGGTAACGGCGTCTTTAGAATTGGTTGACGTTATGCCAAAATCTGCGGCATCAAAGGCGATCATTCGGAGCTGACGCTCGCCATTTATAAATCTAGGATCTTGCGTTCCACTACCATCAGTCGGATCAAAAAAGTCTGAATAGGTATTGCCCAAATGGGGTGTTGTAGTTTCAAATGTTACTGAAATTTCTGTTCCTACTACATTTCCCGACGCATCTTCAAACCAGATTCTGTCCGTTTTACCTCCTGGTTCCGCCGTCTGGGTGACCACGATATCCGGTATGGCATCTCCAATGGCATTGGTATTGGTAATTCCGCCGGTAATGGCAAATCGCAAAGGGTCACTTTCAGGAATATTGGTAAAGGCCGAGCCCAAATCTAAACCCTGCGTTCCGTAGGTGAGTACTTGCCCAACGCCCTGGGGTGCAGAAAAAGGAGGGGGGATGTTATTGTCGGTAATATCTCCAATAAGTCCGTTGGGAACACCGTCCCATAGCTCTCCTAACTGTAAAAACAAGAACTGACCGCCTGATGTCGGGTTAAAGTCACCTACAGGTAAGGCTTGATATTTGCCAGGTGTAAATCCCGGAGGGAGCTTTGCATCGTCAATGCCCGTAGCATAGGTGGTACCGTTCCACTCAAATCCCAAAAGGTGGTGCTGGTTTCTGGGGCTATAATTTTCATTGGTATTCAAATCCGAATCCCAGGCGACACCTGTACCCACTGAGTCAAATCGGCCCTCAGTCGGATTGTAATCCGTAAAAATACGGGTCACTGGTATTATTTGTGCATTCACCTGCGGTGCCACCAAAAACGCAGCAAGTGCCAAAAATTTTATTTTCTTTAGAAAACGAGTAAAAGTAGTATCCATATATGCTATTGGTATTGTTGGTTTTAATACATAAACTGATTGTTTAATAAATGTAGGGCATTTCCTAGCGTAAATTGATTTTTTTGAATAACATTTCCATTTCTTTTTTATCTTAAAAAGAGGTGCCTGATTCTAGTAGTTTAGGCTTGTTTTTTTAACTTTTTACAGAAAGTCGCAAAGTTATAAATATTTCTATTCCAACCTATAAACTCGTTGTGCAATTTATATAATCGATGAACGGACCGCCAATTTCACCGGTCGATTTTTCCATACTCAGCAATCAGGTTTGGCTCTTGTGTTTGGAAGAAGGGCGATCAAAATTGAATTATCAATATGACCGTGAAAACTTAAGGGCTTGGAACATGTTTTTTACTGTTAGTCGCTCTGGAGAAATCCGTTTATCGACGAACCTGCGTTGATAGAATATATTTGGGGAAATAAAGAGAGAGCAAGTTTGGTTTCGCCCGATTTTCCTTGATTCATCTTTTAACATGTGGTAGAAAGTCAAGGGAAATACATTAAATATAGTTTTTGTCGGGCACCAATAAAAAAGCCTAAAATCAATTACAGATTTTAGGCTTTATTGTCGTTTTTTAAAAACGGCTATTCTTTTTTTAAGTTGACAATAATTACACCATTTTTACCTTTTTCACCATATTTTTCGGTCGCTTTTTTGTCTTTTAAAACATTAATAGATTCAATAGAATTGGTGTCAATAGCGTGAAGTTCTTCGGCTGTAATTTCTTTTCCATCCAAAATGTATAAAGGATTGCTGTCGCTTTTGGTAGTGGCAATAGAGATGTTGTTTGTTTTTTTGTTTTGATTTTCGGACAATGAAATCAGTTGGCCGCTTTTGGATTTAACGTAAGATGGGTCATTAGATAGAATAAGTAAAACGCCATTTCCATTGGTGTCACCATATTTTTTAGTGGCTTCCTCATCTTTTAAAATGGTAATTGATTTAATTGTATTTGGAGCAATATCATTCATTTCTTCTGGATTGATTTTATTTCCGTTTAAAAAAATTAAGGGTGCCTTTTCGGGGTTATTGATGAGGTTGTTGCCATTTATTTTATTAATATCTGTTCCTATCGCATGAAAATTCTTGTTTTTACCAGTGGTCCACGTAATGGTGTCAACTGTTGTTTCGTTAAAAATAGAATCTTTAGCATTTTGGTCGCTGCTTTTATTTGAAGATGCTGTTGTTGTTGAGCTAGTTGTGGATGAGGTTACAACAATCACTTTTTGGCCATTATCTGTAGTGTCAACATCAAAAGTTTGACTCAATCCAGAAATTTGTTGTCCCACATTTAAAGCGTCATCAGAAGGATTCATTGAAATTTCGATAGGTTGGATGGGTTCTGACGATTTCGTAGCATGATTGCCAGTGCTGTTTTTGTATTTGAACTGGATTTTAATGTTTGTGATTTCATCTTTTGAATTCCGTTTTAAATTGTCGAATGAAATAGTAGCACCGTTATCGGCAAGTTTATTTTTGATAAAATCCAATTGTGAATCTTTGGTATCTTTTGTGACGACAAATTTTATAATGTTTTGTTGGTCGTCAACAATGCCATTGGTCGTTTTGATAGAGGTCTGAGCAATAATTTTGGTATTGAAATTCATGGCGAAAACAACCAAAATGGGTATGATAATGCTGTATTTCCAGCAGTTCATAAAATGTGATTTTGATGTGTGTAGCATAACAATTCGTTGTTTGATTGTTGAATTATAAAAAGTGTTGATAAGTATATTGTTGTTTTTTTGTACGCAGGTTTTTACCAATAACTTTTGATACAGTTTCTGATAAGATGTTTGCTTCAAGGTGTCGCGATCAGCAATAAATTCCAAGTTTTGTTTTAATGCTTTTCTGTACAACCATATGATCGGGTTAAACCAAAACAGTGCAGTGGCAAGATGGATGAGGAGTACATCAATACTATGTATTTGCTGTGCATGCACTTTTTCGTGTTCCAAAATGAGTTGAAGTTCGTCCGCATTAAATTGCTTGGGATTGTAAACTATCCATTTGAAAAATGAAAATGGTGTGGTATCATGATCGGTTTTGATGTGCAAATATCCATCAACGGCGTTTTTGTTGTTTCTTTTTAGCATAAAAGCTAAGGAGATTAGTTGAAGAGTCAATTTTCCTAAAAAGAAACTGACGCCAATAACATAAGTCCAAATAAGTAAAACGGAAATATCAAATGGTTCAGTACTATTTTCAAAAGTTGTTGTTTCTGTTACGGCTATCATTAATTGTGTTGATTGTATGGCTTCTACATAAACAGGTATGGTAAACATTGGAAATAGAATAGCTGTAAACAAGCCAGCTATCAAAAAAAACCGATTGGCCGTGAAGAAGGTTTCTCTCTGTAAAAACAGCACATAGCACACGTAAAAAAGTGTGATAATGGCATTTGTTTTTAATATATACTCCATGGTTAATTGGTTTTTGAAGTTTAAGAATTGGTGTTTTTAGAATTTTCAGATTCAATTAGTGCAATAATGTCCTTAAGTTCCTCAATGCTTATTTTTTCTTCCTTAGCGAAAAATGATACCATATTTTTATAAGAATTGTTGAAATAATTTTGGATGGCAGTATTCATAAATCGCTTTTTGTAGGCTTCTTTACTGATAATGGGAAAGTACTGATGGGTTTTACCATACGCAGTATAGCTTACATAGCCTTTCTCTTCGAGATTTCTGATTATTGTAGATAAGGTGTTGTAATGTGGTTGACCTTCTTTGATTTCTGCAAGAACGTCCTTGACAAATGCTTTATTTAACTTCCAAAGGATGTGCATGATTTCTTCTTCCTTGTTGGTCAGTTTTTCCATGAGTGTTTTTTGGGATTATGTAATTATGATAATTGATTTTAGAATTCAAATATAACTGTTTTTATAGTTGTATAATTGTTTTTGTAGTTATTTAACGTTTTTTTTAGTTTGAAGTGTTTTTGCATAAATTCTAAAGGATTCTAAAGTGATTTTTGAAGTTGTTTTTTTAGATTGTTGAAGTTTTATTTGTTGGATCTGTCTTCATTGTATTTTTTTTAAATCAAAAATATCAACTCTTCTATAGCCATAGGATTATAGTATCTTCGCAATTCAAATTATTAATTATGGCATTTGTTTGGATATTATTAGGTTTTGTCTTTTTGGTTATAGGTGGTGAGTTTTTGGTGCGTTCGTCTGTCGCACTTTCTCTGAAATTGAATATTCCCAAGTTGATCATAGGGATGACTGTCGTTGCTTTTACAGCATCTGTTCCGGACATTTTAGTGAGTTTGCGTGCCGTCTTGGATGGGTCTAGTGATATTGCTTTAGGAAATATTATAGGATCGAATATTGCGAATGTAGGTCTGATTTTAGGGCTTACGGCTTTTATTTTTCCAATGGTTATAGATAAAAGTTTTAACGGGTTTATTTGGTCGATTACCATGCTGTTCACAGTAGCTTTATATTTTCTTTTAAAAAGTGGGCATGTCCTTGATCGAAGGGAAGGTGTTGCTTTGGTGTTATCACTAATTGTATTTATTGTGTTAGCAATCCATCGATCTAAAAATAAGGTTGATGCACCAATTGTACAGCTCGACCAATCGCTTCAAGCTGTAACTGGATTTAAAATTGCAATATGGTTAATAATAGGAGCAGTGACCCTTTATTTTGGCAGTGGCTGGCTTGTTTTTGGAGCTCAACAAATAGCTGTTTCATTAGGTTTTAGTGAGCGTGTAATTGCTGTTACTGTTGTTGCTATTGGGACAAGTGTTCCAATATTGGCAACTTCACTAATGGCGGCATTTAAAAAGGAGCATTCACTTTCTGTGGGTAATTTAATAGGTGCAAACATTTTTAATGTTGGAGCAGTGCTTGGTATTACTGCAATGATACACCCAATTGATGTGAAAAACACCCAAATATTAAATAACGATATGTTGTGGATGATTGGTTTTGCTTTTGTAGTGTTGTTCTTGGCTTTTCTTCCTAAAAAACTAGTTATCGGAAAATTCAAGGCAATTTTTCTATTGGTACTTTATTTCGCTTTTATCGTTTCTGTGCTTTATGCCCCATAAAATTAGGGGTGCTGTAAGGTTAATTTGATTATTTTGCATCAAGACCCTATTTTTTATAGGGTATAAAATTATTTTTGATCATTTTTTCATACTTTTGCGACATAATAATTAAATCGATAATTATGTCAACATTACGTTTCCATGCTATTAAGAAAACCTTAGATCGTAAACCTGTTCATATTAATGAGACACAGCGTCGGTCTGCCATTTTTGGTGAAAATGTTTTTAATGAATCTACGATGCGCCAGTTTCTTACCAAAGAAGCTTTTGAGAGCGTCATGTCTGCCATTCAAACAGGTACAAAAATTGACCGTTCTGTAGCAGATCATGTTTCGTCAGGAATGAAGGAATGGGCCATTTCTAAGGGAGTAACACATTATACGCACTGGTTTCAACCATTAACAGGATCTACTGCCGAGAAGCATGATGCCTTTTTTGAGACCATAGGAAACGGCATGGCCATTGAGAAATTTTGTGGAAGCCAGTTGGTGCAACAAGAACCGGACGCATCGAGTTTTCCCAACGGAGGAATAAGAAATACGTTTGAAGCCCGTGGCTATACGGCTTGGGATCCAACTTCGCCAGCCTTTATTTATGGAACAGCGTTGTGTATTCCCACCGTTTTTGTGTCTTATACCGGTGAAGCTTTAGATTATAAAACTCCATTATTAAGAGCATTGTTTGTCATGGATAACGCTGCGGTTGCCGTATGTAAGTATTTTGATAAAAACGTAAAAAAGGTGAATACCTCATTGGGTTGGGAGCAGGAATATTTTTTGATTGATAGTGCTTTGGCAGCTTCAAGACCCGATATTGTACAAACAGGTCGTACTCTTTTGGGACATTCGGCGGCTAAAGGCCAACAGTTGGATGACCATTATTTTGGCTCTATTCCTGCTCGGGCTTTAGCTTATATGAGGGATTTGGAAGTAGAATGTATGCTTTTGGGAATTCCGGTTAAAACAAGACATAATGAAGTCGCGCCAAACCAATTTGAGTTGGCGCCAATTTATGATGAAGCGAACCTTGCCGTCGATCATAATTCGTTATTGATGGATGTGATGGGGAAAGTTTCAGAACGGCACAATTTTAAAGTTTTGTTTCATGAAAAACCATTTGCAGGTGTTAATGGTTCTGGAAAGCACAATAACTGGAGTTTGAGTACGGATACCGGGATTAATTTGTTGGGTCCAGGAAAAACGCCTATGAGCAATCTACAGTTTCTAACTTTTTTCATTAATACAATTAAGGCAGTCAATGACAATGAAGAGTTGTTGCGTGCTGCTATAGCATCCGCAAGTAATGATCATCGTTTGGGGGCAAACGAAGCTCCGCCCGCCATCATGTCTGTTTTTATTGGGGAGCAATTGACAAAGGTTTTGAATGAGTTGGAGAATGTGACCCACGGTATCTTATCGCCAGAAGAAAAAACTGATCTAAAACTTAATGTTGTTGGTAAAATACCAGATGTGTTATTGGATAATACAGATAGGAACAGAACTTCCCCTTTTGCATTTACAGGTAATAAATTTGAGTTTAGAGCAGTAGGATCAACGGCTAATTGTGCAAATCCGATGACCGTTTTGAATACCATTGTGGCAAAACAATTGATAGATTTCAAAATCGAGGTAGATGATTTGATTGATAATAAGAAAATGAAAAAGGATGATGCCATTTTTAATGTATTGAGAGATTATATCAAAAAATCAAAACGCATTCTTTTTGAAGGGAACGGATATGGCAAAGCTTGGGAGAAAGAAGCGGAACGACGAGGATTGAGCAATCATAGGACTGCCCCGGAGGCTTTAAAAGCAAAAGTGTCTAAAAAAAATATTGAGCTTTTTGAAAGAATGGGGGTTTTAAATAGGGTGGAATCTGAGGCGCGTTATGAGATAGATATGGAAGATTATATCATGCGCATTCAAATTGAAGGCCGTGTGCTGGGAGATATTGCGCGTAATCATATTGTTCCTGTTGCCGTTCAATATCAAAATCGATTGATAAAAAACGTCAAAGGATTGAAAAAAATATATGGTAAGGATTTTAAAAAATTTGGTCAAGAGCAACTCAATCTTATCGAAGATATTTCGGCCCATATTTCGGCCATAAACTCGGATGTCACAAAAATGACCGACGAAAGAAGAGCTGCTAATCTTATCGAAGACTTTGAATTGAAAGCAAATGATTATTGCTTTAAGGTAAAGCCTTTGTTTGACAGTATTCGCTATCATTGTGATAAGTTGGAATTATTGGTAGACGATGAACTTTGGCCAATGACTAAATACCGCGAATTGTTGTTTACCAACTAAATTGAATCTTTTTTATAATATTCTCAAAAAAACCTCTTTAATAGAGGTTTTTTATTTCATTATTGGTTGGAACCTTTAGGAAGAGTAAAAATCCATGCATTGATTATGGTTAAAAACTGTATTTCGTCTTGATAAAATGCAACTAATCGAAAAGTTCGACAAACCGTAAAGATAGTTGCTCAAACACTTACAATCAATGTCTTAATTTTATAAATTTGTCTCGCTATTAATCAATATTTGTAAAAATGAAAAAACTTATTCTGAGCGTTGCTGCTTTGGCGTTTGCAACCTATTTGTTTTCTCAAGATGATTCTAAAGATGATACTTCCGCAGTAAAACAAGATACTGTACTCTTGGTTCATGAATAATTTTAAGATATTTAAATGTCTTAAGTAAGTCATTAGTTAAGAGTGTTTTAAATAGAAAGTACTGCTTCTTTGGTTGTATTTTGAAAACATAAAAAGGACATCTAATTAAAATTTAGTTGTCCTTTTTTGTTACTATTGTTTTCTTGAATAAAAAAATTATGAAGAGGCAAAATGTGATTTCTCTGAGTTTTTTTATTACTTAGCTTTCGCTTACAGCCTGTTTAGATTTTAACGGCATATTTTTTTTTAAAGTATTTATTTTTCTTAGTTTTTTATGCTCTTTTTAGCATCTTTTAACCTTTGATGACTTGATTTAGCCCGCTAAATTTGCATTATCAAAAATAAAAATCTATCTAAAATAACTTTAAAAATTATATGTTTTTTAGCTCAGTTTTTATTGGATGATCAAAATGAACAACAATGATTTGTAGATGCCTTTTTGTGAAAACATTTTGCCTGGTAGGCTTAATGCTATGTCATTTTAAATCTCTGGCACAAGAAAGCAATCGGGCCGATGCTGATTATTTCTATAAAAAAACCTTCTTTTATGACCAAAGAGGTGTAAACGTGATTGAGTTGGCTGTGGGAACGTCAAATATTAATGGTGATTTGCCCAGTCCAATTTTTGAAATTGCGTCACGTATTGGCTATAAGCATTTCATGTTTCCACATTTAAATATTGGATTTACTTATAACAAATTCAATATCGCTTTTGAAGATGTTTATAATGAGGGGTTTATGTCTTTTGACCTGAATTTGGAATATGTTGCGTCTCCATATCAAAGTTTTTCTCCATTTTTATTTGCTGGAGGTGGGTATAATGCCTCTAACTATTTTGTGCAGACTGCAACTAAATTTCAGGGTGGTGGAGGCGTCGAAATAATAGTTGCCACAGGTTTTGGCTTAAAAATCATGGCCGACTACAATTATGTTATGAGTGATGAGCTTGATGGTGTCGTATTTGGAGCATCTGATGATGCCTACTGGCGTGTCTTATTTGGTGCCAATTTCTACTTTGGTGGGCAGAATAAGAAAGAAAGGATTTTAAAAGGGGTGCCGACCATTATTAATTCAAATCCGATTATTAAGGAAAACTAAAATACAATCCTTATTTTTGTGCATCCAATTAAAGTTATGAGTCAAGACGTAAGTAAAAGATATGCACAACGGGGTGTTTCAGCTTCAAAAGAAGATGTGCACAATGCTATTAAAAACATTGATAAAGGCTTGTTTCCGCAAGCATTTTGTAAAATTGTTCCTGATTATCTCACCAATGACGATGAGTATTGTTTGATTATGCATGCCGATGGTGCTGGTACAAAGTCATCATTGGCCTATATGTACTGGAAGGAAACTGGGGATATTTCCGTTTGGAAAGGGATTTCGCAAGATGCCTTGATCATGAACATCGATGATTTATTGTGCGTTGGAGCGACCAGTAATATAATGTTGTCTTCAACTATTGGTAGGAATAAAAATTTAATTCCTGGCGAAGTGATTGCTGCTATTATAAATGGCATGGAAGAATTGATTGAAGAACTTAAATCCTTCGGGGTAACTATACATTCTACAGGTGGTGAAACCGCTGATGTGGGCGATTTGGTCCGCACGATTATTGTTGATTCTACAGTTACAGCGCGGATGAAACGCTCCGATGTTATTGATAATGCTAATATTAGGCCTGGTGATGTTATTGTAGGCTTATCCTCTTCAGGACAGGCAACTTATGAGAATGAGTATAATGGCGGAATGGGCAGTAATGGTCTTACTTCTGCGCGACACGATGTATTTCATAAATATTTGGCCGAAAAATTCCCAGAAAGCTTTGATGCGGCTGTTCCAGAGCATTTGGTGTATTCGGGTAAGGTAAAATTGACCGATGCCGTTGAGGGTTCTCCTATTGACGCTGGGAAGTTAGTGCTTTCGCCAACACGTACTTATGCGCCAATCATCAGTAAAATTTTATCAAAATATAATGCTGATGATATCCATGGAATGGTGCATTGTAGTGGTGGTGCCCAAACCAAAATTCTTCACTTTATTGATAATCTGCATATCATTAAAGATAATTTATTCCCAATTCCTCCGTTGTTCAAATTAATCCAAGAACAGTCCAATACCAATTGGAAGGAAATGTACCAAGTGTTTAACTGTGGGCATCGTATGGAGCTTTATGTATCGCCAGCTATAGCTGAAGATTTGATTTCAATTTCAAAATCTTTTAATGTAGATGCACAGGTCATAGGCAGGGTAGAAGCTTCAAGTACAAAGCAGTTGACTATTAAAAGTGAATTTGGAGAGTTTGTATATTAATTCAATCTAAACCCTTAACCAACTATTTTAATGAGAAAAATTTTAGGAATAGGCATGCTTTTAATATGCCAGTTTTCGTTCGGTCAAACGGCAAATGTTAAAGCCGATTCGTTACCTGTTGTTAAAAAATCAAAATGGACACAAGCCAATAAAGCCAGTATTGATGTTAGTGAAGTGACTTTTGTTAACTGGAACGCGGGTGGTAGTAATTCTATTTCTGGGCTTTTGGGAGTATCCTCTACATTAAATTATACCAACGAAAATTTTTATTGGAAAAGCAAAGGTGACATTCGGTATGGCGTAAACAAGCAGGAAAGTCAAGGAATGCGAAAAACTGAGGATATTCTTGAAATCAGTTCTAATATGGGCTATCGAAAAGATTCTTTGACCAATTGGTTTTTTTCAGCACATTTTAATTTTAAGTCGCAATTTACCAATGGCTATAATTATCCTAATAAAGACAATTCTATTTCTAAATTTATGGCACCGGGATATATGTTTATAGGTGGTGGAGCCGAATATGGCAAAGATTTGGAGAAATTTTCCTTCTATTTTTCACCATTAACGGTCAAAACAACTTTCGTTTTGGATGAAACATTGGCCAATAAAGGTTCTTTTGGTGTGGAGCCTGGGATTTATGATCTTGATGGAAATCTGATAAAAAATGGTCAAAAAGTGAAAAATGAAGTTGGAATTTTGGTCACGCATTTTTTTGAAACAGAAATGTTCGAAAACATAAAAATCTCAACCAAACTTAATTTATATACCGATTATATTAAAAGTTTTGGAAATGTGGATGTGGATTGGCTTGTGAATTTTGAATTTAAAGTCAATCAATTTGTCAGAGCTATCTTGACCTCACATCTTCGATATGATGATGATATCAAGATTTCAACCCCTACTGATGTTGCGGGAGAATTCATCGAAAACGGCGCAAGAGTCCAGTGGAAACAACTCCTTGGTGTTGGTGTTGCTATTAATTTTTAGGATTTCAGATTGTTTTATTGTAAAATAAATTTGTCAACTTTTTAATGTTGATAAATATTTAAAACACTGATAATCAATAATTAAAGCCTGTTTTATTGTTAACTCTGTGGTTTAAGTGGTTTTTAATGTTGTTTATTTTTTGTTTCTTTATGCTTTCAAAAAATAATGTAAAAAACCATAAAGCATAAACTCCATGAAAGTTGATACCCTCACAGCTTCTACCAAGATTTATACACAACAAGAAGCTTTTGATTTTGCCCTTGATTATTTTAATGGTGATGATTTAGCCGCTCGTGTTTGGCTAAATAAATATGCCCTGAAAGATTCGGATGGTAATATTTACGAATCGACACCCAATGATATGCATCGTCGCATTGCAAAAGAAATTGCACGAATTGAGGCGAAATACGAAAATGCCATGTCAGAACAAGAGATTTTTGATCTTATCAAAGATTTTAAATATATCGTGCCACAAGGTAGCCCGATGGCCGGTATTGGCAATCCGTATCAGATTGCTTCACTTTCTAATTGTTTTGTGATTGGTAATTCTGGAGATTCAGATTCTTATGGAGGAATTATGAAAATTGACCAGGAGCAAGTTCAGTTAATGAAACGTCGCGGTGGAGTAGGGCATGATTTGTCGCACATTCGTCCAAAAAGCTCTCCGGTCAAGAATTCTGCATTAACTTCTACAGGAATTGTGCCGTTTATGGAGCGTTATTCCAATTCTACTAGAGAAGTTGCACAAGATGGTCGTCGTGGTGCATTGATGTTATCTGTTTCTATCAATCATCCAGATTCTGAAGATTTTATTGATGCTAAATTGGAGCAAGGTAAAGTGACTGGTGCCAATGTTTCTGTAAGGATCGATGACAACTTTATGGAAGCCGTGAAAACAAATGGTCAGTACACCCAAAAATATCCGATTTTTAGTGATAATCCTAAGTTTTCAAAAACTATTGATGCTAATGGCATTTGGAAAAAAATTGTACATAATGCTTGGAAATCAGCAGAACCTGGCATTTTATTCTGGGACACTATTATTAATGAATCGGTTCCGGATTGTTACGCCGATTTGGGATATAAAACCATTTCCACCAATCCATGTGGTGAAATCCCGTTATGTCCATATGATTCTTGCCGCTTATTGGCCATCAATTTATTTTCATATGTAGAAAAACCTTTTACAAAAGAAGCTTATTTCAATTTCGAGTTGTTTAAAAAGCATGTGACAGCAGCACAGCGAATTATGGATGATATCATTGATTTGGAATTGGAGAAAATCGATGTTATTCTACAAAAAATTGATGCCGATCCTGAAGGAGAAGATGTTAAATCTATTGAAAGAAATCTATGGGTGAATATTAGAACAAAAGCTCAAGAGGGTAGAAGAACAGGCGTTGGAATTACAGCAGAAGGCGATATGCTTGCCGCTTTGGGTATCCGATATGGTAGTGAAAAAGGAAATGAATTTTCAGTAGAAGTTCATAAAACCTTGGCATTGGCCGCATATCGTGCATCGGTTTATTTGGCTAAGGAGCGCGGTGCATTTAAGGTTTTTGATATTGAACGAGAAAAAAATAATCCTTTTATTCAGCGTTTAAAAGCTGCAGATGAAGAATTATATTATGCGATGTCTGAATATGGCCGGCGCAATATTGCTTTATTGACCATTGCGCCAACTGGGACCACGAGTTTAATGACGCAAACGTCCTCTGGGATTGAGCCTGTTTTTATGCCGGTTTATAAAAGACGCCGTAAGGTAAATCCTAATGACAAGGATGTGCGTGTAGATTTTGTAGATGAGGTAGGCGATTCTTGGGAAGAATATGTGGTGTTCCATCACCGATTTAAACAATGGATGGAAGTTAACGGTCTTGATCTTGATAAAAACTACGACCAAAAGGAACTGGATGCTTTGATTAAAAAATCACCTTATTATAAAGCCACGTCCAATGATGTAGATTGGATGAGCAAAGTATCTATGCAGGGGGCTGTTCAAAAATGGGTGGACCATTCTATCAGTGTTACGATTAATCTTCCAAATGATGCGACCGAAGAATTAGTTGGCCAATTATATATGGAAGCTTGGGAAGCCGGTTGTAAAGGGGTTACCGTGTATCGTGACGGGTCGCGCTCTGGAGTATTGATTTCTAATGATGAGAAGAAGGAAGATGAGTTGGAAACCTTAACTGCATTTCCCACCAAGCGTCCACAAATATTGCAAGCTGATGTGGTGAGATTTCAAAATAACAAAGAAAAATGGATTGCGTTTATCGGATTGATCGATGGCAGACCCTATGAAATTTTTACCGGTCTTGCAGATGATGAAGATGGTATTTTGATTCCGCGTTGGGCAAATGAAGGATTGATTATTAAAAACAGAAATGAAGATGGTACTTCGCGCTATGATTTTCAATATACCAATATAAGAGGTTACAAAACGACCATTGAAGGCTTGTCTCATAAATTTAATCCAGAATACTGGAATTATGCCAAAATGATTTCAAGTACATTACGATATGGGATGCCAATAGACAAAGTTGTGGATTTGATCAACAGTTTGCAATTGGATAGTGAATCCATTAATACCTGGAAAAATGGTGTAGCCAGAGCATTAAAACGTTATGTTGAAGATGGAACGCAAGTTAAAGGGCAATCGTGCAGTGCTTGTAAATCCGAAAATCTAATTTATCAGGAAGGTTGCTTAACCTGTAAGGATTGCGGATCTTCAAAATGCGGGTAATATATTGATAATGAATGTAAAAAGAAGGCTTTTTTGGCCTTCTTTTTTTATATAGTATCAACATTAAGATAATTATAAGTTTCGAGTTCTTTTGAATGCTTAATTTGTTTCGTGCAACCATTATTTAAAAGATAAAGTGTATCGCAGATATCGATAACATCTTTATAATAATGATCGGTGATCAAAATTGCTTTTTGTGATTTTTCTGATGTTATTAAACTTTTTATTTTTTCAATGTATAAAGGAGCAATATTGGAAAAAGGTTCGTCCAATAAAACAATCTTTCCTTTCTGTTTTAAAACGGCGTACGTTTCGATTACACGACGTTCGCCTCCTGAAAGATTATTTAATTTCATGTGATAATATGTAGAAAAATTTTCAAAATGATTTGTGAAATCCTCCCAGTCCAATTGTAGAAGATAAAAGAGTGTTTTAATTTTTAAATGGTTGGGCGTAAAATGCAGCTGTGGTAGGTAAGATATAATCTTTAGGTAATAAAGAGGTTTTTGTATTGCTTGCCCATCAATCCTAATAAGCTTGTATTTTGGTTGTAAGGCTCCAAAAAGTATTTGCAGCAAACAGCTTTTTCCACTTCCATTTCTTCCTAAAAGACCAACAACTTTGCCGGTTTCAAGTTTTAAATAAACGCCGTTTAAAACTCGTTTGTCATTAAAATATAACTCTACATTATCCAGTTCAATTATCATATAAATGCTTTAATTATCAGTAGAACGGTAATAGATATTAATGTATCAATCAAAAAAACTGCTAAGAATAATTCCCGTGTAGAAATTCCTAAATTCTTATAAAAAACCAATTTGCGCTTGGAGCTAGTTTCATTTGTATAATACCAGATAAATATGGTTAAAAGAAGTTTTGTGGTAATGCAGGTTAAAATGTAAGGACTGAAAATAATTATCAAAATAGTGACTGCCATGGACCATAAAAAGTACGGCTTATAAAATAAGACAATGGCTTCCAGACGGTGAATCATAGTGTTGAAACGATTTTTTTTTGATTTTTAGTTTTTAATACCAATCTAATCTGATAGTTCTGAATCGGGACTAAAAATTTAAAAGACGATGATTTTCATTAATCAGAAATAAAATTCCCGATTCAAAATTCAGAAATTATTGTACTTTTGCACCACAATTAAACCTTATATGTTAGACAAGTTACAAATAGTAAAACAACGCTTTGATGAAGTTAGTGATTTAATCATTCAACCGGATATTATTTCTGATCAAAAGCGTTATATCGAACTCAATAAAGAATATAAAGATTTGCGAAAGTTGGTGGACAAACGCGAGGAATATATTGAGTTGACTAACAATTTGGCTGAAGCTGAAGAGATTTTGGATGATGGCAGCGATGCGGAAATGGTTGAAATGGCCAAAATGCAATATGAAGAGGCAAAAGAGCGCATTCCAAAATTGGAAGATGAAATCAGGTTTATGTTGATCCCAAAAGATCCCGAAGATAGTAAAAACGCGATTATTGAGCTTCGCGCAGGAACAGGTGGTGATGAGGCAAGTATTTTTGCCGGCGACTTATTTAGAATGTACACTAAATATTGTGAAAGCAGAGGATGGAAAGTTGATACGGTAGATTATAGCGAAGGTACCAACGGCGGATTTA
>NZ_DATJCY010000240.1:0-16852 GCF_035577925.1 Gelidibacter sp. | reverse complement strand
TCATAATGAATACTGTCCTTTGGCATTCCGGCAGCTAGCAATTCATCACGAATCAAAAAAATCATATCTTTTGGTCCGCAAATAAAAGCATGGTGTGTATCAGGAATATCAATGAATGTTTTTGTCAGTATTGCTAATTTTTCCTTATCAAATCGCCCGTTCAAAAACGGAATGTCACGATGCTCTTTTGTTAAAAAATAAAACACTTGAAACCTGTCAAAAAACTCATTTTTAAGCTGTTCTATTTCTTCTTTAAAGATAATGGATTTTACAGTCCGGTTCAAATAAAACAATTTGAAGGTACTGTTTGGTTCTTTGAGCAAATGGGTTTTAATAATGGATATTAAAGGTGTAATTCCACTTCCTGCAGCAAATGCAATGTAATTGTTATGTGCACCAGCATTTACATTTACTGTGAATTCGCCATGCGGTGGCATCACTTCAAGCGTATCGCCTTTTTTTAAGGTGTTGAAAACGTAATTTGAAAATACGCCGTCGCGAATGGTTTTTACCGCCACTTTCCATTCGTTGTCCAACGGACTTGAACATAAGGAATAATTCCGCCGAATATCTTCGCCGTTAATTTCCTTTCTCAACGTAAGATGTTGCCCTTGCTTGTATCCAAATTTTTCTTTGAGTTTATCGGGAACTTCAAAAGCAATGACCATGCAATCTTTTGTTTCCTTATAAATATCTGCCACTGTGAGCTTGTAGAATTTCGCCATAATAGTGCCTGCAAAGACAGGTGACTCATTGTTAATATTTGTAAATCCTATATAATTATTTATAAGATTATGTTTTTCTAAACTTCAAAAATTTAAACTTACAAGGTTTAGACCTACAAGGTTGTAAAACTTAGCGAAGCGATCTCACGCAGCGAAGTAAGTAAACCTTGCAGGTCAGCTTTAAAACCTTACAGGCTATAAACTAATTCTTGCAGATCAGAAACTAACAAGCGTTAGTCTAGTGAGCAAATTTACAAAATTTATTATAAACTATTTGTTAATTCCGTAGATTAGCACGTTGGTTAGATTTTGTGCAAGATCCTTGGCGTTCAATTCGTCCTTTTTTGGAATCCACAAATACAGAGAACGCAAGGTGGAAAGTACAGAAAACATAATGATTTCTGGATTTGAATCGATAATTTCATTGCTTGAAATTCCTGATTTGACAATGTTCAAAAAATCCTGCTCATAATTTTTTCGCAACTTCAAATAATACTCCAATTGCTCTTCAAGATGCATCCAATCGTTATTCAGCGATGCCATACCGTACGTGTTATTGGTTGTAATATCCACATGAAGGGCAATAATGAGATTCAACTTTTGGATGCTGTTATTATCCGAAGTTTTAATGATTTCCATGCCATGGGTAAACTCTTCGGCTAGCGAAATAATGATTTCCTTTAAAATATCTTGTTTGGAATGAATATGATTGTACAAACTGGCTGCTTTTATGCCCATAGCCGTTGCCAAATCGCGCATGGTTACAGCACTATACCCTTTTTCTTTAAAAAGTTTTGCAGCTGTTTTTATAATTTCGTCCCGACGGGTATTTACGACATTCAAAGTGTATGGTTTGTTGAATTATTCGTAAATTTAAACAAAAATAAGCAATGGGAATTTTCGATTTTTTATTCGGCGATAAAAAGAAACGCATTCAAGAGTTTTTAGATAAAGATGCCATCATTTTAGATGTCAGAACCAAAAGCGAATGGGATAACGGTCATATCAAAAATGCCAAACATATTCCGTTGGACCAATTAAGAAATCAATTGGAGAAAGTAAAAAAGATGAACAAACCCGTCATTACATGTTGTGCAAGCGGCGCACGTTCTGCACAGGCTGCACGGATTTTGAACTCCAATAATATACAAGCCCTGAACGGCGGTGGATGGATGAGTTTACAGAATAAAATCCCCTCCTAAATCCTCAGGATTTTGATTGGTGTAGACCTGGAATTAAGGCGGCTTTAAAACCTACAATTTTATATGCTGTAGATCGTCAGATGATTTTATGGAATTACCTTCATATTGAAGGGTCCATCCCAATGAACTTGTTAAAATATAAAACTTTGACAATTCACTGATCAATCTGTTTTGGGCATTGCTTTTTAAATTGGAAGCTTCTATCTTTTTCATCAATTGAGCATTCACTTTATCTTTGATCTTATTATAATCTTCTGCGTTAAACGGATTGAAGAAATCGGCAGTAACATCATAATATTCAAAATCGGGACTAATTTTGATTTCTTCCTTTGGAATGTTTAAAATCCGCAGGGTTTTAGTACTTTCATCAAGTTCATATTCAATCTGGCTCAAATCATAAGAAACTGTAACATCGGCATTCACGACTACCAACGCTTTCTTTTCAACATTGACCAAATTGGCAAAAATAGCTTTCGAGTTTTTATACGAAAATACCTGACTGAAATGTCCTTCAGTAACCACCAACTTACTCACATTCCTGATTTGCTCCTGGATAAGTGCCGAATTTTCATGCAGAATGGTTTGTTCCTTATCGTTAAAAAAATAGCGATATCCGAACAATACAAATAAGACCAGAATTAAAACATAAAGGAGTTTTCGCATTTTTTTTGGCTTTTAAAACCTACAAGGTTTGAAAATTAAACCTACAAGGTTTGAAAAACCTTGCAGGTTCGAGATTATTTTTTGAGCTCTAATTTTTCGGCAAAATAATCGCAAAAATCATGCATGGTCGCCGCCATTTTTTCATCGTCGGTAGCACGCAAAAAGGTATTGCTCATTTCGACCAATGTTTGATGAAAAAACAATTTCATTTCATCAACCGGCATATCTTTGGTCCAAAGGTCAATACGCAAAGTTTCTTGTGCTTCACTATCCCATACAGATAGCATCATCGCCTTGGCTTCTTCATTATTGATACCGCCATCTTGAGCCGTCCAGCTCAGCTTTTCAGGAATCCGATTGGCATCCAACTCAACATTTAATTCTATAGTAGATTTTATAGTATTTGACATTATTTTCGTGGTTTAAATTTAGATTTATTAAAAATTTCATCAGCATTCAGCTTCAACATATCCATGAAGTTGACTTCATTGTTATCCATGTACGATCGCACAATTTGCCAACCCATATATTGTCCAATTCTATCTGGTGACTCGGCATCAAGTTCCAAATAAAATTTACTAAAAG
Organism: Gelidibacter sp.; assembly: GCF_035577925.1. GTDB lineage: Bacteria > Bacteroidota > Bacteroidia > Flavobacteriales > Flavobacteriaceae > Gelidibacter. The sequence goes on along the minus strand of NZ_DATJCY010000240.1, from coordinate 13,677 downwards.
GCGCTTCATTGATAAAACGACCGGCCAAACTGTTGTCCGTACTAAACAAGAGTTCGCGCTCAATAAAATAGCGCCATACTTCACTTTCATTTTCTTTTATCCATTCCAATTGCGCTTGGGTATATCCAATTTTTTCGGCATCGGTTTTAAAAGGAATCATCTTATCCTTAAAATATAATTGTTTTCCAAAATAAATCATATCATCCAAAAGCGTTTTTGGATGGTTTTGAGAGATATATTTTTCTGAATAATCGGCAGCCAAATCACTTACAATAAGTGATTTATCCATTTTTAAAGTCAAAAACCGCTGAATGCCTTCATAAAAATGATGTTCCGGACCCAAATACGTATCCAAGGCAATCAATACAATCGTATCGGTAACAATGGTTTTATTGCGATAATCCACATCCGAAGTTACCGTGATAATGCGAGGTACCTGAAAGGTTTTGTCATAATATTTTAAATGCTGAAAAAGTCCTTGGATATCATGTTTTACAGCCTCAAAATTAGAAAAGGTTTTTCTGACCTCACTAGACAGTTCTTGCTGCAACGTGTCATTCATCCGATCAATCCATACCGAATCATTAATGCGTTCTGAGAACAAAAATGGATAAGCGGATTTCAACTTAGGCAAATCGGAAGGTTTAGCATCGGCAAAGGACAGATCAAAACGCTCAATAGTTACATCGACATCAATTTTGGAGATTTCTTTCTCAAGCTGATTATCTTTTTTACAAGCATTAAAAAAAAGTAAAAGGACAATTAGAAAACCAACATTTTTCATAACGTATTTTTAAAGGTCTAAATTTTTATTACTTCGGTGATTACTTTATTTTTGTAGCACAAAGGTAGTATTCTTTGTCATAAATATTCCATAAAATGCATACAGAAAAAGTTATTGACCATATTGTAAACTGGTTAAAGCAATATGCCATAAATGCCAAATCAAAGGGTTTTGTTATCGGTATTTCTGGCGGCATTGATTCGGCAGTAACTTCCATGTTATGCGCTAAAACAGGTTTGGACGTTTTATGCATCGAAATGCCCATCCATCAACCAGAAAGTCATGTATCGCGTGGGCAAGAACACATCCATCATCTCAAAACAAATTTCACGAACGTTAGTGATCAATTGGTCGATTTAACTCCTGTTTTTGAAGAATTTAAAACTCAGGTAACCTCAACAAAAAAACAAAACGTTGTTGATTTGGCATTGGCCAATACCCGTGCCCGTTTACGAATGACCACACTGTATTATTATGCAGGATTAAAAGGATTACTAGTTGCAGGAACAGGAAATAAAATCGAGGATTTTGGCATTGGGTTTTATACAAAATATGGTGACGGCGGTGTGGATATTAATCCCATAGCCGATTTGATGAAAACCGAAGTTTACACCATTGCAAAAGCATTGGGTATTGTTCCATCTATAATAAATGCTGTACCGAGTGACGGCCTTTTTGGCGATGACCGAAGCGATGAAGACCAAATTGGCGCTACTTATCCTGAATTGGAATGGGCCATGAACATGAAAGAAAACGGCAAAACGGCAGACGATTTTGAAGGTAGGGAACGCACTGTTTTTGAATTATTTACAAGACTAAACAGAAATAACCAACACAAAATGCGGCCAATACCCATATGTGAAATTCCAAAAAAATTTAAATAACTTAATTTTCAAATTGAAATCGATCGAAAATTGATGGAAATGTATTGAGTTACATCTTTTTTTTATACTTTTACGTAGTGCCTTCCACAATCAAGAACTTAGCGGATCACATACATTTTCTAACTTTTCTAATAATATAGCGTTATGATAAAAGTGTTGGTTGTAGATTATCATCCTATTGTCAGGGCAGGACTAAAACTTCTTTTTGAAACGGATCCGGAAATTAAAGTTGTTGGCACCATTGGTAGTGGCATTGAAATCTTTGAATTTATAAGGCGCTTCCCGGTAGATGTCATCATATCCGAAATAGATTTGCCGGAACTCAACGGCATTACTGCCATAAGAGCCATCAAAAAGGACAATCAAAATTTAAAAATCATTATGTTCAGCCATCAACCTGAAGAAATTTATGCCATTAGTTCCATCAAAGCTGGTGCCGCTGGATATCTTTCAAAAACAGTTGATGTAAAAACCATTAGAGAAGCGATTTTAAAAGTTTATGGTGGTGGAATTTATTTGAGTGAAGCTATGGCCAAACACTTAAATTATGAAGATACGCGGAACAGCAAAACAAATCTCTACAAACGCCTTTCTACAAGAGAAGTCGAAGTTTTAAAACTTTTGTCTTCTGGCAAGAAAAACAAAGAAATTGCCCAAGAACTTGCTATTAATGAAAAAACCGTCAGCACCTACAAAGCACGACTTTTCAAAAAACTTAACGTCACCAATTTAGTAGATTTAATCCATCAGGCAGAACATACAGGCAGTATCTAAATTTTGCTGCCTACCACTTTCCCCAGTTTTTTGGACAACAGGGTTTTTAATTTCAAGTAATCTCTTACATCTTCCATAACCGCAATGGTATTGACATTGGGTTTTATCGTTTCATTTTGATATTCTACCACTTTTTGGTCAATTAAAAAACAGCGCAAACTCAAAATGGTTTGAGTGACCAATTGGGCTATGGTCTTGTTTTTATCTTTAGGAATAATATGATTTCTTTCCCAGTCGTGTAAAACATAACGTTCATCATTCATCAAAATAGTAGTGACCTCATTCGCCATATCTTGGTCAAGTGAATTGATAAAATCCTTTAACTGAAAATCTTTGGCCTGATGCAGAGCTTCAATAATTATGGAGTATAAGCTTCTAAAACGCTCGTTAGAAAATTGCATTTCATCTTCTTGCAAATCGAGATAAATTTTCTCAAAAACCCTAGCCCTTTGGATGATAGGCTCCATTTTCAAATCGCCCGTTTTTTCATCTTCTGTCATTACCAGGTCTTCAAAATCCTCTGTTTCATTACCATATAGCAATAAAATTTCGATGATTTTCAACTCCAGTTCATATTGATGGTCAACACGTTTTGCAGAGGTCTCCGGCCGTATAACTTCAAAGGCTTTTTGCTCGGTTGCCGCTTGCTTGCTGGCTTCCTGAATTTCCTTTTTATTGATTTGCGCCAAGGTAGTAAACAAAACCTGCTCACTGATATCCATAATGTTAGAGCATTCCCTAACATAGATTTCTCGTTTAATAGGATCAGGAATTTTTGAAATACTATGCACAATTTCTCTAATAGTATCGGCCTTTTTTATCGGATCATTCTTAGCATCTTCAACTAATAAAGACGCTTTAAATTGAATAAAATCCTTGGCATTTTCTTGAAGATACGTGGTCAACTCTTCAAAAGTATTTTGCCTTGCAAAACTATCGGGATCTTCACCTTGTGGAAAAGAACATACTTTGACATTCATGCCTTGCTCCAAAATCAAATCAATACCTCTTACCGAAGCACGAAGGCCAGCGGCATCACCATCAAAAAGCACTGTAATATTTTTTGTCAATCGGTTGATTAATCGAATTTGCTCGGGCGACAATGCCGTTCCAGAAGAAGCCACCACGTTTTTCACTCCTGTTTGATGAAATTGGATCACATCGGTATAACCTTCCACCAAATAGCAATTATCTTCTTTGGCGATGGCTTGTTTGGCATGAAATAAGCCATACAGAATCTTACTTTTATGATAGACTTCACTTTCAGGTGAATTGAGATATTTAGCCGCTTTTTTGTCAGCTCCCAAAATCCGACCTCCAAAACCCAAAACACGACCGCTCATACTATGAATGGGAAATAAAACACGACCTTTAAAACGATCAAAACGTTTATCGTCCTTAACGATGGTCAATCCGGTTTTTTCAAGAAACTCCAATTTATAACCTTTGCTCAAGGCTTCATCAGTAAAAGCGCGCCATTCGTCAAGCGCATAACCTAAATTATAAGTTTTGATGGTTTCCGTCGTAAAACCACGTTCCTTAAAATAACTGAGTCCTATTGCTTTTCCAAGCTCCGTATGATGCAGTGTTTTTTGAAAATATTTACTGGCAAACTCATTCACCAAAAAAAGACTTTCGCGCTCATTGGCTTCTTCTTTCTGCTCATTGGTTTGTTCGGTTTCTTCTATTTCAATATTGTATTTTTTGGCAAGATATCTAATGGCTTCAGGATAGGTAAAATGCTCATGCTCCATAATAAAGGTCACAGCATTGCCTCCTTTGCCACTACTAAAATCTTTCCAAATCTGCTTTACAGGACTCACCACAAAACTTGGCGAGCGCTCATCACTGAACGGGCTCAACCCTTTGTAATTACTGCCTGCTTTTTTTAGATTGACAAAATCGCCAATGACCTCTTCAACACGAGCGGTTTCAAATACTTGATCTATGGTCCTTCTTGAAATCAAAACTTTGGAATTATTTTTCGTAAAAATACATAAACATATGACATCTTAGGCTTATATTTCGGTAGGTTTAACCAATATTTAAGTGGTATCCATATTATATTATCAGACAAAAAATACTGAAGTTTTAGATGATACTGTAAATTTACAGTACCATCGTTTTTTAGAACTAATAAGATTAATCTATGAAAAAAATACCACGTTTTACAAGTCGGTTAAGGAACAATATTGTAGAAGTACCCGAAATCATTAATACGTGTTCGGGAATCCAGGTTTTTGGACAACTTCTAAAATCGTTTTTATTTAGTACCGACGTAGCCATTATCAGAAACACGAATGCCAATGCCATAATTGCAGTATATCCGTTTACGCCGCAACCCATGATTTCGCAAGCGTTAATTTTGGCCGCAGACAAGCCTATCTTTTGTGGCGTTGGTGGTGGCATTACCACTGGCGACCGATCTATTGGACTTGCGATTCACGCCGAATTTCAAGGGGCATTGGGCGTGGTTTTAAACAAGCCTACGCCGAATGATTTGATAAAAAGATTAAAAGAAAAAACAGATATTCCTGTTGTCATTACGGTAGTTTCTGAAAAAGATGATATTGAAGGGCGTATTGCTGCTGGCGTTGATATTTTTAATGTTTCCGGTGCCGCAAAAACTTCAGATATCATTAAAAAAATAAGAGATATTGATAGCGATGTTGCCATAATTGCAACAAGCGGAAAAACAGATGACACCATTCAACTGGCTATCGAATCTGGGGCCAATGCCATTTCTTATACGCCGCCCACAACCGCCGAATTGTTTAAAGATATCATGGTTAAATATAGAAACGAATAACACGATTTCTAATTATAATTAAAAAGGGCGCTGAAAAATCTTCAACGCCCCTTTTTGACTAACACTTTTAATTAATTCTATTTTTCATTTATCTGTTAAAGATCCCAGCGCAATCCTAAAGAAATATTATGCTGAGCCACTGGTTGATCTTTAAACAAATCATTCAAATTATATTTGGCATAAACACTAAAATCGCCAACGCCAATATAACCGCTCAATCCATACACAAAATTGGTTGTGTTGTAATCCACTTTCATTTTATCTTTTTGATTACTTCCATTTTCATGGTATTTCAATTTTTGTTGCGTGCTTAGATTAACTCCGGCAAAACCACCAACACCAATTTTAAATTGATTCCTAGTACTATATCTAATACGATTGTCATACTGTTTCACTTTTGATGGACCAAACTCAAAATGTAAAGGGACAACCAAACTCGTGGTTCTAAATTTCGCTTTCTTTAAATGCAACGGAAATTCTTCGAGCGTCGTTTCACTGCCATGGTCCACAAAATAAAGATTATCTTTTATGGACAACTTATTCCACTGCAATGACAATCCGTAATTAACCCTAACAAAATTTGAATTTTCTAAAAGTCGGGTTTGCCATATCCAGCCCAATTCCACAAAACCTGAACCTCCAATTTTATAAGGTGAATCGTCCAAACTTTGTCCATCAATAAGTGTATTATTGAATCCTATGGCAAATATCCAATCGCTGTAAGTTCGGATATCATATTTAGGAACTTTGTTTCGACTCTTAACGTTGATTCCTGTTAGAGAACCAATGTTCAATTCTATTTGACTTTGATTTTCAGTTCCCCATTTATAATTCTCATCATTGCGTTGCAAAAGCGCGATTTCATTATCAATAATAATCATTCTGTTTTCGATGTTCAATGCTCTTTTTTTGGCCATTTCTTGCTTTAAGGTTTCTGCCTTTTCTTGAGTGATTTCACCTTTTTCGAGACGCTGATTAATCGCCTCTACTTCAGCTTTCAACATGGCTTTTTCTTCTGTAGCAATGGTTTCCCTTAATTGCTTTAGGTTCTCGATTTTGTAATGATTAACAGGTTTTTGAATCGTGTCCTGCGCGCTGGCTTTACCAATAATTAAGCATAAGCTTGCCAGCACAATGATTTTTGTAATTGTGTTCATAATGTTCGATTTTTGATTGATGATTTTACTTTGAGTACTAAGATGCCTGTCTGCGCAGGCCTTATTTAATTATTTCGTTCGGCAACAGCAGTTTTTACCGTTTCGTAACTGTTTTTAAGAGCTTCAAATATTTTATTTCTAAAGGATTGCTGTAGCTCAGCTTCCACATCTTGCAACAAACTGTTGGCGTCCACAGTCATTGTGCTTTCTTTTAAAACACTTTGAAAAGTAATTTCTTTTTGCGCTTTAAGCAAGAGTGCTTCAATATCGGCATCAGTTACGGTTTGCCCTTGGCTTTTTATTTCATTGATCTGTGCTACGATTTCTGAAACTTTTTCATCTTCAAACGATTGCTTTTCCACTTCTAATTCTATCTGTTCCGATGGTGCTATTTTTTCATTTTTTGCAATTGTAGATTGTATTGGAGTTGCCAAATCCAAAGTGTTTTTGTCTTTTATAAATTGGTTTATGGAGGTTTCTTTTTCAGTCATTTCTACATTTTTAACAGTTTCCGATTCAGTTGCCAAATGTTGCCCTGACGCAGGTTCCGTTAGCAGTTTTTTATCAACTGGTTTTTGGACATCTACAATAACTGGTTTTTGAGAATCCGCTGGATTATCCTTAAAAAACACATTGGTTATCAATAAAACACCAATCAAACTAGCGGCAATACCCATCCACCAAAACGGCATTTTATTTTTCTTTTTATCCGCAACATCCAATCGGTTTGCCAAACTATCCCATGACGCTGCCGAAGGCTCAATACGGCGCTTTTCCAGCGTTTTCTTTATGTTATTTTCCCATTGCATCTGTTGCAGTATTTATAGTGTTCGACTTATTTATCTTTTCTTGCAAAAGCTGTCTGGCTTTATATAATTGCGATTTTGAAGTGCCTTCATTAATATTCAGCAAACTTGCAATTTCATGATGTTTATAGCCTTCAATCACATACATCACAAACACCATTTTATAACCTTCTGGCAATTCATCAATATAAAACTGAATCTCATTCACCTCCATTGACGATTGGATGTTATTGGTCGGTTCAGGATTAACTTCAAAATCTTCAACCGAAAACTCAATCTTCTTTTCTTGTCTTAAGAATGAGATGGCTTCCCTGACCATTATTTTTCTTAGCCAACCTTCAAAACTGCCTTCATTTTTAAAATTTGACAGATTTGTAAACGCTTTGAAAAACCCATTCAACATCACCTCTTCTGCTTTTTGAAGATCTTTTACATAATAACGGCAAACACTCAGCATTTTTGGCGCATGGGTTTCATAAAGCATGTGTTGTGCTTTACGATTGTTTTTAGATGCTTTTTTTATAAGCTCCACATTGTTGTTATGTAATTGAATAACTTTCAAAAGTTGGTTTGTTAGGTCTTCTAATTATAAAGACGCAAAAGTGATACAAATGGTTGCCTGAAGATGTATTTATTTTGATATTTTTTTGAGAAATCCGTAGAATCAAAACTTCAAATTTTGATTCTCAGAAAACTAAATGCAATAAGAGATTATACTTTTTTAATGAAAAGTAAAAATAAAAAGAAGTTTGTAAATAACTCAACTACTTTTTCCGATCAATCACATAATTGACCATAAGTAATAGTGAAGCTTTAAATTCAGATTCGGGATAAGCATCCAATAACAACAACGCTTCTTTTTGGAATTCCAGCATTTTAGAAACGGCATATTCCAATCCGCCTTTATTTTTTACAAAAGCAATGACTTCTTTAACCCGCTTTCGGTCTTTATTGTATTTTTTAACCGAATTGATGAGCCAAGCTTTTTCTTTTTTAGTCGAATTGTTGAGCGCATAAATCAACGGCAAGGTCATTTTTTGTTCCTTGATGTCGATACCCGTTGGTTTTCCGATAGCTTCATTGCCGTAATCAAACAAATCGTCTTTAATTTGAAATGCCATCCCGATGAGTTCACCAAACTTGCGCATCGTTTCCACATGCGGCGAATTTGGTTTCACCGATGCCGCACCAAGACTACAACAAGCTGCAATAAGCGTGGCCGTTTTTTGACGGATAATTTCATAATAAACAGCTTCCGTGATATCAAGCTGACGTGCTTTTTCGATTTGGAGCAATTCGCCTTCACTCATTTCCCGAACAGCCACCGAAATGATTTTCAAAAGATCAAAATCGTTATTATCAATGGAAAGCAATAAACCTTTTGAAAGTAGATAATCGCCAATCAGTACAGCAATTTTATTTTTCCACAAGGCGTTAATGGAGAAAAATCCACGACGCCTGTTACTGTCATCCACCACATCATCGTGCACTAAAGTTGCCGTATGAATGAGTTCAATAACAGCCGCACCTCTGTAAGTGCGTTCACTAACATTGCCATTATTCACAATTTTTGCAACGAGAAATACAAACATAGGTCGCATTTGTTTGCCTTTTCGGTTGACAATGTAAGTGGTAATTCTATTTAAGAGCGCCACTTTTGAAGACATAGAGAGTAAGAACTTTTGTTCAAAAAGTTCCATTTCGTATGCAATGGGTTGCTTTATTTGTTCGTCAATTTTCAAATGGTAAAAGTCAAGCGGTTTGTACGACAAACGTACTAAAAATGAAAATGATATGCTATTTTATAATTTAGAAAGCGAAATTTCATGAAATATTCCAAACAATCCCTATAAAAAAGTTTCCTTTTACGATTTATTAGCCAATTGCCCACAGGCGGCATCAATATCCTTTCCTCTCGATCGTCGTACCGTAACCGTAATATTATGAGCTTCCAACATAGAAATGTACATATCTATCGCTTCACTTTTAGCTTGTTGAAATTCGCCATCATCAATAGGATTATATTCAATTAAATTCACTTTACTTGGTGCAAACTTGCAGAATTGAATCAGGGCGTCCACATCTTTTTCAGTGTCATTAATACCATCCCACACCACATATTCGTAAGTAATGGTGTTTTTTGTTTTGGCATACCAATATTCAAGAGCTTCTCGTAATTGGGATAACGGAAAGGTAGCATTAAATGGCATAATTGAAGTACGGATTTCATCAATAGCCGAATGCAACGACACAGCAAGACCAAATTTCACCTCGTCGTCTGCCATTTTCTTGATCATTTTAGGAACACCGGAAGTTGACACGACAATTCGTTTTGGAGACATTCCCAAGCCTTCGGGAGATGTAATTTTTTCAATCGCCTTCAATACATTATTATAGTTCATAAGCGGTTCGCCCATGCCCATAAATACAATATTGCTCAAAGGACGGTTGAAATACAATCGGCTTTCCTTATCAATAGCGACGACTTGGTCAAAAATTTCATCAGGATTAAGGTTTCGCATGCGTTTCAATCTCGCAGTAGCACAGAACTTACAGTCGAGACTACAACCCACTTGTGAGGATACACAGGCAGTGGTTCGGGTTTTTGTCGGAATCAACACCGATTCTACAATCAAACCATCATGCAAACGAATGGCATTTTTAATAGTGCCATCGTTACTACGTTGCATCTGATCGACTTCAATATGATTGATGACAAAGTGTTCTTCCAGCATCTGACGCGTTTGTAAGGAGATGTTGGTCATATCTTCAAACTTATGTGCGCCTTTGCTCCACAGCCATTCATACACCTGATTTCCACGAAATTCCTTATCGCCCTGAGCAACAAAAAATTCGCGAAGTTGCTCTTTACTTAATGCCCGTATGTCTTTTTTTTGTGTTTCCATTGCAGATGCAAAAGTAGTGAAATCCCGATAATTATCGGGAGAAGATGAAATTGAAATTGATATTGAAGTTTACCATTTCACAGAGATTCGTTGAGATACACGGAGATTCACAGAGTTTTATAAATTTATGCTGAAAAAATCTGTGAGAATCAGCAAAATCAGCGTCATCTGCGTTCCAATAATGAAATAGAAATTGAAAATAAAAAAGCCCCGTCATAATGACGAGGCCTTAGCTCTATATAGATTATTTATTTAAAGAATCAACATGGCATCGCCATAGGTATAAAAACGGTATTTTTCCTTAACCGCTTCTTCATAAGCTTTCTTTATAAAATCGTGACCTGCAAAAGCAGAAGCCATCATCAATAAAGTAGATTTTGGTGTATGAAAATTAGTAATCATACAATTGGCAATACTAAAATCATACGGCGGGAAAATAAATTTATTGGTCCAACCTGAAAATTCGTTCAGCGTTCCATTGGATGACACGGCACTTTCAACAGCTCGCATAACCGTTGTACCAACCGCACAAACTCTTTTTTTATGCGCCTTGGCATTATTGACAATATCAGCGGCTTGTTTCGTTACAAAAGCTTCTTCACTATCCATCTTATGTTTGGACAAATCTTCAACCTCAACAGGATTAAAAGTTCCTAAACCAACATGAAGCGTAACTTCGGCAAATTCAATACCTTTAATTTCCAAACGTTTTAATAAATGCTTAGAAAAGTGCAAACCTGCTGTTGGGGCTGCAACTGCACCTTCTTTTTTAGCAAAAATAGTTTGGTAGCGCTCTTCATCTTCTGGCTCAACTTCTCTTTTGATATATTTAGGAAGTGGCGTTTCACCAAGGTCTGTCAATTTTTGACGGAATTCTTTATACGATCCATCGTATAAAAAACGCAACGTGCGCCCTCTTGATGTTGTATTATCAATAACCTCAGCAACCAGAGTTTCATCATCTCCAAAATACAATTTGTTGCCAATACGTATTTTACGTGCCGGATCGACCAAAACATCCCAAAGTCGTTGCTCTTCATTAAGTTCTCTCAACAAAAATACTTCAATACGAGCTCCTGTTTTTTCTTTATTTCCGTAAAGACGTGCCGGAAAAACTTTAGTGTTATTAAGTATCATCACATCGCCCTCATCAAAATAATCAAGAATATCCTTGAATAATCGGTGTTCAATCGTCTGCTTCTTTCTGTCCAAGACCATCAAACGCGCTTCGTCTCTGTTTTCGGCCGGATATTCAGCTAATAATTCTTCAGGAAGTTTAAAACCAAAGTGTGATAATTTCATCTGTTTCTATTTAATTGTTTTTAATGATTAGCTCTATCTAATGATAGATTTCGCGAACTTTTTTTATACGCTAACCTCAATCTTACATTTCTTGCAGGTTTTACAAATCCTTTATCAAAAGTGGCAATAAGCATAAAAAATTTCGGAATGCAAATATACGACCTCAAAGTAGGCGTTGTCAAGTAAATGGCGGTTTATTATTTTAACAAATCAAATCCGATGGCTTTAAGATCCTCCCAAAACGTAGGATAGGATTTTGAAACTACCATCGCATCCTCGATCTGAAGATTCGTTTTTAATGCTAATGGTGCAAATGCCATCGCCATTCTGTGATCATGATAAGTAGCAACCCTTACGTTTTCAACAATTTTGGTTGATGGCTGCAAGCGTAAAGAATTATCGGTTATTTCAACTTTTGCTCCAAATTTCTCAAGCTCTGTTTTCAACGCCACTAATCGGTCCGTTTCCTTGATTTTTAAAGTGTGCAATCCGGTGAGATAACAACCAATGCCTAAGCCAAAACAAGTCACCGCAATAGTTTGGGCAATATCCGGTGCGTTTTCAAGTTGGCAATCGATGGTTTGAACTTCACATTCCACATGTTTATGAAGGGTAATGGAATGGTCATTAAACGTTGTTTTTACACCAAAATCGGTATAAATTTTGGACAAAACAGAATCGCCTTGCAAACTGTCTTTTTTATAAGAAGATAACGTAATTTTTGTTCCTACTGGACTCAGTGCCACAATGCCATAAAAATAGGATGCCGATGACCAATCACTTTCAACCGTTATTGGATTTTGATGTTCATGTAAATGTTCAAGCGGACTTACTTTGATTTTATTGTTTTCAAAACGGGTTTCTACGCCAATTTGATTAAGTAGATCCAAAGTCATATTAATATAAGGAACAGATGTGATTTCGCCTTCCAATGTTAATTCCAAGCCGTTTTCTAATCTTGGCGCAATTAATAAAAGTGCCGAAATGTACTGACTGCTGACATTGGCCTTTAAAGATACTTGATCTTTTGACAGTGTTTTTCCTTTAATTTTTAAAGGTGGACAACCTTCAGTTTCTAAATAGGAAATCTCTGCACCCAAAGTATTTAATGCTTCGACCAAAACCTGAATAGGCCGTTCTTTCATTCGGTCGGAACCTGTAATGGTAATTTCCCTTCCGTCTTGAGTTGAAAAAAAAGCGGTCAAAAAACGCATGGCCGTTCCGGCATGGGAAATGTCTATTAGATTTGAGGTTGATTTTAATGCTTTTTGCATCACTTCCGAATCGTCAGAGTTGGAAATGTTTTTAATTTGTAATTCAGGATAAAGTGCTTGTAAAAGCAATAGTCGGTTGGACTCACTTTTAGAACCCGTAACAACTATTTTTGGTAGATTTTCTACAAGAGTAGATTTATGAAGCGTTAATAACATGAAATTTTAATTTGAAATTTTTAATTTATTCTTTCGTCATCTCTTTAAAGACAAGAATGTTGAATAATGATATTTAAAAAACATAAAACAGATTATCACAAACCGACAACCTATAATTGACAACCGACAACTCACAACCGATAACAGCCTTTTACTTCAACTTTTCATTATTGTGATGACGGTCGTGGTCACGTTTTGTTTTTAGGTTCAACTTTTTATCAAAAGCAGCTTGAAGATCAACACCTGTTTGATTGGCCAAACATAAGACCACAAAAACAACATCGGCCAATTCTTCGCCAAGATCTTTATTTTTGTCGCTTTCTTTTTCGCTCTGTTCGCCATAACGACGTGCAATAATCCGAGCCACTTCGCCAACTTCCTCAGTAAGTTGCGCCATGTTAGTCAACTCGTTAAAATAACGAACGCCATGGGTTTGGATCCAATCATCTACCGCTTTTTGCGCATTTTTTAGTTCCATTTTTATATTTTTTTAATGAAATTTATAGAATGTTCTAATTTGTAATTCCTTTTAATCATTCCAAGTTTTTAGTATCAATAACCAAAGTCACTGGACCATCATTTAACAGCTCCACCTTCATATCGGCTCCAAATTGGCCAGTTTGTATTTTCTTATTCAAATCGTTTTCAAACTGCTTTATGAAATTTTCATATAACGGAATGGCAATATCCGGTTTTGCAGCTTTGATATAGCTCGGTCGATTTCCTTTTTTCGTTAGCGCATGAAGCGTAAACTGACTGACTACAATCACATCGCCATCAACATCTAAAAGCGACTTGTTCATCACACCGTTTTCATCATCAAAA
>NZ_DATJCY010000239.1:0-16284 GCF_035577925.1 Gelidibacter sp. | reverse complement strand
GGCAAGCTTTAGAGCACCGGAAATAATTCTTGTTGTTTGTATTGCGATGGTGTTAAATGTGATGTTGGGCAGTTTAATCGGGTTGATTTTGCCCTTTATATTCACGAGATTTAAAGCTGATCCTGCTACGGCAAGTGCTCCATTAGTAACCAGTTTATGTGATATTTGCGGTGTTTTGATTTACTTTTCCATTGCTTCCAGTTTATTGGAATTCTAAGACAAACAGAAAGATATAAAACCTAATGTTTTCAATTAAACTCAAAAGACCTAAATGTAGATATTCTTCATTTAGGTCTTTTTTATCTAATGGAATTTGAAATTTTACTTAAAATACTATTTAAGAAGGTACAACTTCTGCGTAAAGATCAAAATCTTCAGCTTCGATAATCTTGACCGTGGTGAACTCACCTGTTTTTAAGTATGTTTTTGAGGCATCGATCAACACTTCATTATCAACATCTGGAGAGTCAAATTCTGTGCGGCCCACAAAATATTGACCTTCTTTTCTATCAATGACAACTTTAAACTCCTTACCTATTTTTGCTTGGTTCAATTCCCAGGAAATTTGTGATTGGATTTCCATAATTTGATTGGCGCGATCTTGTTTGACCTCTTGTGGCACATCATCTTCCAAATTATAAGCATGTGTATTTTCTTCATGACTATAAGTAAAACAGCCCAAACGCTCAAAACGCATATCAGTTACCCATTGTTTCAATTCCTGAAAATCCTCTTCTGTTTCTCCTGGATAACCTACAATTAAAGTGGTCCGAATCGTCATTTCGGGAACTGCTTTTCTAAATTCCGAAAGCAATTTTGTCGTTTTTTCCTTGGTCGTTCCACGGCGCATACTTTTAAGAATATGGTCGGAAATATGCTGTAACGGAATATCAAGATAATTACAGATTTTTGGTTCGCGCTTTATGACATCCAGCACATCCATCGGGAAACCTGTAGGAAACGCATAATGCAAACGGATCCATTCCACGCCTTCTACTTTTACAAGTGCTTCGAGTAATTCGGCTAAATTCCTTTTTTTGTATAAATCGAGTCCGTAATAAGTTAAATCCTGCGCAATCAGAATTAATTCCTTAACACCTTTTGCGGCAAGTTTTTCAGCTTCTATAACAATGTCTTCAATTGGTGTGGATCGGTGCTTACCACGCATAATCGGAATGGCACAAAAACTACATGGTCTATCACAACCTTCTGCAATTTTAAGATAGGCGTAATTTTTTGGAGTCGTGGTCAATCGTTCGCCAATAAGTTCATGCTTATAATCGGCACCTAATGCTTTTAACAATCCCGGTAATTCCGTAGTTCCAAAATATTGATCCACATTCGGGATTTCTTTTTGTAAATCAGGTTTATATCGTTCGCTCAAACATCCGGTTACGAACACTTTATCAACTTCGCCATCTTCTTTTTTCTGCATAAAATCGAGGATGGTATTGATGCTTTCTTCTTTTGCATTATTGATAAAACCACAAGTATTAATAACTACAATATTACCTTCTTCTTCATGCACCACATCTTTACCGCTTGCTTTAAGTTGACCCATAAGCACCTCACTGTCATAAACATTTTTACTACAACCAAGGGTTACAACATTGATGCGGTTCTTTTTAAGTGATTTCGTTCTCATATCCAAAAAATTAAGTGTGCAAAGATAGACAAATGAAGTGGAAATTGAAGTTGAAGTCTAAAATGAAATGATCTTCTTCCATGGATGTTTGCAGAATCAAAGGAGAAGTTAAGATTGTTGTTGAAAAAAATCCTTTAAAATTATTTATTCGATATCTTCTATTAAATAGACTTTATATTTAATACCCATATTTTTGGCATATTTTCGTACACTTTCATAGAAACCAACTCTTCTCCTTAATTTGTCCACTGTTTTCGGATTTTCAATGGGCCAGATAATTAATTGAGGTTCGTCAATTCCAACTAATTTTACCCTTGTTGCTTGACTACCATAAATTTGTGGTTTATTTTCAGACATGAGAACTCTATCCAGAGTTAATGCGTATTTGGTAAATTCTATTTCATTCTCGTCAACTGCTTTTTTTAAAACAGCCAAATATTTTTTCATGATCTGAGG
Organism: Gelidibacter sp.; assembly: GCF_035577925.1. Classification (GTDB taxonomy): domain Bacteria; phylum Bacteroidota; class Bacteroidia; order Flavobacteriales; family Flavobacteriaceae; genus Gelidibacter. The sequence continues at coordinate 14,183 of NZ_DATJCY010000239.1, read as the reverse complement.
GGAAGCATGTTGAATGACCGCCCAAGCAACATCACTTTCGTTTTGTCCCACTAAAGACTTTCCAGGATATCCATGCTCTTTAATTATCGATTCGATTTTTATCAAGTTGAGTGAATCGTTTTCTCTAATCTTATTTTCGAGGATTTTTTTTAAACCAGCATCATCAACATTGAATTCTTTTTTTAATGAGTCAGATTTTGAATCATACACTTTCTGAATAAAATAAATCTTTCTCAAATCTTGGTCATCATCATTAATCTTACTTAATTCATTTTTTAATTCTTCATTTAGTTTTGTCTGTGCGGTTGATACCAATGAGACAAATATTAAAATTGATATTAGTATTGTTTTCGTAAGGTCTTTTGAGTATTGTACAATATTACAATGTGTGCTGAAATAGGAAGAACAGCAGTTAAGAAGAATTTTACAATCATAAAGAGATTCCTGCTTTCGCAGGAATTTTGAGGCTACTTAAAAAAAGAATCTACAAATTCAAATTTATTGAAAACTTGCAAATCATCTATGCCTTCTCCGACGCCAATATATTTTACAGGAATTTGAAATTGATCGGAAATTCCAATAACGACACCTCCTTTGGCAGTGCCATCCAATTTTGTAACGGCTAATGAAGTGACTTCTGTAGCAACAGTGAATTGTTTTGCTTGTTCAAAGGCATTTTGTCCAGTTGAACCATCCAAAACCAAAAGGACGTCGTGAGGTGCATCAGCAACTACTTTTTGCATCACACGTTTGATTTTAGTCAGCTCGTTCATCAAGTTAACTTTATTATGTAAACGTCCTGCGGTATCAATAATAACCACATCGGCATTTTGGCTGACGGCACTTTTTAAAGTATCAAACGCAACCGATGCTGGATCGCTTCCAAAACTTTGATGTACCATTGGCACCTCAACACGATCGGCCCAAACTTGCAATTGCTCGATTGCCGCAGCTCTAAAGGTATCGGCTGCACCAAGAACCACTTTCAATCCTTGCTTTTTGAACTGTGATGCCAACTTACCAATAGTTGTCGTTTTTCCAACGCCATTAACACCAACCACCATAATTACATAGGGTTTTTTACCTTCTGGAATTGTAAATTCTGTAGCATTGCCACTGTCGACTTCCGATAATAATCCTGCAATTTCTTCACGCAAAATCTGATTGAGTTCTGAAGTTCCCAAATATTTATCCTTGGCAACACGATCTTCAATTCTATCAATAATTTTTAGTGTAGTATCCACACCAACGTCGCTCGACACCAAAATTTCTTCAAGATTATCAAGAACATCGTCATCAACTTTCGATTTTCCCGCAACGGCTTTGTTAAGCTTAGTGAAAAAAGAGGTTTTGGATTTTTCCAATCCTTTGTCTAAGGTTTCTTTTTTTTCTGAAGAAAATATTTTTTTAAAAAAACTCATTCGTTTTAAGTATTAGTAGGGGATGATATGACATCAATCAGTAATAACAAATTTCTTGCCCTAAGCGTCAAACTGCTAATTTGTCATAATCTACTCAAATATAGATATAAAAAAACTGCTTTCAAATGAAAGCAGTTTTTAAAATATATAGTGAACTATATTATTTACTCTTTAAAAAGTCGTCAACAAATTCAGGTGCAGTTACAGTTTCAACGAACTGGTAAGCCCCTGTTTTTTGAGATTTAACCATTTTAATAGCTTTGGTTAATCTTTTAGATCCTGTTTGTAACGACGCTACCGATTTCTTTGCCATGACTTACTTATTTTATTTCTTTATGAACTGTCATACGCTTAAGAATTGGATTAAATTTTTTAATCTCCATTCTGTCTGGCGTATTCTTTTTATTTTTAGTGGTGATGTAACGAGAAGTTCCTGGTTGTCCAGATTCTTTATGTTCGGTACACTCTAATATGACTTGTATTCTATTACCTTTCTTTGCCATTATCTTAACTTTTTAGCTTGTGGCTATTATTTTAAAAATCCTTTAGACTTCGCCTCTTTGATCGCAGCAGAAATTCCAATTTTATTAATTGTTTTCAACGCAGATGTAGAAACTTTTAAAGTCACCCATTTATCTTCTTCAGGAATATAGAAACGTTTTTTGATCAAATTCGCATCAAATTTACGTTTCGTTTTATTCATAGCGTGAGATACGTTGTTCCCAACCATCGCTTTTTTACCAGTAAGTTCACAAACTCTTGACATTCTTTATAACTTTAATTATGTTATTTAAAACAGTTTGCAAATTTAGTAAAACTTTACAATACCAACAAACTAATAGTGTTTCTTTTTTAAAATTTCTTTTTCCAACATTTCAAAGGCTTTGTTTGTTGCGCTATTGATCACTTTATGGCGGTAGTTTCCAAACGTAAAACGCTCCGAATAAACGTAGTCTTTTGTAGCCAATGCAATAAAAACCGTTCCAACCTCAGCATCGGCATCTCCTTTGGTCGGCCCTGCGTTTCCAGTGGTTGCCAATGCATAATCGGTATCAAACAAATTTAAAACCGATTGGGCCATAGCTTCTGCCACTTGACTACTTACCACTGAAAACTCATTAATCAACTGTTGATCAATCTTTAAAACATCCACCTTTGATTGTGTGGCATAACTGACCACGCTACCTTTAAAATATTGGGAGGCACCAGCAATAGCGGTGAATGATTCGGCAATTTTACCACCGGTACAACTCTCGGCTGTGGCAACGGTTTTGCCCAAATCTATTAATTGCCGTCCAATAACAGCTTCAATAGATTCAGCGCTCTCAAAACCAATAAAAATATCTTCTATTTGTGGCAACAACAATTCAATTTGATGTTTTATTTCAATTTGAATCAAATGTTTATCCATTGATTTGCCAGAAAGACGTAAGCGCACATTTCCTAAACTCGGTAAATATGCCAGTTTTATATATGATGGCAAATGATTTTCCCAAGCTTCAATACGTTCTGCAAGTGCACTTTCACCAAGACCATAAGTTAATATGGTTTCATGTTGGATATAAGGAAATTCAAATCGTTTGGCAAGTTTTGGAATGACCTCATCATCAATTAATGCTTTCATTTCAAAAGGCACACCAGGAAGCGAAATAAATATCTTACCTTCTTTTTCAAGCCACATTCCAGGAGCACTACCGTGCAAATTCATCAAAACCTGTGCTTTTGATGGTACCAAAGCTTGATCTAAATTGATTTGTGTGGGAGTTTTGACTACAAAATTAGACCAAAGCCGTTTTATATTTTCTGTAACAGCGTCATTTCTAACCAGAATATCATCAAAATATTCGGTAAAGGTCTGTTTGGTAATATCATCTTTTGTGGGGCCTAATCCACCTGTAACAATAATGATATTGGCGTTTTGCTCGGCTTCTTTTAGAGCTTTTAGAATATGTGCACGATCATCTTGGATAGAAGTAATCTGAAAAACAGATACTCCAATTTTATTGAGTTGTTTGGCAATAAAAGCTGAATTGGTATCAACTATTTGACCAATCAGGATTTCGTCGCCGATAGTAATAATCTCAGCTAACATTAAAGATTGAAATCTCTTTTTATTTCCTCAGAAGCCTTTTCAACAGCATCCAACACAATCTTTAAAGGACCAGAAATATCTTCATCAACTTTTTCGAACTTTCCCCAATCCTGAACAGTTATCAGATCATCCAATATACCCATCTCAAACAAATCGACCGTGGGCTTCATTTTGTGTGCTGCTTGATAAGCAGTAAAATAATCAGCTTCCAACACCGCTTTTCTAAGCCGCTCTGCATCTTCAGGAACTTCTTCTAAAAAAGCGGCCGCAATTGTTTCTACGAAATCCTCATCGCCGTCGGCCAATTCGCGAACACGATAAAGTTTATAATTTTCTTCCATTTACTTGATTGTTAATTTAAACATTTCGGTATTTTCAATCAACCCCCTAAGCTCATCATTCGCTTCTACTTTAGCAACCCCCGATGGTGTCCCTGTAAAGATAATATCTCCAATCTTCAAAGTAAAATATTTCGACACATATTCAATCAGCTCATCGATCTTCCAAAGCATGTGACTGGTATTTCCTTGTTGAACAACAGATCCATTTTTTTCCAATGAAAAACCTATGTCATCCATAGCTTTAAAATCAGATTTTGGAAGCCATTTGCCTACCACTGCTGCACCATCAAAAGATTTGGCTTTTTCCCATGGCAAGCCTTTTTCCTTTAATTGTTGTTGCACATCGCGAGCGGTAAAATCAATTCCAAGACCAATTTCATCATAATATTTATGTGCGAATTTTTTATCGATATACTTACCAACTTTCGAGATTTTAACCAAAATCTCAACTTCATGATGCACATCATCAGAAAAATCTGGAATAAAAAAAGGTTGCTTCGTGGCTAAGAGTGCTGTATCCGGTTTTAAAAATATTACGGGTTCTGTTGGTTTTTCATTCGCCAATTCCTTGATATGCTCTGTATAATTGCGTCCAATACAAATGATTTTCACTTCGTACTATTTAATTTAATTGTTATTATTTATATGATTGTGGGGTGATATTTATAAATAAAGTGAACGTTATTAAAGTAAAAGCAGAAAAATATGCAGTGCCAATACAAATAACGCTAAAAGATTGACAGTGCTCATTAACTTTAATTGGGCCATACCCAATAACGATTCACAACGAATTTTAAGTCAATTTATTATTAAAGTTCCTCACTTTTATAGCCGTCAACACTTTTTTGGTATAAAGTGGGAAATCAGCATTAAGCAGCCATCCAAAATAGCCAGGCTCTTCATTCAACACATCTTCCACTCTTTTACCTTTATGCTTTCCAAAAGAAAAACACTCTTCATTATATTTATTGTAAGTGATAAAACCGGCAAAATCCGCAAATTTCTTACGCGAACTAAATTCGGCCAAAAACTTGGCATCATTTTCCAATTCGTCATACTTCGCTATTTGAGCTTTTAGAACTTCATAAGTAGCTTCGGTATCAGCTGCGGCACTATGTGCATCCTCAAGATTTTTATCGCAATAAAACCTATAAGCGGCTGCCAATGTGCGTTGTTCCATCTTATGAAATATGGTCTGCACATCAATTGCGACACGACCTTTCATGTCAAAATCTACACCGGCACGCAACATTTCCTCGGCGAGTAAGGGAATATCAAATCGGTCGGAATTAAATCCTGCCAAGTCAGAATCTTTGAGCATGGCGTTGATTTCCTTAGCCAGTTCTTTAAAGGTAGGTTTGTCTGCCACATCGGCATCAGAAATTTTATGGATAGCCGTTACTTCTGCAGGAATAGGCATTTCTGGATTTACCAACCAAGTTTTTCGGTCTTCTTTGCCGTTAGGAAACACTTTTAATATTGCGATTTCCACAATACGATCCGTGGTAATATTAACACCTGTAGTTTCTAGGTCAAAAAAACAAATAGGTTTGGTAAGATTGAGAGCCATATTATACATATTGCAAATTGATAAGTGCAAAAATATAAAAACCCAATCAGGATAAGGCTAGATTTATGATTTGTTTATGTTTTTCAATTTTAAACCCCACAGTTTCAATCGATATCGAAATAAAACATGTGAGGTTCTTAAATCCATTAGATCTCCCGGTTCATGTCCCAAGATTCTAGGTAATCTTTGACAGCTTTTACAAATTGACCGCCCAATGCCCCATTAACCACGCGATGATCATATGAATGTGACAAGAACATTCTGTATCGAATTCCGATAAAATCACCTTGTGGAGTTTCTACAACAGCCGGAACTTTTCGAATGGCACCAAGTGCCAAAATTCCAACTTGCGGCTGATTGATTATTGGTGTCCCCATAATGCTTCCAAACGTACCAACGTTAGTTACAGTATAGGTTCCGCCTTGAATATCATCTGGTTTTAATTGTCCTAAACGCGCTCTATTAGCCAAATCATTAACATGCTTAGTCATTCCCAAAAGATTTAACTGGTCTGCATCTTTAATAACTGGCACAATAAGATTACCATCAGGAAGTGCCGCAGCCATACCTAAATTGATATTTTTCCTTTTGATGATTTTATCATCTTGAACCGAAATATTCATCATTGGGAAATCACGAAGTGCTTTTGCAACGGCTTCCATAAAAATTGGCGTAAAGGTCAAAGCTTCGCCTTCACGTTTTGCAAAATCATTTTTCACTTTATTTCGCCAATTCCAAATATTGGTCACATCGGCCTCCACAAAACTTTGAACGTGCGCTGATGTTTGAACAGAATCGACCATATGCTGGGCTATCAATTTACCCATTCTTGTCATTTCAATGATCTCATCGCCATTACTAGCCGTGACTGCAACTGGTTTTGATTTCTCGGCAACCTTTGGCGTCACTGTTTGGGCAATAGCTTCTTGTTTTACGGACTCTGCCGGTACAGCTTTATCTGCAACAGCAGGTGTCGCTTTTCTATTTTCAAGATATTCCAGAACGTCATTTTTAGTGACACGACCATCTTTTCCTGTACCAGAAATTTGGTCTAACTCAACTTGCGAAATACCTTCTTGTTTGGCAATATTTTTCACCAATGGAGAATAAAACCGATCATCTGTTGAAACTACTGGCGCAGCCACAACAGCCTTTGCTGCCTCAACGGTTTGTGCCACATGGGCCACTTCGGGAGTTTCAACTACAGGTGCAGAAATTGGTTGTTGCGCAGTTACAGAAGGTACATCAACAGCACTTGCATCAGTTTCGATAACCGCAATAACCTGACCCACTTTTACCACATCATCCACATTAAAAAGAATCTCGGTCAAAACACCATCTACTTCACTTGGTACCTCACTATCCACCTTATCGGTTGCAATTTCCAAAACTGCTTCATCAGCTTCAATAGTATCACCAACGTTTTTCAACCAAGACGTGATCGTTGCTTCTGCCACGCTTTCTCCCATCTTTGGGAGCTTCAGTTCAAATTTTGCCATATTATTATTCTAATACTATAATTTCTATTTACTCTTGCAAAATTAATTAAAATTGCCATACTTCATTACATTATCATTTATAATTTGAGAATTCACAAGGTATAAGCACATTGCTGTTTTTATAATAAAATTACTTCACCGTGCTGTTGTGAACTATCGCTTCCAATTATAAAAAAACTATCTTTGGGTAAAATCCTAAAGGTCAAACCCTTGTTATTACCTAAAGATATCATATTCTGAATAATCTCATTATACCCAAGTGTATTTCCATCAAAAACAACCTGCTTATCTCCTATTAAACCAACAATATCTTGACTTATTTTTATGTGAAAAGGAAGTTTTATATTGAAGTTTGAATGAGCTGTCACTAAAACGCGCTCAGTAACAACACTGTCAATTGGTTTATATTTTTTCATAAACAAACGTGAAAACAAGATTCCAAACCGAACAAAAACATCAAAAACAAGATTGGTTTTAAAGTGCTTGTGATAAAAAATTTGCATTGCTCCGTAAAAATGTTTCGCGTAATTTCCGTCTTTTAAAGTGCTTTCACCTTTATAATGGAGAACACTTGTTTTTCCAAAATACACATTTTTATATCCTGCTTTTAAGACTTTATAAGACAAATCGATATCTTCGCCATACATAAAATAGTCTTCGTCAAAACCATTAACCTCATCGTAAACAGCCTTTCTCAAAAACATAAAAGCTCCAACAAGAACCTCCACATTACCAATATCATTTGCCGACAACTTACTGGCATAATAAGCATTAGGAAATCCTAATATTTTTTTTAAGGACACCATGGGTGTGGGGATATTGCGTTTACTTTCTGGCAAAAACTGACCGCGACCATCAAGAAGTTGACAGCCCAAAAGTCCTATTTTAGAATTAGTTTCGGCATGAGCCAAAATCATTTTAAAGGTATCTTCAGCAACTACAGTATCCGGATTTAAGATGCAAATATATTTGCCTTTTGCTTGTGCTACACCAATATTATTACCTTTTGAAAATCCAAGATTCTCGCTGTTTTCAATTAAACGAACCGTTGGAAAAAGCCGCCTCACCATTTCACAGCTATCGTCTGAAGAATAATTGTCTACCACTATAATTTCAGCATCCAAATCGGTAATTGCCGCTTGAACACTTTTGATGCACAACTCCAAAAAGTAACGCACATTATAACTTAAGATCACAACCGATAGCTTCAAAACAAACTAAGATTTTAATGAAGATTCAAAAGGAATTCTATTTAAAATACTTCTTCCAAGGGTGACCTCATCAGTATATTCTAACTCATTTCCTACCGAAATACCTCGCGCAATGGTTGACGTAATAATATCAAAATCCTGGATTTGTTTGAAAATATAAAAATTGGTCGTATCGCCTTCCATAGTCGGACTTAATGCAAAGATCAATTCCTTGACGCGGCCTTCTTTTACTTTTTCTACCAACGAGCCGATATTCAGATTATTTGGACCAATGCCATCCATAGGAGAAATTTTTCCGCCCAAAACATGGTACAACCCTTTGTAGGAACTCGTATTTTCAATGGCCATCACATCTCTGACATCTTCGACGACGCAGATTATTTCATCCAATCGTCTTGGATTAGAACATATTTCACACAGTTCGGTGTCACTGATATTATGACAACTTTTGCAAAACTTAATGTCCTGCCGCATCTGTTGTAAAGCCGATGTCAACAATGTTGTTTGCTCTTTTGGCTGACGCAATAAATGAAGCACCAACCGCAATGCCGTTCGTTTCCCAATACCTGGGAGTTGCGACATTTCATTGACAGCTTTTTCGAGTAGTTTTGAAGAAAATTCCATGGCTGCGAATTTACAATTTTAGTAGTTGTTTTTTTAGCCTTTAGCAAATTCTTATTTTTTGTTTAAACTCTAAATTTGGAAAATGGATATTTAAACGTGAAATTTACGCCATATTTCCCCTTTATGAATTCTACAACCATCCTCCTACTCATCCTGTCATATTTTGCAATCCTTGTTTTGATATCCTTTCTAACGGGAAAAAGTGCTGATAACAACACATTTTTTACAGCAAACAAAGAAGCGCCTTGGTATATTGTAGCTTTTGGGATGATCGGCGCCTCATTATCGGGAGTGACGTTTATTTCGGTTCCAGGCTGGATTGAGGCTTCACAATTTAGCTATATGCAAGTGGTGTTTGGGTATATGGTGGGCTATTTAGTAATTGGCACTGTACTTCTTCCGCTTTATTATCGATTGAATCTTACTTCAATTTACACCTATCTGGAAGAGCGTTTTGGAAATGCATCTTATAAAACCGGAGCTTCATTTTTCCTGATTTCAAGATTGGTCAGCTCAAGTTTCAGATTATTTCTTGTGGCTAATGTTTTGCAAGTTATCCTATTTGATGACTTGGGAATTAGTTTTTGGCAAACCGTAACGCTTACTGTTGTTTTGATTTGGCTTTATACTTTTAGATCCGGAATCAAAACTATTTTATGGACAGATACTCTACAAACCCTATTCATGCTTATTGCAATGGGTGTTGCCATTTATACCGTTAGCGAGGATTTAGGAATTAGTGGCGGCAACATTTTAGGCTATGTCTTGGAAAGCGATTTGTCCAAAATGTTCTTTTTCGATGACTTTAAATCCAGTAATTATTTCTGGAAACAATTCATATCAGGTGCTTTTATAGCTATTGCAATGACCGGACTGGATCAAGATATGATGCAAAAAAACTTAGCATGCAAAAACCTGAAAGATGCTCAAAAAAATATGTTTTGGTTTACAATCATATTAACTATTGTAAATTTTGTGTTTTTGAGTTTAGGCTTACTTTTGACCGTCTACGCACAACAAAACGGTATCGATGCCCATAAAGATGAACTCTTCCCTATATTGGCAAAAGAATATCTTGGTGTTGGGGTTTTTGTGTTTTTCCTTATCGGACTAATTGCCGCAGCTTACAGCAGTGCTGATAGCACGTTAACATCACTAACAACTTCTTTTAGCATTGATATTTTAGGAATTCAAAAAAAATACGATATCAATAAGCAGATTGCCGTCCGAAAACGCATACACATCTTGGTTTCAATTGTCTCTATTTTGGTGGTCATCGGCTTTAAATATGTCATTAAAGATGAAAGTGTAATTGCCAAACTCCTCCTATTTACTGGATATACTTATGGTCCGCTATTAGGACTTTATGCTTTTGGACTATTTACCAAATGGCAAATAAAAGACAGATGGGTGCCTATAATTGCTATTTTATCTCCAATTTTAACCTATATCATCAGTGTTAATAGTTCAAAATGGTTCGGATTTGAATTTGAGCTTTTTGTCCTTATCCTTAATGGCGGATTGACATTTTTAGGTTTAATATTGATTCGTACCAAGCAATACCAAAGTGCATGAGGTTTCAAATTCAATTTCTGCTCCCTCTAAAAGTTTAAAAAACTCTGGATTTTCCGTTCCAGGATTAAAAATTATCCGTTTGGGATGCAATGCTATGAGATAATCATAAAATGGCTTTTGTCGTGTGGGGTTCATGTACATGGTTATGGTATCGACATCTTTATAGGATTTCAATTCTGTATCAATTTTAACGCCTTCAACCTCACCTTCTTTTAATCCAAAAGCAACGACTTCATGACCGTTTGTCACCAGTTTGTGCATGGCCATATTAGAATAACGACTTGGATTTAACGACGCTCCAAATACCAATGTTTTCTTATTCTTTTGCATAGTTTAAAGATTTATTATTTTAAAAAATCCAGTAATAACTGTAACAATATACAAAAGTAATCGTCTGTTGTATATCAGTCAAAACAAAATTCATCAATCAAATCAAAGAAAACTAATCACTAATGAAATCATTATTTTTTTTGTGCATTTTAATGTGCTCTACCGCATTTGCACAACCCGCATCACACCTCCCAAAAGAAGGCAGCGTTTCTGGAACCGTTATTGACGCCCAGCTCAACCAACCACTTCCTTACGTAACCGTTGTGATAAAAAACAACAAAAATGAAACCATCAACGGCTCCATCACACAAGATGACGGCAGTTTTAAAATCACAAAACTTCCTGAAGGTCAATTTTCTGCATTGATCCAATACATAGGATACAAAACCATTACGCAACCTTTCAAAATCGGGAAAGACAGTTATGATGTGAATTTTGGTAAAATTCTTCTGGAAGAAGACATTGCCTCTTTGGATGAGGTTACTGTGGTTGCCGAAGTTTCGAGCATTCAACAAAAAGTTGATCGAAAAGTTGTAACCGTTGGAAAAGACTTGGTCACTTCTGGTGCTACGGCATCGGATATTATGAACAATATTCCTTCGGTTAGTATTGATCAGCAAACCGGAAATTTGAGCTTGCGCGGCAATGAAAACGTACGTGTTATGGTTGACGGAAAACTGTCGAACGTTCCGGTGGACCAACTTTTAAAACAGATCCCATCATCTTCCATCAAGCAAATTGAACTGATTACCAATCCTTCGGCCAGACATAATCCTGAAGGTATGAGTGGTATTATCAACATTATTCTTCATAAAAACACCAATATCGGTTTTAACGGAAATATCAACTTAGGATTGACCAACGATATCAATGCAAAATTTAACAGTTCAATCGATTTGAACTACAGAAACGGAAAGTTTAATTTTTACGGAAATTATGGCAACAATATTGGCAAAGGTGCAAACTATGGAACCATTGACCGACTTGACAATAACTCACGACAAGAATTTGATATCCTAAATATAAACAAATCGCACTTGTATAAATTTGGAGTGGATTTTTATGCGAATGACAAGAATACCATTTCTGTATTTACAAATCAAAACACTTATGACGGCAAAGCTAATGCCCTCATAAGCATCCTTGCGCCAAACACAGCTATGCAAGGTCAGTATTTTAATGTTTTTGCCGATAATTTATCCTCGCAATATAATTTTGCATGGAAACATAATTTCACAAAAGAAGGCGAAAAACTAGATTTAGAAGTGGATTACAACACCTATGGTTCTGACGAAACCTCAAATTTTGAATACATAAACATGTCATTTCCTCCTAATTACTCTGATTATGTGGATACAGATAGAAAACAAACCACCATAAATTTAGATTATGTCAATCCGTTGAGCGATAATTCAAAATTGGAAGTTGGTCTTGAAGCACGTTTGTTCAACACTGATCTTGATTATGATTCTACCGGAAAATCTTTTGATGTCACTGGTACTATTATCAATACACCAAGTACAGATTTTAATTATACCAGAGATATTTATTCGGCATATATTACCTACGGAAAATCTTTTGATAAATGGAGCTATCAGGTTGGTGCCCGTGCCGAAACGGTCAAGGAAGATGCCGATGCCATTAGTTATACAGAAAACTCTCGTGAAAACAATCCCTTTAAAAACGATTATTTCCAAGTTTATCCTTCGGCATTTTTAACCTATACACCATCAGACAAAAACTCTTACCAAGCCAGTTTAAGCCGACGCGTGGACAGGCCAGGATTAAGACAAGTAAATCCTATTAGAGAATGGAGCAGTCCGCTAACGTCATCATTTGGTAATGCCGAATTACAACCTCAATTTACCAATTCGATTGAACTTAATTATACACGAAAACTGGAAAAAGGTTCAATTACAGGAGGCGTTTTTTACCGAATGATAGAAGATGAAATCAATCGTGCAGTATTTGTTGACCGCTTGGACCTAAATAAAGCCATCCTTACTTTTGACAATTTTGACAATACCTCTGCGTATGGCATTGAATTATCAAGCTCATACAAACCAACACAATGGTGGAGTTTTAACGCCAGCTTTGACCTTTTCGCACAAACACAAAAAGGAATTTCAGAAATTTTAAACACACCTCCAGGGCAAACTCCATCATTGGATGACATTTCGCTTTCGGAAATAAAAGTAGATAATATTGCTTATAGCCTTAGAATGAGCAACAACTTTAAAGTTACCAAAAAATTAACGCTTTCGGCTTTTGGGATGTACCGATCAGAACAAGAAGGCTTGCAATTTAAAAGTGATGCCATGTACTTTGTAAATACCGGGTTAAGATATTCTTTAATGAATGATGCCGCGACTTTTAGTTTTAATTATAATGATGTTTTTAATACGATGAAGGCCGGATTTAAAGGCAGTAGTCCATACCAACAAGTTGGACAGTTTAACTGGGAAAGCAATACTTGGAATATTGGATTATCCTATCGTTTTGGAGGCGGAAAATATCGCGCTTTACAACGTAAAACCAGAGATAGCAATGAAATCCAGGGTGGTGCTGGCGGCGGAATTATGTAGCACTATTTTTTATTTATAGGATCTACTTAAAGGCTGGACAAAAACAACTTTTGCCTTAAACTATTTGCTTGTTAAAGATTTACTAAACACTGGCAAATATTTGGAGCGATCCAATATAAGTGCTTTTTTTATCCCACCTAATAAACTATTGTCTGATTTTTAAATTGATTTGAATTAGCCTTCTACTTTTTGAGAAAAGATATTAGCAAAGTAGGTATACATTAAATTCGGAGTTTCGATTCCGGATTTTTTTTTCTTAGAAAATCCATTTTTAAATCCATGAGATCTATCCCCGAATTTTAAGGCATTAACTTTTATGATATAGATAGAAATTTCAAAATTTGAAAGATTTCACCTTCACAATTAAATACTTTCTGTTAATTAATAGTTAAAATCCAAAATCAACAAAATAAAACCGAACTTTTAACGTCTTCTAATATAGTGGTTAGTTTTTATAATTATATTCTAATAATTAGTTAGTTAAAGTAGGTTAATAGCAGAAAAACCCGAAACAGAATTTGTTTCGGGTTTTTTAATTTTGAATTAAACTGAAGTCAAGGTTAATTTAAAATTTGATCACCTTTTATTTCATCATGAAATTCCTGCCTTCTCAGGAATTTTTACCATTTTATAATCACGCTTCCCCAAGTAAACCCACTTCCAAAAGCCGCCAATACCACTACATCACCGTCTTTGATCCTTCCTTCTTCCCAAGCTTCAGATAATGCAATAGGAATGGATGCCGCTGTTGTATTACCATATTTTTGAATATTGTTGAATACCTGATCATCACTTAATCCAAATTTTTTCTGAATGAATTGCGAAATCCTCAAATTGGCCTGATGAGGAATCAGTAAATCGATGGCTTCTTTTGGCAGATTGTTTTTTACCAAGCCTTCAATAATCACTTCACTGAACCTGACCACGGCATGTTT
>NZ_DATJCY010000238.1:0-3507 GCF_035577925.1 Gelidibacter sp. | reverse complement strand
GCCATAAAATTGACTATGTATCGATCTGCTCTCCTAATTATTTGCACGACTCACACATCCGATTTGCTTTGCGAAGCGGTGCCGATGCCATTTCAGAAAAACCTTTGGTCCTTAATCCGTGGAATGTGGATCAATTGAAAGTGATTGAAAATGAAACAGGGAAAAAAATTTATAACATCCTACAGCTCAGATTACACCCATCAATCATCGCTTTAAAAGAAAGAATTACAGCAGAATTGGAAAAAGACCCCAATAAAGTGTACGACATAGATTTGACGTATTTGACTTCAAGAGGACGATGGTATTTTGTGTCGTGGAAAGGTGATGAAGCCAAATCTGGCGGCATCGCATCAAATATAGGTGTCCATTTTTATGATATGCTATGCTGGATTTTTGGCGACGTCATAGAAAATAAAGTCCATTTAAAAACATCAGACACCAATGCTGGCTATTTACAATTAAAGCACGCCAAGGTAAGATGGTTTTTGTCCGTCAACGCCAATTATATTCCCGACGCAGTCAAAAATGCTGGACTTTCAACATACCGATCCATAGAAATCGATGGGGAAGAAATAGAGTTTAGCGGTGGCTTTACAGATTTGCACACTAAAAGTTACGAGGCCATTTTAAGAGGTGATGGCTTTGGTCTTGACGAAGCCTATAGTGCCGTCCAAACCATATCCACCATCAGAAATCTTGATCCTATTGGACTGATAGGCGATTACCATCCGTTTTGTAAAAATGTAAAAAGATAGTAAACAGGTTTAATAAACTTAACAATAAATAACTTAACACTTAGCCTAAAATAGCCGGATTTAAGAATGCATCCTGATGACCGATGGCGGAAGACTGATGACGGAAGGACAAAGTGTAGTTTTACAAAATCGTCCTATGTCAACAGCCAATTGTTACAAGTCTAGCAATCAATGACGGACAACAGATAACTGATAACTGATAACTGATAACTGACAACTGACAACTGACAATCAATACTAATCCCTAATCCCTAATCCCTAATTCCCAGAATCCATGAATCCATTTTTCATACATGAATCCAGTTATATCGATACCGATGTGACGATCGGAAAAAACACTAAAATCTGGCATTTTTGCCATATTTTGTCCAATACCCAAATTGGGGACAATTGTTCCTTTGGGCAAAATTGTGTGGTGGGTCCCAACGTAAGCATTGGAAATAATGTCAAGGTTCAGAATAATATATCCATTTACGAAGGCGTTGAAGTTGAAGATGACGTATTTATTGGCCCGTCCGTAGTTTTTACCAATGTGATCAATCCTCGAAGTTTTATAGTCAGAAAACAAGAATACAAAAAGACGCTTTTAAAAAAAGGAGCTTCCATTGGTGCTAACGCAACCATTGTTTGCGGGAACACAGTTGGCGAGTATGCCTTAATTGGTGCCGGAACAGTAGTCACCAAAAACGTACCCAATTTTGCATTGGTCGTTGGCAATCCTGGACGTCAAGTGGGCTGGGTGAGCAAAGCAGGTCATAAATTAAAATTTGATGACAGCCATCTCGCAGAATGCCCAGAAACAGGAGAACGCTATTTATTGAATGCAGGCAACGTTGTTGTATTGGAATATGAGAATAGAGATTAGTGACTAGTATTTCTACTATTTTAAGGGTTCGTAATAAAGTACAATTGCACCAGAACCAAAAGTTTTTGTTTTTATGAGCTTAAACATGGTCCTATCTTTTATTTTGTCAAACAACGGCAAACCTTTTCCAACGAGAACAGGATGAACACAAAGCTGAAACTCATCAATCAAATTAAGGTTTATGAGCTGAATAATTAAACTCCGACTGCCCACCAAAATATCTTTGCCGGATTTGTTTCTAAGATCTAACACCTCTTCTTCCAAAGCTTTATTTGCCAGCAATGCAGATTTCCATTGCGTATGTTTCAGCGTATTCGAAAAAACAATCTTTTGAATATTATCTATTGTTACTGCAAATTCGTCCATTGATTTTTCACCTGACGGATTTTTTAGCAGCGTTTTCCAATATTCCATAAGTTGATAGGTTATCCTGCCGTATAAAATAGTATCGGCGTTAGCTAAAAGATTGGTGTAATGTTGGTGAAGTTCATCATCTGGAATTATTGCCGTATGGTCGCAAAATCCGTCAATTGTCATATTGATTGCTGCAACTAACTTTCTCATGTTTTGTTTATTAGAACATTTTGGTTTTTATTCATTATAGTTTCGAGGCCTGCTCATCCAAAAGCTCAACAATCTGCCGCTTGTCAAAACGGAAAATGTGCATCACCACGACTTTAAATTATTGAGCGATTTTCTATGATTGTCCTTTGATAGCGAATTGCAAAAAACTTGGGCTTTTTTCCTCTTTTACATTCTCATTAGATGTTCTGAGTAACGCTGCTTTCTATCTCAACCATGTTCACTTCTTCATTTTAGATTCATTCTCTTCCAATCTAAACTTTACAATGCGTTGGATGAGTTCATAAGGAATTGGCTGATCTAAAGGAAATTGAACTGAACCTCTTCCCTGTTTATATTGGGATAGCTCATTTTTGAACCCGATATTTCCGGATGGCGTTGCATATAAACCAATGTGATTTTTGTACCCCGCAAAATATATTAATGGCTTGCCGTTTGTTTTGTAACCAGGCATTCCATAAGAAATAATTTCCTCGGCATTTGGAGCTATGGTTTTTACAATCTGTCTGATTTGTTGCAATGTCTCCTTAACTATTTCTGGAAATTGATTTATATAAACATCAACCGGATTCATTTTATTTTTGATAAACTTTTATAATTCTGTATTTCAAGTAAGCTCCTATTTGGCTAATGCATTGCTACTTTGAAGAAGATTCTTTCTAAGTAGTATTGCCGATTTTTGATTTACAGATGCTGTTTTGGATCAAAATCAATCATCCATTGCACACCATATTGGTCCGCAAAGAGACCGAAATATGAACCCCAAGGACTTTCTTCAAGAAGGCACTTCAATTCTACCACCAACTGAAAGCGCATTATACAATTTGACTGCTTCTTCTTTGCTTTCTGCTGTGATTGCAATGTGGAAATTATCTCCAAAGGTAAATTTTCGTCCATCTCTTTCTGACATCGCATCCGAACCCATTAAAATATTGCCTTTTCCTAATGGCAGAGCAATGTGCATTATTTTATTTTGGTCCGCTTCGGCAATTTTATATTCTCCAGATCGTGGTAAGTCTTTATAGCGAACCGTTTTAATAAATTCGCCACCTAATACCGATTTGTAAAAATTAAACGCTTCCTCGGTATTCCCTAGGAAATGCAAATAGGGATTGAATATTGCCATGGTTTTATCGTTTTTAAGTGAATTTATTTCTCAAACTCTATTTGATAAATAGTTCTGATTTAAATTTTTCAGCTCCTTATTTATACATCAGGAATTTCTGGTTCTACCAATTTAATTAATTTATCTAAAGAATCCTGCCATCCCAAATAGCACATTTCAACAGGTATCTCAGAAGGTAT
>NZ_DATJCY010000237.1:0-3923 GCF_035577925.1 Gelidibacter sp. | reverse complement strand
TTGATGCTTGTTGCTAATTGTTCTTCTCAAGCTGTAAATATTGAAACTGGCGAATCAAGTAATGAATTTTCATACGATGCTAATTTAACTTTTAAAGATGCCACAGGTGCTATTAAGACCACTAAGGTAACTTTTACCTATACAAAACAAGGTGAAGTAGTAACGCCTCAATAAGTCAGGAAAATAGAAACATTTTCAAGTAACAAAAAAGCGAATCCCCAAAGATTCGCTTTTTTTGTCCAGACCTGCTAGGTTTCAAAAACCTAGTAGGTCTTTTTTTTAAATCAATTTAATCGTTTAATAATTTAGAAATCTCATCCAATTTAGGAGTTAAAATAACTTCAATACGTCGGTTTTTGGCTTTGCCTTCGTTCGTGTCATTGGTTGCAATTGGGGCATATTCGCCACGTCCGGCAGCCGTTAAATTCTCAGGATTGATAGCTGGATTTTCTCTTAAAATCTGAACGATAGCCGTAGCCCGTTTGGTTGATAAGTCCCAGTTACCGCTCAATTGTCCTGTTCCATTATAAGGATCATTATCGGTATGGCCTTCAATTAAAATTGCAATATCTGGGTTTTCTGCCAATACGCTTCCCAATTGTTTCACAGCTTGCTTTCCGTTAACACCAACAGCCCAACTTCCAGATTGGAACAACAATTTGTTTTCCATGGACACATATACTTTGCCATCACGCTGCTCAACCGTTAGGCCTTTGCCTTCAAAATTGGTCAATGCTCTGGAAATGGCATCTTTAAGTTTGTTCATCGCTGCATCTTTGGAGGCAATCACATTTTCGAGCTCCAAAATACGTTGAGAACGTGATTCCATATCTTGCTTTAATTTTTGTAAACGTGCATTTTCGGCAGCAAGCGCTTGTTCTTTGGCTTCTAATTGGGCTAATAATTCTCTGTTCTTTTTAGCGTTTTCGGCAATGGCAGAGGAGCTGTTTTTTTCTAAAGCTTGGTAAGATTGTTGTAAATTGTCCAGATTGGTTTTGGTAACTTCATAATCCTTTTGAAGTTGAGAGAGTCTTGAAACACTGTTGTCATAATCTCTCTGCAACTGTGATAATTTGTTTTGTGAAATGAGGAGATCCTTTTTCAGCTCAGCATTTTCATCAATAATTTTTCGGTTTTCTCTTCTTAAAGTCGCGTATTTATCTTCCAAATCGGTGTAGATTTTTTTGGACACGCACGACGTGGTCAACACGAGTGTTAATGCAATAAGGGACAGTTTTTTAATCATGTTTATAAGGGTTAAATATTAGGTTTGTTTTTATGTGAATTTAATCAGCTATGGAGTTCCAGTAAAATCGGACAATGATCGCTATGAACGGCATCCGATAAGATAACGCTGCGTTTTAGTTTATCTTGTAAAGGTGCATGAACCATGGCATAATCTAGACGCCATCCTTTATTCCTTGCTCTTGAATTGGCTCTATAACTCCACCACGTGTATTGGTCGGGTTTGTTATTAAAATGTCTAAAGGAATCTATAAATCCGTTATTTATAAAATTGCCAATCCATTGGCGTTCCACAGGTAAAAAACCGGAAACGTTTGAAAGTCCTTTCGGGTTATGGATGTCTATTTCTTCATGACAGATGTTGTAATCGCCTAAAACAATCAAATTTGGAATTTCTTCTTTAAGATTATCTATATAGTCATGAAACATATCCATATAATCAAATTTATGTTGCAAGCGCGCATCATTGGTGCCTGATGGCAAATACAAACTCATGATCGAAACGTCATCAAAATCAACTCTCAAATTACGCCCTTCAAAATCCATTGACGCTATGCCTGTGCCATATTCAACATGGTTGGGTTTGGTTTTACTGAGGATTGCAACGCCACTATAGCCTTTTTTTTGTGCACTGAACCAATAATGATAAGGATAACCCGCTTCCTCAAAAACAGAAACATCAAGTTGCTCTTTCATGGCTTTGATTTCTTGTAAACAAATGACATCGGGATTCGCGCTTTTTAACCAATTTATAAAACCTTTATTGAGTGCTGCACGAATGCCGTTAACATTGTAAGAGATGATTTTCATATATACATCCCATAAAAATGGGAATCTTTAAGTTAAACCTTTATTTCACGCAAACTTAAATAATACTGTACTTTTATACGATAATTTTACAGGCTTTTTAACGTTAAAACGAATGTCGTCTTTAGAACTAGTTGTGCGAGATGAAAATTGCTATTTCCATTGTCTTTTTTTTAATCAGTTGTTGTGTGTTTGCACAAGAGCCGACATCTAATTATAGAATAAAGAGAATGGCAGTGGCTGATGCTCTTTATATTGATACGGTAAGCATCAATTCAAGCCAATTCAGCCTTAGAACAAAAGATGACAAGGTCATTGATACGTCCTTTTATCATATAGATTTTTCAAAAGCACTTTTGACTTTTAAAAAACCAATCGCAACCGATTCGGTTACCGTTCATTATCTGAGATATCCCAATTTCATCACTCGAAAATATTTTCAGCTCAGCGATACCATTGTTGTTGATAACATCAATAATATGCAGCAATTGTACAAGATGCAACAATCTAATGTGGTTAGGAATTTTACGCCTTTTGATGGTTTGACAACTTCCGGTAGTATTTCAAGGGGAATGACCATAGGCAATAATCAAAATTCTGTGATGAACAGCGAATTGGATTTGCAGATTTCGGGGAAGTTGAGCGATAAAGTATCCTTGAAAGCTTCTATTCAAGATGCTAATATTCCTTTGCAAGAAAGTGGTTATTCACAACGTTTAGATGAGTTTGATCAAATTTTTATCGAATTGTTCAGTGATAAGTGGCGTATTAGGGCCGGCGATATCGATCTGCAAAATACCGATTCTTATTTCGCACGATTCAGCAAACGGGTTCAAGGACTCAATGTCGATGTTAATTTAGGAAATGACAATTCCAAAACGCATCTTTTTGCCGCTGGTGCTTTGGTGCGTGGTCAGTTTACCACCAGTCAATTTAGAGGTCAGGAAGGCAACCAAGGGCCTTATAAATTGCGTGGTCCAAACAATCAATTGTATGTGCTGGTCATTTCGGGCAGCGAAACGGTATATGTTAACGGAACACCAATTAAGCGCGGCGAAAATCAAGATTATATCATCGATTATAATGCGGGCGAAATTATTTTTAATGCCACGTTTCCGATAACTTCAGAAATGCGTATCACGGTCGATTACCAATTTAGCGAACGTAATTTTTCACGATTTACAGTTTTTGGCGGCGGCGGTATAGAAACTGAAAAATTTAAAATAAATGCTTCGGTGTATTCTGAGGTCGATTCTAAAAATCAGCCGTTACAACAAAATCTATCACCAGAACAGGTTCAGATTTTAGCCAATGCTGGCGATGATTCCTCTTTAATGGTCGCGCCTTCTGGTGTGCCCGAGGCTTACAATGAAAATCGTATTTTATATAAAAAAGAACTGATTAATGGCGTTGAGGCTTATGTGTTTTCGACCAATCCAACCGATGAATTGTTTAGTGTTAAATTTCAATTGGTTGGAAATAATCAAGGTGATTACGTGCTAATCAACAGTAATGCCGTGTCCAATATTTATGAATATGTTGCGCCAATGGCAGGCGTACCGCAAGGTAATTATGCCCCCATTGTACAATTGATTGCGCCAACCAAATTGCAAATTGCGGTAGTAAATGGAACGTATAAACCAAACGAACGAACCGATATTTATTTTGAAGCAGCGGGCAGTAAAAACGATCTGAATCTTTTTTCAAATTTAGACGATGGCAATAATGACGGTTTTGCTGGAAAACTGCGAATAAAACACGACGTGATAAAAAATGACAGTCTGTGGAATTTATCTGCCATAATAGATGCTGATATGATCCAAAATAATTTTAAAACCATTGAGCGTTTATATTATGCTGAATTTGACCGT
>NZ_DATJCY010000236.1:0-5095 GCF_035577925.1 Gelidibacter sp. | reverse complement strand
AGGTTTACTACCGCACCGTTATTGTGGCTGCAAGGCGGGATATGCATCGGTATCATAGGATCTGTTTTATTGACAAAAGAGCGGATTCCGCTTCCTTCAAAGGGTTTTATATTCTTAATATCAATATGGACAATTTATCATATATGGCAAAACTGGGGAAATATCGAGAACAAAACAACAATTATTTCGCTTACGGTAGCTTTCTTTTTGTTCTATGCAATATGGATGCGGATAAAAGATAAACAAATAGTGTTTGCAGTTTTTGCATCAATAGGGTTAGCACTTTCCTTGTGGGGTTTAGGACAATTCACAAGACTATTACCATCCTATAACAGTTCATTCTCCATTACAGGACCATTTGATAACCCTGCCGGAATATCAGCATCATTGGTTATCTTATTACCATTTTCGTTGTATTGCTGTCGCTATTCAATAAAAAGCCGTCGCCTACTTTCCATTATTGCAGCTTTCCTTATCATATCCGTTATTATACTATCTAAGGCACGAACAGCAATTTTTGCAACCACTGTTATTCTTATTTTCTTTTTTATTCGTTTATTAAAAGAGCGAGATGTAAGATTCTCCTTTGCCCACTACTCAGCCATCTTCGTAGGATGCTTATTATTGCTTGTTGGATTATTCTTCTTGAAAAAAGATTCGGCAAATGGTAGATTGCTAATATGGGAATGTTCAACACAGCTGATATCACAAAAACCGATACTTGGATATGGAGGCAACGGATTCACGGCAAATTACATGAACGAACAAGCAGCATATTTTACAAGATATCCCGACAGCAAGTACGCAAATCTTGCCGATAATGTACGTGAGTCGTTCAATGAATTCTTGAAATGGGTGGTCAACTATGGCATAGTAGGGTTATCTCTGACACTGTTATTGATAAGTGTTCCTATATGGACTTCTCGAAAACAAAAAATGTCGGAGTTGTTTTTCATCCGGTTAAGCATACTATCAATTGGCATTTGTGCATTCTTTTCCTATCCTTTCAATTATCCGTTTATACAGTTGATGGCAGTTGCACTACTTGCATTTTTATTGGCAGAGAGAAAAAGCCAACAATCATCAATTGCTAATAATATATGGTTAAAAGGAACGCTATCACTATTTACGTTAGCATTGCTAACTGCAACCGCCTATCAAGCCCACCTTGAACGAGAGTGGCACATAATAGCCCATAAATCCTTAAGGGGCGAAACGCACCAAATGCTACCACAATACAAATCGCTTTACACCCACTTGCGTTACAACGATCTGTTCCTATACAATTATACAGCAGAGCTAAATGTAGCAGGATATCATGATGAGAGCATGAAGATAGCTACTGAATGCAATAAACTTTGGGCGGACTATGATCTGCAAATGCTAATGGCTGATAACTGCCTACAATTGCAGCAATACTGCGCAACAGAAAGTCATCTAAAAAAAGCAGCGGCAATGTGCCCGGTAAAATTTATGCCGTTATACCAGTTGACTGAACTTTATCAGGAAACTGGACGACAAAAAGAAGCACAGGAATTGGCACAAATAATATTGGACAAGGAGATAAAGATCGCCTCTCCAGTTATAAGCAGCATTAAAAATAAAATGGGAAAAGTATTGGATGACTCAAATATTACAATCGATTAATATAAAATAATTAAATAGTTATGAAACGAATAAACATATCCTCATGGCAAGACTGTTTTTGGAGTCCTCGGACACCAAAAGCTCTCTTGCCTACTTGAAGTGGGGCAGCATGATATATTTTCTATTTTGGCAAGCTGCCTGCCTTTAAATCAGTTTTTTTAATTTTAAATTAAGACATAACAGTAACTTCCAGTAAAACAAACCCAAAGACATGATAAAAACAAACTTAAATAAAACCGTACATTTCATAATTTATTTATTTATTTTATTTTCCATACAAAGTTGTATTTCAAAACAGGATGAATTAATAGAATATGTTAATGAAGACATCGTAGCAGAGTTCAATACAATATTCCAAAAATACGAATTAGAAAAAGTAAAAGATGATAATCTGTCAAACAATGAATATAGAGATTTAAAGCCAATAACGGATCTGAATCAATTGAAGAGTATTTTAAATATATTAAAACCAAATCGCTCGGAAAATAAGATCGCACATGATTATGATTTGAGTGGTTATAGTTCCTTCCCAAGATTAAAGTCAGGATCGAGTGAGGAAGGTGGAGGTTTTAATGTTATAGTTGTATCGCAGCAAGTTGATAATATATCCAGAGGCACTGTTCACATAGACAAAAGTATTCCTAATGTTGTAAATAGCTCCATAACAATGATTCCTCCTGTTGGATCTTTTATTGCCTATGAACATAAAAGCGGAGATGCCATCATTAATGCAAACAGGATTTCCTTTAGTGCCAACGGCGAAGCTATTGTGAAAATAATAATAAAAGACGTGGAAATATATCGATTCAATGCACGTATTATTGGATCATGTGACATGGCGGGGGGAAATGTTGTAATGGACTTGATTTGACAACGTTTTGAAAATAAATTAATAGCTAATAAATGAAGATTTTAATAAAAATTATTTCTGTATTTCTCATTTCATTGCTTATAGTTTCTTTATTTCATTCTTTTTCGACAATAGATGAAAATAAGATAGAAACTTGGTTTACCCCTGTGATATGGTTCTGGCTAGTTTATATTTTAATAAAGCTATTTATCAAATTTAATAAAAATAACTAAATACTTCAAATGTACAATAGCAATAAATATATAACTGGTATGAAAAAATGACTTTTAAAAAGTTTGCAGATGAATTAAGAGTTTATTTTTACGCCCATTTGTACCACAAAGTCCTGTTCCTATATAATTATGCCGCTGAGCTCAATGTAGATGGACATTATGTGGAAAGTCAGCAAATTGCTGTTGAATGTGATAATCTTTGGGCTGACTACGACCTGCAAATGTTGATGGCAGATAATTGCAGGCAATTACAGCAATACCGTGCAACAGAAAGTTATCTAAAAAAAGCAGCGGCAATGTGCCCTATAAAATTTATACCGCTATTCCAGTTGACTGAACTTTATCAGGAAACTGGACGTAAAGACGAAGCACATGTATTAGCTCATAAAATATTGAACAAAAAAGTGAAAATTCATTCTGCGCTCATAAGTAGCATTAAAAATAAAATGCGAAAACTATTGAATGAGACAGAAGGCTTAGATGATTCTCAACAAACAAACAAACAAATAAACTCACTTATGACACCAACCTCTTCTAACTCACGGTCCAATTGTCTTTTGGTCTTCAAGACTCAAAGAGCACTCGTGCCTACCTAACAATGGCTGTTGTTCTTATAATGGCAAACTGATTTCAGGATTTGGACATACACATAGCTTAAGTCCTAACCCCTCAACAGAAGGTGAATTTAATGATATGGCAACTAAAGCTTACTTTCCAAATCTTGAACACTTTATTTTCTATAATGGAGCTTTTTGGGCCTTTTAATATACCTTAATAGAAAACACTTGTAATAATTTACTGAGCTTTCGCAAGTAGTATAACTTGCGAAAGCTCAGTAATAAAATTCTATATAAATGAAACCAAATATTATTTTATTCATTGCATTAATATTCTCCACAAATGTCAGTATGTCTCAATCTGTAGACCATGAAGAAGGAGGACAATATCTAAAAACGGTTGAATATAATGTGATTATGTCAGGAGAGAAAAAAGAATTCGATTGGTATAATCTGAAGCATAAATCATTTATCGACCGACTATTTTTCGGCACTAAAAACTCTTTTGTTGAATTTATCTTCGAGGGATCGCCTGAAGGTAGTAATGAGGCTACAGCATTTCGTATCATCAAGAACCAGCAAGATGATTCCTACATAATAGAAATAACACGTTTTCGGAACGTTCATAAATTATATAATATACGGGATTTATTATTAGAAAAGACAACACCATTAAAGATTCCATATTGGATATCAGCAACATTCTCGTTTGAAATTAGAGATCGGATAGAAGAACACAACAAACAAATCGCAATCTTGAAAAACAGAGATGATTTATATGAACCTTATCGTCCTGAACCTAAAGAGTTCCAACTAAGCAAAGAGTTTGCTGAAAAAATGCATGGAAAAACTGCAACACTTATTGACAATTTTAAAGGAATAGGAATACCAGCGAATATTTTTGATGGAAACAATGTAACATTCCGTTGCATCTCAGAGGATGAATTATGGACTTTATCCATTCATTGCCCTCAAAGAAGAGCACTTCAATTATCTGAACTTTTCCAACAAATAATAGCGGATGGTTTCGATAATAAAATGGATGAATCCAAATACCTGAAACTACTTGATGAAATAGATTTATAAGTCTTTCAATAAATAAAGGCATTATAAAAACAAAAACTATCACCATGTTTAAAAATAGCATTAAAGATCAATGATTTATTAAATGAACTGAATAATTTTAAATATTAAACACCTAACTAAAGTGGATATGAAACTTACAACAACTCCTTCATGGCAGGATTACCTTTCGGATATTAAGACTCCAAGGGTGCTTCTGCCTATCTGAAGTATGACGGCATAAAAAAGGTTTCTGTTCTGGCAAGCCGTCTGCCACTCGATAGAATTAATTAGTTTATTGATTTGAGAATAGAAACATGGTGTAAAAATAAAACAGTTAGAATTTTAAAAAAATTGTTATTGTGAAACAGATAAAAAACATTACTTTTAGTTTAACAGTTATATTGGTAAGCATTATTACTTTTGGGATTATTACTCAAAGTTGTGAAATGGAAGATGATACATTGCATTCTGATGAAAAAATGGAATATTTGGACATAAACGTACATAATAACACCAAAGCATTTACTGAACAGGAACTCAAGATTATCACTGAAGCATTCATGCGAATTGATGAATACTTATTAAAAAAAGGTGATATTGCATTTATTTTCGACAATAAGAGAGATGTAGGGACAAGCTTAAATATTTCTGAAAATCTATTTGAGTATTTATTACTAGGAATACCTTCGGACAACTCAATTCGGGACACTCAAATTAGATTAAAAGCGGATGTAGAGACACAA
>NZ_DATJCY010000235.1:0-38839 GCF_035577925.1 Gelidibacter sp. | reverse complement strand
TGGCCACGATGTCAATATCTTTATGTTGCCCACGATTAAGGATGTAATCTCTTACAAAACCGCCAATGACATAAGCATCAACTCCAATTTCTTCAGCTGATTGAGAGATGATCTTAAAAACGGGGTGATCTAAAGCTTTTTTGTTGTACATATTATTCACCACAAATTCACAAATTATTTTTTTTAGTATCTATAATCCTTTTATATTCCAGAGAGTTTGAGTGGAAATTGGCTAGGATTGCTAGCTCATAACCTGATATTTTAAGATAGTTAATACATTGATTATAGTGGCTGGGATTAAAGCATTCAACTGTTTTTATTTCTAATATAATATTATTATACACAACAAAATCTGCATAAAATTTGTGTTTTAGAAAAATGTCTTTATACTTTACTTTAAATTCCTTTTCGCGTTCGAAAGGAATATTATGGTTGCTGAATTCATATTCTAAAGCATCTTTATAAACAATTTCTGAAAATCCTTTTCCAAGATTTTTATGAACTTCATAAAGAATGCCAACTATTTGATAGTTTTCTTTTTTAAAAATATAATCCTCTTCCATTTTGACATAATAGTAATTTGCGAATTTGCGGTGATCTTATTATCTAATGACTTTAACTTTTCCATTACTGCTCAACTTAATGATTGAGGATGGTTTTGTACAAATTTTTTCGCGATGCAAATTTACAACATAGTCCACAGCTTTTAAAATCTGTTGTGGTATTTCTTGGAAGGAAAGTGGCGTAGGTTGCCCGCTTATATTTGCTGAGGTTGAAACTATTGGTTTTCCGAAACGTCTGGTCAGTTGAAAGCAAAAATCATCATTCGGAATACGTATGCCAATAGAACCATCTTCGGCAATTAGGTTTTCGGCCAAATTTCTGGCATCGTCATAAATAATGGTAATAGGATCCTCGGAAACATCAAAAATATCAAAAGCCACTTGTGGGATTTCTTTTACATATCTGCTCAACATCCGATCATCGGCCACTAAACAAATCAAGGCTTTATTATCTGCGCGCTGTTTGAGTTGGAAAACTTTTTCAACTGCTTTAGGGTCCGTCGCATCACAACCTATGCCCCAAACCGTATCTGTTGGATAAAGGATAAGTCCACCATCTTTTAAGACCTGTAGTGCCTGGTTAATTTCTTTGTGCATGTATTTTGATTGAAATTATGTTGAAAAACTAAAAAATGATAATTTTAAACGTTTAAAATTTGATTAGAGCGACGTTTCATTATTTGTTATCAAAAGTACAATTATTGATAGATGTAACCGGAAATAATAAGGTTTTTTAGTTAAGAAATCACAACAAAATCAGCTGTTCAGTTTTTGAAGCTCTTTATATCTGTAATAAACACCATAGGCATTTAAATAGCAAATTTGAAATCCTTCTTTACCATCTATAAAACCTAACCTAAAAAAATAGTTGAGCACAAATTTATAAGTTGGTCTAAATATCCGATGAAAAGCCGTTGATTTTTTTCCTTTTTGATGAAGTTCCAAGGCTTTAAGTTGTGCATAATGCTCCATTTTAGATTTGAAATGCTCTGCATTGTCAATACAGTAATGTAGCATATTGCTTTTTAAAATAGCACTTTTGCCTTCTATTTTCGGCATTTCATGAACTAATTTGTCTTCAATATAAGTGACTTTATTTTTTTTAAATAAGCGATATGTCGTGTCGGTTTGAAAGCCACTGAAATAAATTCGTTTTTTATTGAAAAAATAGAGACGTCTTACCATAAAAGCAGCAATGTCAGTTGGACTATTTATGGTTGCAATAATTTCATTTTTTAATTTATCGGTCAATCGTTCGTCGGCATCTATAAACAAAACCCAATCGTTTGTAGCATGTTGAAGCGCAAAATTTCTTTGATCGGTAAAGTTTTTAAACGCTCTTTTAATAATTTTTACATTGGTAAACTGTGCCAATTCCTCAAGTGTTCCATCGGTACTGAACGAATCAACTACGATAATTTCATCAGCAAAACTGATGTTGTTAATGACCTCTTTGATATGATCAACCTCGTTGAAGGTTATGATTAAGGCTGATATTTTAGCTGGATTTTTCAGTTTCAAAAGACAGATCAGATAGGTTATTGAAGAATTGTTTTTTGGGAACAAATTTGAGTGAGCAAAGGTATTAAGTAAAAACCGTATTTTTACTATATAAACTGAATTTTCAAATTTAAAAGACGAATCGTATAGGTTATTATTGTGTTTTTTTTAATGTCATCTCCTTTAATGGTCAATTGCCATGCGAGGGCAAATAATTCTGTACGTGATTTAGTTAATGAACTGGTTTTAATGTTTTGCTTGTTTGTGTATTGAAATCAAACTCCTCAATACTTCCAAATTCTGAAAAATGATGTCTATTGTATTTTGAAATAACTGTTTCATAACCAAAGCCTAAATGCTTTCATGGTTTGCTGATAGTGAATTGCCAAAGCGGTAATAAACGTCGTTTAGAGCAACCAACTCCATTAGAGTTGGCAATATGTTGATAGGGCTTTCAGAATTATAATTTTATTTGGTTTAATTATAGATCGATCTATAATTACAGGGACGGAAGACTTCTTGTAAAGATTGAGTTTGTACTTAATAAATCATCCTCCAAAAGTATTTAATGCAAATAGAAATATACCAAATACTTTAAGGTAATTTATTTTTGTATTCCACCTACTTTTTTTACTTTGCTATACTTTTAAAATTAGATTTCAAGACGATATATATATGCCTAAATTATCAGTAATTATTAGCACCTACAATGCTGAAGCTTGGTTTGAGAAAGTGCTCTGGGGCTATACATGTCAAACTTTTAAAGATTTTGAAATTGTAGTTGCCGATGATGGTTCTGGCCCAAAAACCAAGGATTTAATTAACCAATTTATTAAAACCACAGATTTAGAAATTATTCATGTGTGGCAGGAAGATGATGGTTTTCAAAAATCTAGAATTTTAAATAAAGCTATAGTTGCTTGTAATTCGGATTATATTGTAATGACCGACGGCGATTGTATTCCTCGCGCCGATTTTTTAGAAGTGCATTACAATAATAAACAAGTAGGTTATTTTTTGTCGGGTGGCTATTTTATGTTGCCTATGAATATTTCAAAAAAAATAAATAAAAATGATATTCTATCAGGTAATTGTTTTAATTTAAAATGGTTGAAAAACAATGGTTTGAAGAGTTCTTTTAAAAATAATAAACTTACAGCGAAAGGTGTTATTTCTAAATTATTAAATAGTTTAACACCAACAAAACCAAGCTGGAACGGCCATAATGCTTCAGGTTGGAAAAAAGATATAGTAGCAGTGAATGGTTTTGATGAACGCATGCAATATGGCGGACAAGATAGAGAATTGGGAGAGCGATTAACTAATTATGGTGTTAAATCAAAACAAATACGTTACAGTGCCATTTGTGTACATTTAGACCATAAACGAGGTTATAAAACACCAGAGTCTATTGCGAAAAACGTAGCCATTAGAAAACATACTAGAGATTCTAAAACACTGTGGACGGATTCTGGAATTGAAAAGAAGTAAGTTAAGAATTTATAAATTCAAGATATCTGTTTTGTTGGACTTCAAAAGTCATTTTATTGTTGGCTATGAATGTCAATTTTCTTTCTGTTTTAATAGATTTACTTAATTTTTTCAATAAATCTTCTGATGAGTCATAAAACAATGTATTGTGTTTTAGGTCATTAATAATGTTTAATTTGGATGGTACTATCAGTGGCTTTTTAAATCCAAGAGCTAAATTTATAACACCACTAATTTTATATTTTAAATAAGAATCATCTGTAATTTGAAGATTTGCTAAAATATAATCAGAAGCTTTTAAGTAAGAAAAAAATAAATCGTTCTCAACAAACGCATCAAAAGTAATGAAGTAACTTTTAAGTTTATGTTTGTTAAGTAAATTTAAAAACACTTTACAGTCATTTGGTACAGCATTAACTTTTCCCAATACGATAAATTTTAAGTGGTCTTTATTTTGCATTTTTATCAAACTATCAATAAGAATACTATAATCTCTCCTTTTAAAATTTACTTCACCAGGAATGCTAATCCAAATTTCATTTTCTGGCTTATTAATAGAAATAGATTGGTATTCAGGAAAAAAAATAGGATAATAGCTAGCTAATTGGATGTTAGTATTTTTGATATCATAGGAGCTTAAAAGAAAATCATTAAGTACAAAGTATTTTTTAATTTTGATGTTAATTAACTTTTGAGAAAAGCTACTTTTCATTTTTTTTAAGTTATGAATAGTTCCTATACATTCAACATTACTAAGTTTTAGCATTAATGTAATAAAAATGACTGTTTTAGATGAGCTTGCAGTGTTGAAGATAATTTTATCAAACTTACTGTTGACTATAAATCGATATAGTTGGAATAAAAGAAAAAGCTTCTTTAAGAAACAAAAAGAAGCTTTTTTCTCGTAGTAATAAATTTTATCTATTAAATTTAAATATGATGTAATGTGTTTTTTTGACTTAGGATTGACAATCAAAGTCACTTGCAAATGGTTTGCCTTTAAAAACTTTATTTGACTAAACAGGCACTCTTGATGATAATTGTTGAGTTCAATAAGGGCTACATTCATATTTTTATTTCTTACACCGCAACATCATATTCCCTCAAAGCATCATTCAAGGATGTTTTTTTATTGGTGCTTTCTTTGCGTTTTCCAATAATTAGGGCACATGGCACTTGGTAGGTTCCAGATGGAAATTCTTTGGCATAACTTCCAGGAATTACAACCGAACGCGCTGGTACAATTCCTTTCATCTCAATAGGTTCTGGGCCCGTAACATCTATAATTTTGGTTGAGGCCGTCAAGCAAACATTAGCTCCCAAAACAGCTTCTTTTTCGACTCTAACACCTTCAACCACAATGCATCTGCTGCCAATAAAAGCATTGTCCTCAATAATAACCGGTGCGGCTTGCAAAGGTTCTAAAACACCGCCAATTCCAACCCCACCAGATAAGTGTACGTGTTTGCCTATTTGTGCACAACTACCAACGGTTGCCCAAGTGTCTACCATTGTTCCTTCATCCACATACGCCCCAATATTGACATAGCTTGGCATTAAAATAGCACCTTTGCTAATATAAGCACCATGACGTGCTACTGCATTAGGAACCACGCGGATACCTTTATGGGCATAACCAGTTTTTAATGGGATCTTATCGTGGTATTCAAAAATGCCTGCTTCAAGGGTTTCCATTTTTTGGATCGGAAAATATAATACAACGGCTTTTTTTACCCATTCGTTTACTTGCCATCCTTGAGCTGTTGGTTCGGCAACCCTAAGTGTGCCTTCATCCAATAAATTGATCACGCGTCTGATGCTATGAATGGTATCGCCATCTGAAAGTAATTCACGATTATTCCAAGCATTTTCTATGATTTGTTGAAGTTGTTCCATGGTAAGATTTTAATTTCAGCAAAGATAAACCGAAAATTCGTGTTTAGAAAGAATGTGAACAAATTGAACAATGAATTTGTTACGCATGCCAATTGTATGTATGAGTTAAAATAGTGTTTTATACTTTTTCATTTATTCTGACTTTCAACCATATCTATATTGTACGAAAGCTTTTCAGTAAACCAATAATTCCCTTAACTTTGTGATATCATAAATTTTAAAATATAAATTTCCACTTTCGTGGGAAATGTTATGGCAAGAATTTTAGCAATTGATTATGGCACCAAACGAACGGGAATTGCAATAACTGATGAACTTCAAATTATTGCTTCCGGATTGACCACTGTTGATACCAAGCAACTATTGCCTTTTTTAAAAGATTATACTTCAAAGGAAAATGTAGAGTTGTTTTTGATAGGCGAACCAAAGCAAATGAACAATGATGTTTCTGAAAGTGAGGCCGCCATACAATCATTCTTAAAAAAATTAACCACGTCAATTCCAGAAATTCCTGTAAAGCGTGTGGATGAGCGCTTTACTTCAAAAATGGCATTTCAGACGATGATTGACAGTGGCTTAAAAAAGGAACAACGCAAAAATAAAGCTTTGGTGGATGAAATTAGCGCCACCATTATCCTTCAAAGTTATTTATATAATCAATAAATAACTGCTAACAATTTTCTTTTATGTTTATCAATTCCTAAATAAGAATTGTACTTTTGCAGTCGTAAAATTAAACCATAATGATTCTACCTATTATAGCTTACGGCGATCCCGTTTTAAGAAAGGAAGGCGAAAAAATTACTCCAGAGTACCCCAATTTGAAAGAACTCATTGGCAACATGTACGAGACCATGTACGATGCTTATGGCGTTGGTTTGGCGGCACCGCAAATTGGACTTGCCATTAGGTTATTCGTGATAGACACCACTCCTTTTTCAGAAGATGAAGATTTGACCCAAGACGAGCAAACACAATTAAAAGGTTTTAAACGGACGTTTATTAATGCAACAATCCTTGAAGAATCTGGTGATGAATGGGCCTTTAATGAAGGGTGTCTGAGTATTCCGGAAGTTAGAGAAGATGTCTTCAGAAAGCCAAAGATTAAAATTGAATATCAAGATGAGAATTTTAAAACGCATCTTGAAGAATTTGATGGCCTCGTAGCTCGTGTTATTCAGCATGAATATGATCATATTGATGGTATCTTATTTACTGATAAGTTATCGACCTTGAAAAAAAGATTGATTAAAAGTAGATTGAACAATATATCAAAAGGCAATATTAGCGTGGATTATAAGATGCGTTTTCCTGCCATGAAAAAGAAACGTTAAATTTTTAAAATTTGATACCAAAAGTATATATTTGTCAACTTCAAAAATAAAAAGCATATAGAAAGTATGAGTTTAGATAAGATTTTATCCATTTCAGGAAAACCCGGATTGTACCAAATAGTGACGCAAACAAGAAGTGGTTTTGTTGCAGAATCATTGCTTGACAAAAAACGCATTACTGTGAATGCCCATAGCAATGTTAGTGTATTGAGCGAAATAGCCATGTACACCCTTACTGAAGAAGTACCATTGCGCGAGGTTTTCAAAAAAGTGCGTGAAAAGGAAAATGGTCAACAAACCACTGTCAGCCATAAAGATTCTAAAGATGCTTTGGAAGAGTTTTTCTTTGCCGTATTACCAGATTACGATGAAGATCGTGTTTATCCAAGTGATATCAAAAAAGTAATTCAATGGTATAATATCCTTCAAGCCAACGATTTGTTATCGGCATTAGATGAAGAGGAGAAAGATAAATCAGCAGCACCAAAAGTTGAAGAAACAAAAGCTGCAGCTAAACCTGCCGCTATTAAAAATGTAGCGCCAAAAGCATCGGCTTCCAAAAAAGGTGGTACAACCAAAAATACTAGTGCCAGAAAAGTGTAATCAAAATTAAGTTTGGACGAGTATAGAGTATTAAGACTTTATTTAAAATACAAAACCCATGATTTTCAGTTGAAATCATGGGTTTTTTGTTATTTCCAAAAATCAGAAATGTTTTAATATAATTTTGAAGATCTTTTTCAATTCTACTTATTAGATTTTACGGATTAATCTTAAATACCCTTTTCAATTTTGTAATTTTGACTCCCGATTTCTATCGGATTAAAACAGAATTGCTATGACGCGCAGAGACTACCAATTAAAAGCTTTTGACAGATTATTGACTATTATGGACGAATTGCGTGAGCAATGTCCATGGGATAAAAAACAGACCATGGAATCGCTTAGGCATTTAACCATTGAAGAGGTTTATGAACTTGGTGACGCCATTTTGGAAAAAGACATGGAAGAAATCAAAAAAGAATTAGGTGATGTGTTGTTGCACCTCGTGTTTTACTCGCGTATTGGAAGTGAGACCAATGATTTTGATATTGCTGATGTGTGCCATAGCATTTGTGATAAACTTGTGGCGCGCCATCCTCATATTTATGGCGATGTGAAAGTTGAAAATGAAGATGATGTTAAACGCAACTGGGAACAGATTAAACTAAACGAAAAAGGAAAAACCAGTGTTTTGCAAGGCGTACCAACAAGTTTGCCAGCTATGGTAAAAGCTAATAGAATTCAGGATAAAGTGGCTGGTGTAGGATTTGATTGGGAACATCCTGAACAAGTTTATGACAAAGTAGAGGAGGAGCTGAGCGAATTAAAAGTTGAAATTGCTCATGGCGATACGGATAAAATAGAAAGTGAATTTGGCGATGTTCTGTTTTCGTTGATTAATTACGCACGTTTCTTAAAAGTAAATCCCGAAAATGCACTTGAGCGCACCAATAAAAAATTCATTAACCGATTTCAGTACTTGGAGGCTAAGTCTCGCGAAATCAATAAACCATTATCAGAAATGAGTTTAGCACAAATGGATGGTTTTTGGGAAGAAGCGAAGCAATTCCAAAAATAGGTATTAGAAAATCTCTGATTTTCAGACACTAACATTTGTAAAGAAATAAAAGAATAGGATTTTTGTATTCTCGTAGTCCAAGTATGACATTTGACACGTATATATATCAAGATTGAAGCTTACTAAAGTTTCATAATCATAAGTAGGTAATCTTAATTATATTTTAAGCGGTATTAATTAAGGTTAAAATTTAGTTTAGTTAGGGGTCAAAATCCTATCTGTTTTACAGATAGGATTTGATTTTTATAGCCATTTGGTAAAAAGTTTATATAGAGAATTATATGAAAAAGTCTAATTTTTGTTGGTTTAAAAATTAGACTTTTTTATGATAATACTAACAATTAATACAATTCTTTTAATTTTTTAAATTTCTCTTCCCACATTGTTAAATTTTGCTTGTGTGCTTCAATGTTTTTCAACACATCTTTTACTAAAGGATTACTCTCATCAATATTTGAGAAGAACTGTAAATTATTTTCGAGCTGATTAAGTTCGGCTTTTACATCGTCAATTTTTTTACGGATAAAATGGTGTTCATTGTCTAGTAGTCGGGTGTCATCCGGTTGTGATAAATGTTCCAATTTATTTTCAAATTTGATCATTTCCACTTCCGATTTATCCAACTTTAAGCTGTTGAACAAGCCATCAATAATTTTATTGAACTTGCCTTCTATAAAACGTTTGTTTTGCGGAACTTGCCCTAAAGTATTCCATTCATCCGTTTTTTGTTTGATAGTTTCTAAATCCTGTTCTGGATTACCACTTAACTTCAGGTCTTTTAGATCTTCAATTAGTTTTGATTTGCCTTCAAAAGCATCAGTTTGTTCTTTGTTGGCAGCATTTCGTTCGGCATTGATCTTGTCAAAATAATGATTGCACGCGGCTTTAAAACGTTTCCAAATTTTGTCGCTATCTTTTCTTGGAACATGTCCAATCTGTTTCCAGTCATTTTGGATTTTCTTCATCAACGGTGTAACTGCATCAAAATCATCGCTGTTTTTATTGTCTTCAGCAATTTTAATCAAATCCAATTTCATTTGTAAATTGGTATACTGGTCTTTTTTTAAGTTTTTATAAAACGAATTTTTCTTTTTATTAAAAATTCTTACTGCAGCTTTAAATTTGGCCCAAGTATCTTCATTTACTTTGCTAGGTACTTTGCCTGCGTTAAAAAATTCAGTGCGAAGGCCTTCAACGACTTTAATTTTATTTTGCCAAGCTTGATGTGTACTTAGGTTATCTTTCGCAACTTGTTCGATTTTTGCAATGATGGCCTCTTTTTTCTCAAGATTGGCTTCGTGTGATTTGTCAATATCAGCAAAATAGGCTTGGCGTTTTTCATGAATTGTTTTTGTAGCATTGCTAAAGCGATCCCAAATAGCTTCGCGGTGTTCTTTGTCAACAGGGCCCAAATCCTCTTTCCACATTTTGTGCAATACTTGCAATTCTCTAAATGCTCTATTGGAATTATCATCTTTAGCCAATTCTTCGGCACGGTCGATAATTTTTAATTTCTGATCGAGATTGTACTTAAAGTCCATATCCCGCAAATCACGATTGAGGTGCAGAAAGTCATAGAAAATTTCGACATGATGGTGGTAAGTGTTCCAAGCATTATTGTATTTATCTCTAGGGATAGGACCGGCAGCACGCCATTCTTCTTGTAAATCCTTAAAATGTTTATATGTGGTATTAATGTTTTCCTCAACATTAATAAGACTTTTAATATCTTCAATAATGCGCAACCTATTGGCCAGATTGTTTTTTAAATTGGTTTCTAAGGTTTTGTAATAAGCATTAAGGTTGGTTCTGTATTCTTTATAAAGGCTGTCAAATTGTTTTTTTAGTGGATTGGAATAGTAGAAATCGATTTCATGGCCATCGTCGCTTAAAAAACTTTCTTTCTTTTCATCAAGAATTTCGGAAAATTTCGCGTTGAATTCCGTCTTAATTTCTTCTACGTGAGATTTTATCGTTTGTACCTTTCTGTTTTTTAGCAAGTCTGAAAGCTCATCAACTAATTTCTCCATGGACATGGCACCATAATCTTTTTCTTCAAGATGATGGCGTTCTGCATTGCTTTCATCTTCAGCGTCTTCAGCGTTTGCTGCTGCGATTTCGTTTACAAACTCATCATCATTTGTTTCTGATGAAGGCTCAAAACCAGAATTTGTATCGGCTTTAATTTTAGGTGATTCTGATAGTGGATCTTCCGTAATTTCATTACTTATTTCAACAGTATCTCCTTCTACTGAAACTGATGGTGAAGTGCTGTCTTCGGTAGTTGTGGCTTGTGTTTCCGCTTCGGTTTGTTCTGAATGGATGGCCTCGTTGTTGATGTTTTTGTTTCCATCTGCGTTATGCAGGTTATCTTTCTCTGACATTGTCGTAAAATTAAAGTTCTTACTATAGTAATGAAGTAAATATACTAACAACCGTTTAGACTACAAAAAGAAAGGTGATTTTAGGTTGTTTTTATTTAAACCAGATGTCCCATGCTTTTTCGGCTTGGTACTCTAACATTTTAGAACCATTGCATATTGTGGCGCCCATCAATTCACCGCACTCCAAGAATTTGGTTTTTTCAGGATTATAAATGAGATCAAATAACAAGTGGTTTTTTGTAATGCCATCATACGGGATATCTGGGCACTGATTGGTGTTTGGATGTGTGCCAATAGGTGTGCAGTTGATGATAAGCTGATGGTTTTTAATAATATCTATGGTTAAATCGGTATAATGATATTTTGCTTTTGGCTGTGGCGATCTAGAAACGTATTCAAATTTTATTTTAAGTTTTTTCAGTGCATAGGCAATCGCTTTGGATGCACCTCCTGTTCCTAAGATCAATGCTTTTTTATGATGGGATTTCAGATAAGGTTCAATGGATTTTTGAAACCCATAGTAGTCTGTGTTATACCCTTCAATTTTGCCAGAGGAATGGAATTTAATAGTGTTGACGGCACCAATTTTTGAGGCTGTTTTATTAAGTAGATCCAGATAAGGAATAATTTGTTCTTTATAAGGAATGGTAACATTTAGTCCTAAAATATCTTTATTGTCATTTAATATTTCCGAAAATTTTGTGATGTCATCAATATCAAAGTTTACATAAGAATAGGGTAGATCTTCATTTTTGAATTTGGATGAAAAATGAGTTCTTGAAAATGAATAATCGATGTTTCTCCCTATAAGTCCGAATTTAGCCATTTATTTTTCTGGTTTTATGTGCATACCATTCCAGTGCCAAAACAATCGCGATTCCTATAATAATAAATACGATAGCAATATAGGTTTCGGTATTTAAGGTTGGTATATAGCGTTCGTAATTTGAAATGACTTGCCGACCTGCTGAATCGAGGATAAATTGGCCATCGTCTTTAACTCCATAAATTGTTTTTTTCCAAGGCCAAACCACTCCCAAAGAGCCTACAATAAAACCAATAATGGAAGCTATGGTAATGTTTTTATAATGTTTGAGAATGTAACTTAGAAGGTGCGAAAAGCTGACCAAGCCAACAACAGATCCCACGGTAAATACTACCAATACTTTGAGCATTCGGATGCGTTCGGAATTGTTAAATACGCTAAAATCGCCGTTCACCATTTCATAAAACGTATCTGATAATGCGTTTACGGAATCGACCAAAAGGAGGACGTAATTTCCTAATAAAATTAGAATAAATGACCCTGAAAAACCTGGTAAAGTCATTCCTGAAACACTTATGATTCCACAGAAAAAAACAAAAACTAAATTGTCATTTTCGGTTGCCGGATCTAAAAAGCTTACACTTAGGCCCAAAACGATACCAATAATAAGTGCGGTTATGGTTTTGAAGTTCCATTCTTTAAAATCCTTATTGATATAATAAATGGAGCCGATAATCATTCCAAAAAATGAGCTCCAAACATAAAGTTCATAGTGGATAAGAAAATAATCCAAAATTTTGGAAACGCTAAAATAGCTGATGATCATTCCAGAAAACAGCAGGGTCAAAAAACGTCCGTTGATATATCTGAAAAAACTTTTAAACCGTCCGTTTAATATGAGTTTTAATGCGGTTTTATTGACTTTTTGTAATGAATAGATGAATTCTTCATAAAACCCTGCAACAAAAGCAACGACGCCACCAGATACGCCGGGAACTTTATTTGCAGCACCCATTCCTATGCCTTTTAGAACTAGAAAAATTTTGTCTCTAAAGGTTCTGGTACTTTGCATTTATTGATATTTTGATCCTATTTTTTCAAGGATAAAGATGGTTAAAAATCCGACAACCATAAGTCCGATGGCAAATGCGATTTCTGGATCGATCCCATGGTTGATACTGGAATAGTAAAAGGGTGACACGCTTTTTTCTGAAACCATTTTTATCGTTTCAAAATCATTGGTTTGTCTTTGGTAAACTTCAACGGTTCCAATATCAGTAAATTTTGAAATTGGAGAAACTTCTCCCGAGGTTTTTTCGATTACAGTAATCGTTTCTTTCCAAGGCCATATTTTATTTAACGACCCGAAAATAAATCCTGTTAGGATGGCTAAAGTTAAATTTTTATAATGTTTGAAAAGCCATTTTAAGACGTGGCTAAAGCTTAATATTCCGATGAGTGCTCCTAACGCAAAAATAAATATTCTTTTAAAATCAAAGGCATGTAATGCATCACTTAATGTTTTGTAAGCTCCTAAGACGACTAAAATGAACGAGCCTGATATGCCGGGTAAGATCATGGCGCAAATGGCAATAGCACCTGCAAAAAACAAAAACAAAGAACTATCGTTATTAGCCAATGATGGTAAAGTGGTAATATAATAAGCCGCAAGCGTGCCCATAATGAGAGCAACGACAATCCCAAAATTCCATCTTTCAATCTGTTTGGCAACAAATACAATACTGGCCACAATGAGACCGAAAAAGAACGACCAAATTAATACAGGATGTTGCTCAATCAAATATTTGGCAAGGCGCATAAAAGAGACAAAACTAATCAGGATTCCTGAAAGTAGTGCCACTAAAAAATTGCCATTAAGTTGTGTCCAAAAAGCTGCTAATCCATTTTTTCTAAGGGTGTTAAACAAACTTAAATTAACCCCACTTATCGTATTGATCAATTCTTCATAAATTCCTGATATAAATGCGATGGTACCTCCAGAAACTCCTGGTACGGCATCGGCTGCACCCATAGCAATTCCTTTAAGTGTTATGAATAAGTAATCTGAAAGTCGTCTTTGCATTTTCTGTTTTTAGAATGAGAAACGTAAAGATATGTAAATTTACTCAGAGGTTTTTTTCCGATTTGAAATAATATTTACCACCAATTTATGATTGGCAATTGCTGGGAAAAGTTCCTCGATAATGAAGTGATATTCGGGGTTAAGAAGGAGTCCGTTTTTAAGATGGTATTGTCCTTTTTCAGTTTCTAATAGAGTAAAGTATATGCCTGCCAAACGGTATTCAATTTCTGCTGTTTCAGGATAAAATTCTGATGCTTGAATGAGATTAAATGCCGAAGTTTCATATTCACCTAATTGGATTAGTACGTCTGATCTTTCTAGCCAAGTATCCAAATCGTAATTACCTAAATCTAGGGCCTTTTTATAACCGTGTTCAGCCTCTTCAATAAAATTCAAACGATGGTTGATTTGGGCATAAAGTTTCCAATATTTTACATTGCCGTCATCTATACTAATGGCTTTGTTAATATAGTAAAGAGCTTTTTGATAATCTTTCTTTTTATTGTAAAATTTGGTAATTGAAATCCAGCCTTTATCTAATAATGGATCTTCATGAACCGTTTTAAAATAATATTGTTCGGCCAAATCATCGGAGCCTAATTTTTCGTAACAATAGCCAATTCTTAACAAAGCGAAAGAAGTAGGTTCATCAAGAGTTAAGGTATAATTGTAGTTTTCAATAGCCTCGTCATAGTTTTTCATTTTTTCCAAAACTTTACCTTTTTCCAGATAAGCGCCTATAAAAGTATCATCTGAAATAATGGCAAATTCAAATGCGGCCAAAGCTTTGGGATAATCCTGTAAAACGGCATATTGTTTCCCCAATTGGTGCCACGCCACTTCACAATACGGATTTTTATCCAAATAATGGTTTAGGAAATCAATGGCTTCATCATGCAAGTCTAAAAACTCAAAGCAATAAATAATATTATAGAGTGCAGAATAATCCTCTATATCCAATTCAATGCATTTTATGAAATAGTTTTTGGCATTTTCAAATTGGTCCATAAATAGATACTCCATGCCAATAAGTGCAAATAAATCGGCGTCGTCTTCATCGGAATCAGTCAGATCTAAAGCAATTTTAAGTGTATCAATGGCTTTACTGTGTTCGTTCCGCTTGGATAAAATATTTGCTTTTTGAATATAAATTTCCTCGTTCAACGGATCTAAAACATATAGTGCATCAAGGAGTTTTTCTGCTTGTGGCAATTTGTCCTCTAAAACGTAAATTTCAACTTGAAAAAGTTTTAAGGAAATTGACGAAGGGTGCTGTTCCAATCCTAATTTTATGGCTTTTTTTGCACGGGCAATGCGACCATTCTCAAAGTAGAATTGTATGATATTCTCAAACTCATCCGAATCAAAAAACAACACATCGTTTGTTTTTAACATAGATTCAAACTTGGTTAGCGAATAATTATGATCGTCATCCTGTTCACTGAACATCATAAGCACATTTTATTGTTCGTCGAAATAAATGTAACGTTAACATTGGACAAAAGGGATTATAAAGACGAATGTTTTCAACAAATTAATTAACAGGATTAAATAACTGTGTTTATGTTTCTGATTGTGAATTATTTACAGTATTATTGAAGCTTCATAATTAGGCGTTTATTTCATCCAAAATTGAAAGAATCACCTTGCAGCCTTCAACAATTTCGCCATTTGTTATGGTTAACGGTGGTGTTATCCGCATGGCTTTGGGTTCAAAAAGAAGCCAAAAAAGAATTAAACCTCTATTTTGTGCCTTTAAAATCAGCTCATTTGTAATTTCTGCTGATGGTGTTAGCGCTGCCAACATTAATCCACGTCCTCTGATTTCAGTTATTAAAGGATGCACTAATAATTTTCTAAACAACTGCTCTTTTTCAAGCGCTTGTTCCATTAGATTGCTTTCAACAGTTTCTCTAAGTGTGGCCAATGCCGCTGCTGCAATAACTGGATGGCCACCAAATGTGGTGATATGGCCTAATTTGGGACGATCTTGCAAAGTGCTCATCATAGCTTTTGAAGCCGTAAAAGCACCAATTGGCATACCGCCTCCAAGACCTTTTCCGGTTACTAAAATATCTGGAACACAGTTGAAATGTTCAAAGCCAAACAGTTTTCCTGTGCGTCCAATGCCTGGTTGAATTTCATCCAGTATCAATAATGCGCCTACTTCATCACAACGTGTTCTTACTTTGGCCAAATAATTGTCTTCAGGTTCAATAAAACCGGCACCACCTTGGATGGTTTCCAAAATGACTGCAGCAGTTTTAGGGGTAATTTGGTTTAAATGATCCTTATTATTAAAAGTAATAAAATCCACATCTGGAATGAGCGGTCTAAAAGCTTGTTTACGTTCTTCGTATCCCATCACGCTCATTGAACCCATGGTATTGCCATGATATGCGTGGTGTGCGGCAATAATTTGACTTCTACCAGTTGCACGACGCGCTAGTTTAAGCGCACCTTCAATAGCTTCGGTTCCAGAATTAACAAGGTAGGTGCACTCTAAAGATTCGGGTAAATGTTGTGCCAATAACTTGGCCAGTTCTACTGCGGGTTCTTGGATGTACTCACCATAAACCATAACGTGCAAGTACTTATCTAACTGCTCTTTTATGGCATTAACTACTTTTGGATGGCGATGTCCCAAACTACAAGCAGAAACACCTGCAACAAAATCAAGATAAGCTTTGTTATTGGTGTCATAAATATAACAGCCGTTTGCGTGTGAAATTTCCATGGCTAGCGGGTGTGTTGTTGTTTGTGCTTGATATTGTAAAAAATCACTCGTCATTTTAATTTTCCTTTTTTTGTGGTTTTTGCAATGTATTTTCTAATCCTGGATCTGCTTTTTTGAGAGCATTTTTTGGTATGGTACGTGATGCTTTTTGTTCCTCATCTTTTTTAGCGTCTTTGTTCCTGGCATCATCCACACGTTTCAGTAATGCCGCATCAAAGAAATCTTCTTGTGGGACATAGTCTCCTAATCCTTTAATTATAGGTAAAACCAATGGCGCATCTTCAGAAAATAAATCTTCGACACTTTTTGGGCGTTCTTCTTCCCGCCAATCAAATCCTCTTAGTTTTTTTTCGTTTTTCGGGTATTTTGATTCCGGCCAGAGATCGCTGTCCACTTGATCAATAAGTGTGATGATTTTATAGCCATCTTCGATGAGAAGATTGATTTTACCCGATTTTGATTTGTTGATACCAATTAACTCCTGGTTCTCATCTCTTGAATAATTGATGACTTCTGCGTTTTTTATAATGTCCACATTATAAAGTTCATTATCTTTAAAAAGACCGATAAGACGAAGTCCTTTGATCTGATTAAAACCTTCGCTAAGCGTGTCCTTGCTTATCAGGAATGCATTGTCAAAAACTAACAGGGAATCTATCTGTTCCGTCTTTGGATTTGAGATAAGATGAATGGAATCGCCAGTAATTTGAGTGCCCAAATGCCATAGAATAGGCCGTCTTTTAATGGTGAAATCCATTTTTGGAAAACGGTCAATATTGATAAGTTGTGTTAGCCCAGA
Source organism: Gelidibacter sp. (assembly GCF_035577925.1). Classification (GTDB taxonomy): domain Bacteria; phylum Bacteroidota; class Bacteroidia; order Flavobacteriales; family Flavobacteriaceae; genus Gelidibacter. The sequence continues at coordinate 21,665 of NZ_DATJCY010000235.1, read as the reverse complement.
TTTATGATCGGCGTGGATGGAATCGGCTTTTCCGCTGAGGTCACTTTTAAATATTTTGGCATTGTAGTACGCTCTGGTAATCCGATGTTCAGGTTTTCCTGTGACCATAAGCGTATCACTGTGCATATAAATGGAATCTTTTTCTTGCACCGTTATTGCTAATGCCCTTTTGGTTATGAATACGGAGTCTTTAGCGCGCCATACCTCAGCATAATGACCTTTTGCAATACTATTATTAATGGTGTCTGTAACTTTAATGTTGTTTGTTGCCGATGCGAAACTAAGTTTTCTATCAAAATACATGCTATCACCTTCAAACACACGATTTTCATAATTAATTTTTGAGTTTTTTACAAAATATCCAGTATCATTGTTGGTGTTGTAAAAACCACGTTCGGCATAAATGGTGTTGTTTTCACCCACAATCGTAAATGGACCAAAAAGATAGGCATGGCCCGTTTCGGTATAAAAATCGAGGTGTTCCGAGTTCATCGTGTATTCTGGATTGACCAAAACAACATTTTTAACGAACTGGTATTTTTTACTGTTCATATAATACCTGCCTATTTGACTGGTAATGGTGCCTGATGTATCTCTGACAACTTTTCCCTTACTTTGATAAAATGCCTGTTGTTTAATCCGATCAAAATAAAGTGTGTCGGTGGTTAAAACTGATTTTGGTTCGGTTAGTATGACATCGCCACTAGCAAATGCCAATTGGGTTTTTCCACTATATTCAGCATATTTTGCATTCATATTGATGGTGTCGCCCTGTTTCATGACCACATTGCTATAGGCCTCTATGAAATCTTCCTTTTCGTAATAAACCGCTTGATCGCACCATACATTGATGCCGTCGTGTGAAAAATGAACTTGTTGGGTATTGTCTCTGGTGAATACAGAAACGCCAGGACCTTTTAAACTGTCAGAATCAACAAAACCAGAATATTCAACACGGATTTTCTTCAGTTTTTGGGTCTGAGCGACTGTAGAAAAACTGAAACTTATAAATAGTACCGTGAAAATATATAATGCTTTCAATGTGTGACAGATGATTTTTGAAGTAACTCTCTAAATTAAGTGTTATTGTGCATTAACAAAAATTTGGATAGTTCAATTCGATACAAAATGAGAAGCGTTTTTATAGATTCTAAAACTATCTATCGCTAGCAAGGTATTGGATTGAATTTAATGTTAAACCTTTTAATAATGATAAATGTGAACCTGTTGAAAGTCGGTAACAGGTTCACATCTATGGTCAATTATCTTACAATGGTTTGCTTTCTGTCGGGGCCAACAGATACTATAGTGATAGGGATTTCGAGTTCTTTTTCTAAAAACTCAATATAATCTACCAATGCTTTTGGCATCTGGGCAGCATCAACCATATCTGTCAAATCCTCATTCCAGCCTTTAAATTCGGTGTAGATAGGTGTAACGTTTTCGGGTTCAATGTTATATGGTAAATGATGGATTTCTTCACCTTTATAATTGTATGCCGTACAAACTTTTAGTGTTTTAAAACCTGAAAGCACATCACCTTTCATCATGATTAATTTGGTGACGCCATTTACCTGGCATGCATAACGTAAGGCAACCAGATCGAGCCAGCCACAACGACGTGAACGGCCTGTGGTAGCACCAAATTCATTACCTACGCGCCCCATAGTTTCACCTATTTCATCAAAAAGCTCGGTAGGGAAAGGGCCAGAGCCTACGCGCGTGGTGTAAGCTTTAAAAATTCCGTAAACCTCACCAATTTTATTTGGCGCAATACCCAATCCAGTACAAGCTCCTGCCGCAGTTGTATTTGAAGAGGTTACAAAAGGATAGGTTCCAAAATCGATATCTAATAAAGAGCCTTGTGCGCCTTCAGCCAAAATGGTTTTTCCTTCTTTTTGAGCTTTGTGCAAATAGTCTTCCGAATCAATAAAGGTCAATGTTTTTAAAACTTCAATAGATTTGAAAAACTCAGCTTCAAGTTCTTGTAGATTGTATTGGACATCTACATTGTAATAGGCAATCATGGTTTCGTGTTTATCGGCCAAAGCGCGATATTTTTCTTTCCAATCGGCCATTTCAATATCGCCAACGCGAATACCGTTTCTTCCGGTTTTGTCCATATACGTTGGACCAATGCCTTTAAGGGTAGAGCCAATTTTAGCTTTTCCTTTAGCAGTTTCACTCGCCGCATCAAGTAAACGATGGGTTGGTAAAATAATGTGTGCCTTGCGGGAAATTAACAACGATTTTCTGTAGTCAATTTGTTGCTCATCAAGTTTGTCCAACTCTTTGTTGAAAATAACCGGGTCAATTACAACACCATTGCCCACTAAATTAATAGTGTCCTTATGGAAAATTCCAGAAGGAATGGTGTGCAACACGTGTTTTTTGCCATTAAAGACCAATGTGTGCCCAGCGTTTGGGCCACCTTGAAAGCGTGCAATAATATTGTATTTGGAGGTCAGTACATCGACAATCTTTCCTTTGCCTTCGTCCCCCCATTGTAATCCTAGTAGTAAATCTACTGCCATTTTAAGATTCTTTAGGTTGTTCGTTTTTTGTTCCGTAAAAATATAATGAATGATTGGAGATGGTGATGTCAAAGACTTCTTCAATCGTTTTTTTAATGGTTTGGATCCTAGGATCACAAAACTCGAAGACTTCACCAGTATCGGTTAAGATAACGTGATCATGTTGCTTGTCAAAATATGATTTTTCATAATGTGACTGGTTTTGACCAAACTGATGCTTGCGTACTAATGAGCACTCCAATAACAGCTCAATGGTATTGTATAACGTAGCCCGACTTACTCGATAGTTTTTGTTTTTCATTTTGATATAGAGTGATTCAATATCAAAATGTTCTTCACTATCATAAATTTCCTGTAATATGGCATAGCGTTCAGGTGTTTTTCTATGGCCTTTGCTTTCTAAAAAGGTGGTAAAGACATTCTTAACTATTTCCTGATTTCTATGTTCTGTTTTTAAACTCATAATCGATCCCGAAAGTTCGGAGCAAATTTACACTTTTTAAACTCGTGTGACCTTATCAATTCCATTAATTTTTTTTAGATTCTCCATTAGCTTATTGAGCATGGTGCTGTTTTTGACAATAACGTTAATTTTACCTGAAAATACGCCATCATCACTTTGAAAACTAATGCTTTTCATGTTAACGTGCATATTGTTGGAGATCATTCTTGTGATATTGTTGACCAATCCCATATTATCGATCCCAGATAAAACAATCTGTGCTGCAAATTCCTGTTGTGATGAGTCGATCCACTTGGCCTGCATAATTCTATAGGCATAATTGGATTGTAGGCTCAATGCATTTGGGCAATTTTTTTTATGGATTTTGATGCCTTCATTGATGGTCAGAAAACCAAAAACTTCATCGCCTGGAATTGGGTTGCAGCACGCTGATAGTTTATAATCCAGTTTTTCTTCTTCCTTGCCAAATACCAGCATATCGTATTTGGCGGTAATTTCATCTTTATCAATATTTGGAATGATCGTCGGTTTTCTGATCTTGCTCTTAATGAAAGACATAAAAGCATTACTTCTGGAAGAGGCATAATCCTTGAGCATCGGGTTGTCGATTGAGCCAATGCCGACACGGTAAAAGAGATCCAAACTTGTTTTTAATTTGAAAAAAACCACCATTTCATTAATGGATTTTTCATCGAGTGAAATTTTAAGTGATTTTAGTTTACGCCTTAAAATCTCTTTGCCTTCTACTGCAATCTGTTTCTTTTCGTCTTTTAAGGACGATTTTATTTTGCTTCTGGCTCTTGCCGTAGTGGCATAATCCAACCAGTTTGTGTTGGGTTTTACATTTTCTGAAGTTAATATTTCCACTTGGTCGCCACTTTGTAATTCATGACTAAGCGGGACCAGTTTACCGTTCACTTTGGCACCTCTGGTTTTCATGCCAATTTCCGTATGTATGCTGAATGCAAAATCAAGCGGTGTAGCACCTTTTGGAAGTGATTTTAAATCGCCTTTTGGTGAAAACACGTAAATTTCTTTGGAATATAAGTTCAGTTTAAACTGCTCCACAAAATCCACGGCGTTGGTTTCATTGCTTTCCAAGGCTTCTTGGAGTTTGTCAATCCAAGTATCCAATGCATCTTCGGCATTGCCTTGTTTGTATTTGTAATGTGCCGCATAGCCTTTTTCGGCAATTTCGTTCATGCGTTCACTTCTTATTTGTACTTCTACCCATCGGCCTTTTGGTCCCATGACGGTGATGTGCAGCGCTTCATAGCCCGTAGACTTAGGTGACGAAATCCAATCTCTCAATCGGATCGGATTGGGAATAAAATGATCGGTTACAATAGAATAGATTTTCCATGCCAAGAACTTTTCGTTTTCAAAATCGGATTTGTAAATGATTCTAACGGCAAACTTGTCATAAACCTCATCAAAGGAAACGCCTTGCTTAAGCATTTTTCTTCGAATGGAATAAATGGATTTTGGTCGTCCTTTAATGGTATAATCCAAGCCTTCTTTGTCCAACGAGTCCACAATCACTTTAGAAAACGCTTTGATATAGGCATCTTGTTCTTCTTTGCTTTCCTTTATTTTATTGTGGATTTCGTTGTAAACTTCCGGTTCGGTATATTTTAAACCCAGATCTTCAAGATCACTTTTAATATTATAAAGACCAATGCGGTGGGCCAGTGGCGCATAGATATACAAGGTTTCCGATGCTATTTTTTCCTGTTTGTCCAAGCGCATGGAATCCATGGTTTGCATATTGTGGAGGCGATCGGCAATTTTGATGATAATAACACGAACATCGTCGTTGAGCGTCAGTAGCATCTTTCTAAAGTTTTCTGCTTGGGTTGAAACGTCTGCTTCTTTGCTCAAGGACGAAATTTTAGTCAGCCCGTCCACAATTCGTGATACCGCTTTTCCAAATTTCTCTTCAATGAATTCATGTGAGTAATCAGGGTTGTCTTCTACAACATCATGCAACAACGCGGCAGCAATACACGTTGCATCCAGCCCAATTTCTTGAGCTACAATTTTTGCCACGGCAATGGGGTGGAAAATATAAGCTTCACCTGATTTTCGGCGTTGATCCTTATGCGCATCAACCGCAACATCAAAAGCTTGTCTTATAAGTTTTTTATCAGCATCGGTAAGGGTTTGGTAGCTTACCTTAAGCAGCTCTTTGTAGGCTTTTGCAATGGCCGCATTTTCTTTTTCTATATCAACTTCTGTCATAAACTAAATGTAATACAAAGAAAGGAATTGAGCAATGATTTTTTTGGGGAAATTGTTTGAATCACTTAGAACCTGTTTAAATTTTAACGACATATTTATGTTGGAAGTATTTATTTTTCCTAACTGTCGTTTGATGCTCTCATTAGCATCTTTTAGACTTTGATGACTTTATTTAGCCCGCTAAACCTGCATTATCAAAAATTAAAATCTATCTAAAAATAACTATTAAAATTCAAACTATAATTTTTAAACCGGTTCTTATTTATGGTTTCGATTTATTTCTGGAAATAGGCACCCGTATCCATTCTTTTTCTGATTTTGGTTTTTCTGTTTCCTTCACCACTTTTACCGGCTTATTCAATTTCTTGCGGTTTTGTTTTTTTTGATAAGCAATGAAAGGTTTTGAAGTGAGGACATAATCGTATTTCAAATGATGCACAAATATGGAAAAAGGTGTTGTAGGCTTCCATTTATTTTTGGCTACGGCTATTTGTAAAAGTGTCCAGTCAGGGTTTTTATCCTCTGGATCAGGTTTTAGTCTGTTGAGGTTGTTAATGTACTTTTGATAGTATTTTTTGAAAAAAACAAAATGGGAGTTAAAGCTGTTCAACTCATTGTACAATTGATCAATATCTGATCCAGTACTTTTTTTCTGATATTCAGGATTGGCAAGTTTTATCCTGAATTCGGAAATTAGCTTATCAAATTTCATGTGCCTGTCATAAAGCGGTTTTGTTCCAAGAGATAGAATATTTAATATGAAATTGAGCATTACTTTTATGGCGTTTGATTTGAATGTAAAATTAGCCAATCCTTTAAAAAATAATGCATTTATCTCTTGAGTTTTTAAAATGGTACTTTTATTCTTAAAGGAATTTCTAGGTTAATTCTTTAAGCTAAGAAATACTTTATGGTTAACTTTGCAAGACCTAAAAACGTTTATAATTTTCTTGATTGCTATGCCTCAAATGCTTTTTAATCCTTTTCAGGATTTGATTTTCGATGATCATTTTTGTTTCCTTTCAGGAACTCTTACCAATGAATCCATGACCGTCTTCCCTGAATGGTTGATGGCGCATTTTAAATTTGGTCATGAAAAAATAGAGTTGATGGATAAGGAAAAATCCTATCATTATGAAGATTTGAGGTTACCGTGTTCACCGGAAGTAAAAAAAGCATTTGACGATTTGGACGTGAAAATTCAACAAGCCTATAAAGAAGGTTATGAAGGAATGGCAGCCCTCGATGATCATTTGATTTTTCTGTGGACGGGACGCATGGTTTATGGTCTTTTGTATCACGAAATGGTTTATGAAAAAAACAGATTGCTTAGGCAAGGCGAAGAGTTTGACCTTTCTCCTACGCTTAAGCAGCGTTTTGGACACTTTCATTTAATGCTGCAATCTATAATAGAACCGGTTGCATTTATTGGAAAAAAACCTTGGACCATTGTGGTGTTTCCTCTTAAATATTCGGCTGATATCTTTAGTTACCGAGACGATACTATTAATTTAATGTTCTCGTTTGGCGTAAACGGATTTGGATTTGTGGCATGTTTGCAGGATAACGGTGTGATTGGTGAAAAACAAACCGAACTGTTACACAAAATAAAAGGCCATGTTTTGCATCCTGTGCAATTTGAGGAGCTTTATGCCAGATTTCATTACTTAGATTATATCATGCGCTATGAACCTAAATATATCATCAATAATAATGACGAGAATATTTCAATAGAAGTTGATCCTGATACCGCACCGCCAGTTTTTGGAATGTGGGATGAGGATGTTTTTGCGCAACTACTTTCTAATTACTGGCAAGTTTATGGCATAGAAAGAGATGATATTTTGATGCCGCAAAAGCCACCGCTTAGTTTTCTGGAAAATCCATATACCAAAGATTTTGTAGATCCAGAGATGATTGCATTACCGTTTTAACGATCAAATTTCAAACGCTACACATTGAAATTAGATTCTACTAATCGGAAAATTTTAAACTGAAGTTTGTCTTCTCTTTGCTAAGGTATAACCTACAATGTTCAGTGCAAATCCTATGACAGTGAGCGATCCAGCTATCAGATTCATTCTTCCGGAATCGGGATATTTAACAATTAAAAAGAGGACTACAGCAAAAGCTATTAAACTTAGTGGGTAAATTAAATTTTTCATATTTAGAATTTGATAAGGTTAAAGCGTTCTATTTACAAAATAATTCTTTGAAGGAGCTAGTAACAAATATAAACTAAAACTTCTCATTTTTTATAGAAAAGTAGGAAGTGTGAATATAATCCTTTGAAAAACAAATGACAACCTGTTTGTTAAGGGACTATAAAGATAAATGACTAAAATTCTATAAGGGTTTCTTGGGGATTGTAGTTCTATATTCGTTTTGATAAGGAATTTAAATGTTGGAACCTACTAAAAGAAGAAATCTGCTATCAAATTTATTTATCTTTCACAATTCAAATAACCCGATCATTTTTCTATTTTACAACTATGAAATTTTTTAAGCTATCCATACTGTTTTCTCTTTTGTTATTTGTGTTTTCTTGTAAAAATGGAATCGTAGAAAATCCTGGAATTATTCCGCAACCCAATTTTATAAGTTACCAGAAAGGAACTTTTGAGATTAATGAAAATACGATTATTGTAATCGAAGAATCAAAAGAAGGACAATGGATTGCTGGGGAATTGAAGTCGTTTTTAAAAGATCATTTCAATTTAAATCTCGGAGTTTCATCAGTAGTCCAAGACAATGCCATTCATTTAAAGCTGTCGGAAGATTTGGAAGGTAAAGAAGCTTATCAATTAGAAGTTTCTGAAAAAGGTGTGTTGATCAATGCATCATCTTACCAAAGTATTTTTTATGGTTTGCAGAGTTTGAAGCAGCTGCTTTCACCAAAAATGATCGTTTCAAAACCCATCCTTAATTATGTCACAATTAAAGATAGTCCGGAGTTTGGTTGGAGAGGAATGATGCTCGATGTGTCACGACATTTTTTGGAGAAGGATTCGGTTAAAAAAGTCATCGATATTTTAGCAATGCACAAAATGAACAAGTTTCATTGGCATTTGGTAGATGGCATAGGATGGCGCATTCAAATAGACAAATACCCCGAATTGACCAAAAAAGGAGCATGGCGAAAGGTGAAAGAATTTAAGAAACCTTGGGAAGATTTTGAGGCCACTTACAAAGATGGCGACGGTGAAATATATGGTGGATATTATACCAAAGACGATATTAGGGAGATTGTAGCCTACGCCGCCGAGCGTTATATTGATGTGATTCCTGAAATAGAAATGCCAGGACATTCTGAAGCCGCCTTACAATGTTATCCTGAATTTATTTGTGAAAATACTGTAAACACTGGAGTTTATTGTGCCGGAAATGACGATTCTTTTGAGTTTTTACAGAATATTATCGATGAAGTTGTGGCCTTGTTTCCGTATGATTATTTACATATTGGTGGCGATGAAGTAGGAAAGGAAGCTTGGTTAAATTGCAAAAAATGTCAGCAAAGGATGCGAGATAATAATCTGCAAAGTGGCGAAGAACTACAAAGTTATTTTGTAAGACGAATGGAGGAATTTATACATTCTAAAGGCAAAAAACTCATTGGTTGGGATGAAATCCTTGAAGGCGGTATTCCCGAAAGGGCAACCGTAATGTCCTGGCGAGGTTTTGATGGCGGAATTGAAGCTGCCAATGCAGGTCATGATGTGGTCATGTCGCCAGCTACGCCTTTGTATTTTGATTATAATCAAGGTAAAAGTGAATTTGAGCCGCCATCGTGGGGAGGATATAATAATTTGCTTGCCGTTTATAATTTCAATCCGGTTCCTAAAGGTATTTCAGAAGATAAAAAGCACCATATTCTTGGAGGGCAAGCCAATCTTTGGGTGGAGCAGATCGAATCACTGACTCATATCCAATATATGATGTTGCCAAGATTATCGGCATTATCCGAAGCACTTTGGACCAATTCAGCCAATAAAAATGAAGATGAATTTATTAAAAAAATCGATGTTCATTTTGACCGATTAAAAGCCTTGGGATATAATTTTTCATGGAGTGCACTTTCACCCGATTATGAAATCTCTTATGATAAAGTTAAAAAAGAATTTACACTCCAATTGGATAATGAATTGGGAATTTATGATATACGCTATACTTTGGATGGTTCTGAACCTTCAATAAATTCGGAGTTGTATTCAAAACCTATACATTATTCATCGCCTATTACTATACATGCTCAGACTTTTAGAAATGGCGAAGCTATCGGATTTTCTTTGAAAAAGATGTTTTCTACAAGTTTTATCGATTCGGCAAAAATCACTTATATCAATCCTTATGATGCCACTTATAGTGCTGGTGGCGATCTGGCATTGTTTAATAATAGATATGCAAATCCACGCGGTGATGATTCCAATTGGCAGGGATTTCCCCATAAGGATTTCGAGATAATTATCGATTTGGGAACACCCAATGACTTGTCTTATATCGGTTTAAACTTTTTTCAACACTTAGCTTCTACGTCGGTCATGTTGCCGACTGAGGTAACTATTGCAATTTCTAAGGATGGAAACGATTATCAAACGGTTTATAACCAAGCTTTGGAAACTATTCACGACAGAAATCCAATAATTAAAAGAATAGAAACCAATTTTGAAAAGCAAAATCTCACTTTTATTAAAATTTCAGCCCAAAATAGAGGTGTTCTTCCAGACTGGCATATCCGAAAAGGTGATGCTTGGATTTTTGTGGATGAAGTGTCGGTTAGGTAAAAGTTGTTTTTATTTCCTCAAATTCCTAACCCGCTGTAAAAGTGTGGGATGTGAATAATGTACCCATACATAAGCAGGATGAGGCGTTAAATTGCTCAAACTGTTTTTTGATAGTTTTTTTAATGAACTGATCAAAGGTTCTGCTTTGTACGTGTTTTTTGCGTAATCATCGGCTTGATACTCAAACTTGCGCGAAAAATGATTCATTACGAATCCAGTAATTTCAGAAATAGGCGAGTAGAGTAATCCAAAGGCAATTAAACCCACATGAAAACTCGCTGTTTCTACGCCAAGTGCGTTCGATAATAAAGGGTTTGAAATAAATATGGATAAAATATAAAGCGTCAATCCCGTAAGTAATAACGACGCCATCAGGTTAAAAATGATGTGTTTCTTTTTATAATGCCCAACTTCATGTGCCAAAACTGCTACAATCTCTTCAGTATCCAAATCATTTACTAAAGTATCATAAAGTGTCACGCGTTTCTCACTTCCAAATCCAGAAAAATAGGCATTGGCTTTTGTGCTGCGTTTGGATCCGTCAATGATGAAAATTTTATCAAGATGAAATCCTACCGAATTGGCATATGTTGAAATTTGATCTCTAAGTAAACCAGCTTCCAAAGGCGTTTGTTTATTGAATAGTGGCACAATGAGTCGCGCATAAAACATGTTTGTAAAAATAGTGAAGGCAGCTACCAATGCCCAAGCGTAAAGCCAAAAATGTGTTCCTGTTATTTCATAAAACCAGATAATTAGTGCTAAGATTCCACCGCCAATAATGACAGTCATCAGTAAACCTTTAATCTTGTCCATAACAAAAGTAGCTTTGGTAGTTTTGTTAAATCCGAAACGTTCTTCAATTACAAAAGTTTGATAATAGGAAAAAGGGGTGCCAAGAATATCACTTCCCAACATGATAATTCCAAAAAATATGAGCGCGATGATGATCGGATTATCACTATAATTACGAGCGATATTATCAACAAATTCAAATCCGTCCAAACTCAAAAAAGCAAGTGTAAGCACTAAAGAAAAAGATGATGTTATGATGCCAAATTTATAATTTGTGGTCTTATATTGCTGTGATTTTTTATAATCTTCTTCATTATATACATCAGTTAATTCTTCTGGAATAGCATCGTTATAATGTTTGGCATTTAGCGCGTCCAGTAATTTATCAATCAAAAAATCGATACAAATAATGGCAATGATGATATAGAAAAGTGTTGTGGCAGTCATAGGTTTTAATCTTAAATCTGTTCTTTGAATGTTATAATTTAATAATTACTATGTTGATGCTATTTAAAATCTCTCTGACGGCTAGCTTCAAAAATAAGGATTCCAGCAGCAACCGATACGTTCATGCTGTCAATTTCGCCTTGCATCGGGATGATGATGTTTTGGGTAGATTGTTGTAGCCACTCCTCACTTAATCCTGTGGCTTCTGTACCCATGACAATGGCTGAAGCTTTGGTAAAGTCTTGTGTGGTATAAATTTCTGAAGCTTGCAAAGCCGCACAGTAAATAGCAATATGCTGTGCTTTTAAAAATGAAATAATTTCAGAAGTGGTTCCTATAGCAATCTGATTAGTGAAAACGCAGCCCACACTGCTTCTAATAATATTGGGATTGTATAAATCGGTTTTTGGATTGGCAATGATTACAGCGTCTACTTTGGCAGCATCGGCGGTCCTTAAAATGGCACCAATATTTCCTGGTTTTTCAGGAGCTTCAGCCACCAGAACCAAAGGATTTTCAGACTTAAAAACCACTTCATTTAAATGATGGGATTTGGTTTTTGAAATAGCAATAACGCCTTCGGTAGTTTCTCGATGAGCTAATTTTTGATAGACCTCGTTAGATATTTCTATAATCGTGGTTTGTGATCCGGATATACGTTCTAATTGCGTTTTGGAAAATAATTCGGGATAGTATAAAATACTTTCAATCTCATATCCGCCTTTTATGGCCAAACTAATTTCACGCTCGCCTTCAATTAGAAATAAGCCTGATTTTTTACGGACTCTCGATTTTTCCTTGAGTTGAAAAAGCTCTTTGATATAGGCGTTTTGAACGCTGGTTATTTCTTTATTCACGGATTAATAGTATTTTTGGTGTGCAAATTTACTGAATATGCAAGAACAATTGCAGTATTAGTAATAAATAGATGGAACAGTTGTGTCATCAACTTTAGACACATTTTTTGTAAGATGAAAGCATCCATTTATAAATCTTATAATTTTGAAATCAATTTAAAATCGACTTTAATAAAAAATCACCATGAGAAAAACACTTTATTTACTAGTGGTACTTGCGATCATCGTTTCATGTAAGGATAAAACTGCTGAAACAAAACCTGAAACCGAACCTGTTATTGAAGAAGAAATCGATGAGGTTATAAAACAATATCCTGAAAATATTTCTAAAATTTTTGATGCGCATGGCGGGATTTCAATTTGGAACGATATGGAAACTCTGGAGTTTTCAGTCGAAAAGCCTGATGGCTACGAAATTACCACTACCGATTTAAAGGACCGCTTTGTGTTTATCGAAATGCCTAAAACCACAATGGGCTATGATGGTGAGGTCATCTGGATAAAAAACAAGGATAATTCTGTTTTTGATGATAATCCTGAAACGTATTATAAAAAGATGTTTCATTTTTATGCCATGCCATTTCTTTTAGCTGATGAAGGCACAACTTATACGGAAGCTGTTCCTTTAAATTTTGAAGGAAAAACATATCCAGGCATTCAGGTTACATTTAAGAATGGTGTTGAAAACACTGTGTATTATGATGCCAACTCCCATCAGATGGCTTGGTTGGCTTATAAAGAAGCGGGTGCTGATAAAAATACGGAGTGGCAGTTTATCAATTATAGCAATTGGCAGGAGGTCGAAGATTTGTCAGTGCCCGAAACTATGGTTTGGTACAAAGTGGAAAATAATAAACCTACAGTTCCTGATCATGAAGTTCAGTTTGTGAGTCCGATGTTGACCACTACCAAAATGGACATTAGAGTGTATTGGAGACCAGAAGGTGGGGAAGTGGTTTTATAGAAAACGTTGCTGAATAGTTTGTCGTTAATATCTGATCAAACTTTTACGATAGTCTTAAAGTTAATAATCTAGTATCAATAAAAAATCTGTCACTCTTAAAAGAATGACAGATTTTTTTATTTGGCTAATAAAATTATTTAGGAAAATCTATTTGCAGCAAATGGTTATTTTTTAGCTTCCTTATATTTCCCGTCATAACGTTTCCATAGCTTGGTATGGTGAGATTCCAAACTCACCAAACGGCCATCAATAAAAGCATGGGTCAGTTGATTGGTGCGCATATCCAATGCATCACCTTCACTAATAAATAACGTTGCGCTTTTACCTACTTCAAGTGTGCCATAATCTTTATCAATCCCTAATATTTTTGCGGTATTTGAGGTGATCAATTTTAAGGCTTCTTCTTTTTCTAAGCCATGTGCTACCGTTGTTCCCGCATAAAATGGAAGGTTTCTAGAACTCATGCGTTCCATGTCGCCATTGGCATTTAAGGCCACCATAACGCCTTTTTTGACTAACAGAGTTGCTAGTTTATATGGTAAATCATAATCGTCATCAGCTTGGCTCGGAAGCGAATGGACGCGTTGTACAATCACTGGGATATTGTTTTGTTTTAGTAAATCGGCCACTTTATAAGCTTCACTACCACCAACAATGACTATTTGTGGAATGTTATTGTTTTTTGCAAAATGAATGGCATCGGTAATGCCTTTTTCATCATTGACATTGATATATAATTTTTTTGAGCCATCAAAAAGCCCTTGAGTAGCTTCGTAAGGCAGGTGAACCGTTTCTTTGTTTCCTAGAGCATAAGCTTTGGTTTCATCAAAAAATGAAGTGACTTCGGCTATCTGTTCGCTGTATTTATCATTGATTTTTAATCCAGCATCTTCACCAAGCCACCATCTGCCACGAGTAAAACTGCTTGGCCAATTAAGGTGGATTCCGTCATTAACTTTAACGGTGGCATCTTCCCAGTTCCAGGCATCAAACTGAACTACTGATGACGTTCCTGAAATACGACCGCCTTTTGGAACAATCTGTCCCATCAATACACCATTTGGCCGCATGGATTCCACAAGTTTGGATTCGGCATTATAAGCAATAATGCTTCTAACATGAGGAGTCAATTCGCCTATTTCGCTATCATCAACTGTGGCTTTAACGGCATCAATTTCTGCTAAACCTAAAGTAGATGACGGCACTATAAAACCGGGATACACATGTTTTCCGCTGGCGTTAATAACCTCCATACCCGAAAGATCCATTTGTGATCCGCTGGATACGGTAGTCAATTTACCATCCTTAAAAATAATAAGGCTATTGGCAATCACCTCGCCATTGCCTAAATGAGCTGTTGCACCAGTAATCGCAATGGGTTGGGATTGCTTTGATGCCGGTGTTTGTTGTGCAAACCCAAAGGTGGTGCACAAGGTTATAATTAGTATATAGATGTTGTTTTTCATATGTGGATATTTTCATTCCTCAAAAAGAGGACAGTGTATTATGATTTTTTATTTTTATCTTAAAAAGTTGAACCTTCTTCTGAATCACAGTGCAACAATACTTTTTCAGTCTTTTTGATAGGCTGTGTTGACAATCCTTTGTTTTTGGCTTGTAGCATGTCATTGATAAGTTGGCCTTTTTCTTTTTTAATTTCTGCTCTCATCATTTCGTCGCGCTTTAAATCAAAATAAGTAACGCCTTCAATAATTGTTCTTTCAGCTTTGGCATAAACCGAAAGTGGATGATCGGTCCATAATACCACGTCAGCATCTTTGCCTACTTTAATACTGCCTACACGATCATCGATATGTAATAATTTGGCAGGATTTAAAGTGACAAACTTCCAGGCTTCTTCTTCGCTAACGCCGCCATACTTAACTGTTTTACCAGCCTCTTGGTTTAAACGTCGGCTCATTTCTGCATCATCACTATTAATAGCAACTGTAATACCTACATTGTGCATAATGGAAGCGTTGTAAGGAATAGCATCATTTACTTCAAATTTATAACCCCACCAATCAGCAAAAGTTGAACCTCCAATGCCGTTTTCAAGCATTTTGTCAGCTACCTTATAGCCTTCCAAAATATGGGTAAAGGTGTTGATTTTGAAATTAAACTGGTTGGCAACCTTCATCATCATATTAATTTCACTTTGAACATAAGAGTGGCAAGAGATATGACGTTTGCCATTTAATATTTCGACAAGCGTTTCCATTTCAATATCATAACGATAAGGTTTTCCACTTTTTTTCTCAGCTTCATAAGCTTTTGCTCTTGTAAAATAATCGGCATAAACTTGCTCAACGCCCATTCTTGTCTGTGGGAATCTTCCGCCCGACCAGTTGGCTTGTTTTACGTTTTCACCTAAAGCAAATTTGATGGTTTTAGGGCTGTGTTCAAAAATTAAATCTTTTGCAGCATGGCCCCATTTCGGTTTGATAACGGCCGAACGCCCGCCGATAGGATTTGCAGATCCGTGCAATACTTGGATAGTGGTGACGCCACCAGCTAAATTTCTGTATAAATTAACATCGGTATCATCCAAAACGTCTTCAATACTGACTTCGGCTGAAGAGTTTTGCCCACCTTCATTGATGGAAGCGGCGGCTATATGTGAATGTTCGTCAATTACTCCGGAAGTTAAATGTTTCCCTGTAGCATCAATTACATGGGCTGAACGGTCGGATAGGTTTTTGCCAACTTGAGCAATTTTACCATTTTTAATAAGGACGTCAGTATTTTCTAGGATACCATCTTTTTCGTTGGTCCAAACAGTAGCATTTTTGAATAATAAGGTTTCAGCTTTTGGCAATTCTTTAAAGCCATATCCATTATTTGGAAAAGTAATTGGAGATACAGTGTTTGTGTTTTTTTTGCTATCAGGACTATCTTTTTTAGAGTTTCCGTTGGAGTCTTTTTTGCTTTCTGTTTGCTTTGCGAAAAAGCTAGTTTCTGAACCATTTGGCAAAATAGCCTTTCCGATCAGGTTTTTATTGGCGTCAACATTGGCAATAACTCTAATGAATTCTTGTTTTGTACTGTCTTGAGTGGTAAAAGCAATGTTTACCCAATCATCGGTATAAGATATTTTAGAACCTCGTTTTTTGTTGTTGGAATTGATGTCCGAATTCAATTTTTTAGATTCTCCTGTAAGATTCATTTCATAGGTTTCACCAGCAATTGAAAACTGATATTTTCCAGTAATATCAACGATGTTTCTGTTTTCTATAATGTTTTTTTGACCTTGTACCCAGTTTTCAAAAAGTGTTGTTTTTGTATCAAAAATATCGCCAGACGTAATTAAAAAGTTGGCGTAACTTCCATTTTTTAAAGATCCTATTTTATCAGATTTTCCTAAAATTTGTGCAGGGATTACTGTCAAAGCTTCCAATGCTTTTTGCTTTGATAGTCCGGCATCAATGGCTTTCATCAAATTGGTTTTAAAATCTCTTGGCGATTTTAAACTGTGCGTTGTCAATGCAAAAGTGACATTTTTATCGGCCAATAATTTTGGATTGGTTGGTTTTTGGTTCCATGCTCTCAAATCCTGTATGGAAAGTGTTGATGCTAAAAATGCATTTTCAACATCAAAAGCATCTGGGAAATTGATCGGGATAATCATTGGCGCATTCATAGCTTTTATTTCATCAAGGCGCTCATATTCATCGCCGCCACCCAAAATAACATATTGGATGTTAAACAGATCACCTACTTTATCGGCGCGCAATGCATTGGCTCTGCTTCCTGCTTCAAAAATCTGGACCATCGATTTGTTGTTGTTCAACGCTTCAATAGATAGGTCTTTTGTTTTTGAATGGCCTTTGCCGTACCAATCGGCATCATAATAAAGTTGACGCAATAAAGCCATACTTCCCATAACCGATGATGGATATGACTGATTTGACGTAACGCTTTTGGTGAATGAAAGGTATTGTGCCGATTTGTTATCCAAAATACGAATGGCATTACCGTCAACAGAATTCAACGCAATCAAGGTTCCCGTGCCACGAACAATGCCATCTTGGATATGGGTGTTCACAACTCCAAAACCTGCTTTGATCAAATCATCGGCTTTTTTGGAATCGTATTGAAATTTCTCGAAGGCATTGTTTTCTGGCATAATATGGTCGTTCCAATAATAGCCTGAGCGACTGGCATCGTATTGTGAACTTCTTCCAGCTGAAGCTTGTCGCTTTGGTTTTTCAACGCCAAAATCAGAATAAATATCAATAAACGAAGGATAGATGCTTTTTCCTGTAGCATCAATAAGTGTTGTGTTTTTTGGAATGGTTACCGAAGTCCCTGTGGCAACTACTTTACCATCTTTAATGAGCAAGGTCCCTTTTTCAATAATTTGAGTTGGACTCACAAAAATTTTAGCATTTGTAATGGCTGTGTAATTGGTGTTTTTGGCTGTAACGCCATCGTTTTTAGGGAAATAATCTTGTGCAAGTAATGAAAAACTGCACATAAACATCATGAGGGTTAAAAATGATTTAATCATACGGTTTAGGTTAGTTAGAAAAATGAATTTTAAAGATAAAGATTATGGTATAAGCTAGAGTCAATTAAGATAATTTTAACATTTCATAACGGATCGTTTTCAAAATAATTGACCAATAGTGCCACGACATAACTATAACTTTCAATGCCCCCTTTTTGGTTATTGGCTTTTAAATAACCATTATAAGTATTTTTAAAGAAGGTTTCTGAAATATTTTCATAGGATTTCCAGAATAATCTGGATTCTTCATAATTTTTTAAAATTCCAATGTTGATTTTCATCACGAGATCTTCATATTTAACGGGATCTCTTCGATAGATTTCATTTAAACAATGGCGCAAAGCAAATGAATATCCCGAATAGTTAAAATAGATGTTTTCATGTTTTATAGCTGCCAAAGCACCAATAAAATTAGCTTCATTTTCAGCGGCATAGCCTAATTGATGGGCAATTTCATGACTCGACGTGGTGGGGTAATTGTAAGCAGGGATTAGTCCGTCAATTTGTGCTTCGTTGGTAAAAGGATTCAAATAACCGCTAAAACCCATATAGGTTAAGGGCAAACTGTATAAAGAACGTTTTAGGCTACTTGGCCAATAAGAAAGATGCGGATAGTCTTTGGCAAGTTGCTCAAAACCTTTGGGTGTTAGTTTGATGAGTTCACGTTTGCTATATGGCATCACTACTTCGAGCGTATCGTTTTTTTCAATAATGCTATGTATGGTGTTTGTTTGAAGAATCAAGTTTTCGGTAAAGTCTATTAGTTGTTCGGTAGAATAATCTTTTTCTATGTTAAGTGAAGCGTGCAATGGCAATCGGTAATAATTAAAAGCCCAAAGGATATGGAATGCAAAATAGCCTATGGAAGCTGCCGACAAGATATCTAAAATATAATTTTTGGTGTCGGTCCTTAAGCGTTTTCTGTTCTTAAAAAGCCAGCGGATAATATAGATTCCCGCAAGGGTATAAAGTAGATCTCCAACCGAAAAAGGAATCCAGCCAAATGCAAAATGCATCGCTTTTGAAGTCCAGCGATAGATACCATTGCTGTAATAAGTTTCAACAAATTCAGGAAAACCAGAAAGTAGTTTTATCAATAAAATTTGCACAATTAAAGACAGTGCAATTATAAGTTTGATGTGTTTGCGCATATTTCAAAAATAGAAAATTGTTTTATAAAACGTCCATGAATCGCTACCTTTGTGCAACACAATAAATCACACTTATGAACACAGAAATAAGAGAATTGGAGCCTAAAGAGTTATGGAATAAATTTACTGATCTCAATGCCGTTCCAAGACCTTCAAAAAAGGAAGAACGCGTTATTGAGTTTATGGTCAATTTTGGAAAGACCTTAGGCTTGGAAACTTTTGAGGATAAGGTAGGTAACGTTATTATCAAAAAACCGGCAACTTCTGGTATGGAAGATCGTCAAACTGTGATTATGCAATCGCATTTAGATATGGTGCACCAAAAAAATAACGATACGCAGTTTGATTTTGATACCCAAGGCATTGATATGTTTGTGGACGGTGATTGGGTAAAGGCCAAAGGAACCACGCTTGGTGCTGATAATGGGATTGGTGTGGCTACTATTATGGCTATTTTGGAAAGTACAACCATTTCACATCCAGCAATTGAAGCTTTATTTACTATTGATGAAGAAACCGGAATGACCGGTGCCAAAGGATTGGAAGGTGGTTTGTTGACCGGCGATATTCTTTTAAATCTCGATACCGAAGAAGATGATGAAATTGGTGTTGGATGTGCTGGTGGCGTAGATGTTACCGCCATACGAAGCTATAATGAAGAAGAAACGCCGGAGTTTAAAACAGGTTATAAAATTACAGTCAAAGGTTTGCAAGGCGGACATTCAGGCATGGATATCCATAAAGGATTCGGGAATGCAAATAAATTGATGAACCGTTTGCTTTTTGACGGATTTGAAAATTTTGGATTGCGAATTTCTGAAATTGACGGCGGAAGTTTACGCAATGCCATTCCACGAGAAAGCAGGGCAATTGTTGTGATTGATGCCATGAGCGAAGCGGCATTTCATTCAGAAATGGATGAGATTAGTGAAGCTATCAAAACAGAATATAAAACTTTAGAACCTAACTTGACCATTGAAATCACAAAGGTGGATACACCAAAAATGATGATGGATCTTGGTGTCCAGGAAGGTTTTACAAGAGCACTTTATGCGGCATGCAATGGCGTTTATAGAATGAGTCCGGATATTCCTGATTTGGTCGAAACTTCAAATAATATTGCTCGTGTCATCGTTAAGGATGGCGAAATTAAAATTGCTTGTTTGACCCGTTCTTCCGTTGAAACTTCAAAATGGGATTTGGCCAATATGTTGCGCGCTACGTTTGAACTTACAGGTTGCGAAGTGGAATTTGATGGCGATTATCCTGGTTGGAAACCAGATATGGATTCCAACATTTTAAAAGTATTGTCAACCTTATATAAAGAAATGAACGGCAAGGAAGCGCATGTAGCCGCTTGCCACGCCGGATTGGAATGCGGAATTTTAGGTCAGAATTATCCAAATATGGAAATGATCAGTTTTGGACCAAATATTAAAGGCGCACACTCTCCTGATGAACGTGTTCAAATTTCTTCAGTACAGAAATATTGGAAATTTGTTTTGGAGATCCTAAAAAATATTCCAAAAAAATAATTCTGGTAAATTTATCTTTTGTAGAAATTATAAAGATAGATTTACTTTTAAAGATGACTTTATAAAATAAATAAGCCTATACTTTTTAACGAAGTATAGGCTTATTTTTTGATTCCTACCCGTGGGTTTTAATATCCCGAGGTTCTTGATTATTAAGAATTGGATTTATTGCTTTTCAATCCATTTTCTCGCATTGACAAAAGCTTCCAACCACGGTGACACTTCGTCTTTTCTGCCTTCTGGATAATGTGGCCAGTTCCATTGGAATGTAGAGCGTTCAATATGTGGCATGGTTACAAGGTGTCTTCCTGTTTTATCGCACATCATCGCCGTATTAAAACTCGATCCGTTGGGGTTTGCAGGATACGCATCATAACCATATTTAGCTACAATATTATACTGATCTTCAGCTAAAGGCAAACTGAATTTACCTTCACCATGCGAAATCCAAACGCCTAAAGTACTTCCTGCTAAGCTTGACAACATCACGGAATTGTTCTCTTGGATTTTAACCGATGTAAATCCGCTTTCGTGTTTTTTGGAATTGTTATAAGTTAATTTTCCATGTTCGTTATGCTCCGGATTGACCAATCCCAATTCCATCCAAAGTTGTGCGCCATTACATATTCCAACAGATAAGGTATCTTCTCTTTTGAAGAAATTTTTTAATGCCGTGTTGGCTTTTTCATTATATAAAAATGCGCCAGCCCATCCTTTTGCCGAACCTAAAACGTCAGAGTTTGAAAAACCTCCAACAGCTCCAATAAACTGGATATCTTCCAAAGTTTCACGGCCCGAAATCAAATCGGTCATGTGTACATCTTTCACATCAAATCCCGCCAAATACATGGCATTGGCCATTTCACGTTCGGAGTTAGAACCTTTTTCTCTAAGAATTGCTGCTTTTGGTCGTTTTTTCTGATCTGATAGATTTTCTAATTTTCCTGTAAAATGCTCAGGAAACTTATAGTGTAAATATTGATTTTTATAATTGTCAAAACGATCTTGAGCCAAGCCGTTTGCTGTTTGTTTTTGATCTAATAAGAAAGACGTTTTGAACCATACATCACGATATTCTGAAATGGACATCGTAAATTGATCATCTTTATTAATGATTTTGAGAACATCACTTTCAGTAGCCTTTCCTATTTTGTGGAATTTTATATTAGCATCATTTAATACTTTTTCTACGGAAGCGTCCTTCGCCTGAAAAACAATACCAGCATTTTCAGCAAATAGGAGTTTGAACGAATCGTTTTCGCCTAATTCGGTAAGATCCAATTCGGCTCCCAAATTGTTGTCTGCAAAACACATTTCCAATAAAGTGGTAATCAATCCGCCAGAAGCTATATCATGTCCTGAGACAATTTGTTCGGTTTTGATGAGA
>NZ_DATJCY010000234.1:0-3515 GCF_035577925.1 Gelidibacter sp. | reverse complement strand
GCAAAACGCTCGCCCATTTGTTCCACGCCTTTAAATGCCAATGGCGAACTGCCTTGCAGATTGATATGATCGTCAATAAGCATCAATTCTCCTTTTTTGAAATTCAGATTGATAGCACCCGAAGCGTTTGAAACCAAAAGTGTGTGAATGCCCAGTTTTTCCATAATACGCACCGGATAGGTCACATCTTGAAGTGAATAGCCTTCATAAATATGAAAACGCCCTTGCATGATGATGACTTTTTTGCCTTCTAAAATGCCATAAATAAGTTTTCCTTTATGAAATTCGACCGTGGCCGTTGGGAAATTTGGAATGTGGTTGTAGCTGACTTCATGAAGGATTTCTACTTCATCAATCAACTGTCCTAACCCAGTGCCGAGTATGATGCCGATTTCTGGGCTATCAAATCCTTTGTGTTGTAAATATTCGGTGGTTTCTTTTATAGATTTAATCATGTGGCTTGTAAAGTTTTGTGAGTTCAGTATAGTGTTGCATATCTTCAAAGGTATCAATATCATTTAATTCTTTCAGCAAAAGGACCTTACTGTTTTGAAGATCATTTAAAGTGTCTTTCAACACTGAGGATGTACTCCATTTTTTGTTTTCAAATATCTGGTGATATAATTTTTTCATTCCCAATAAATAATATCCGCCATCCGTTGCAGGACCGATGACCACATCATTAAAATCGAGTTGTGCAAATGCTGTATTGACAAGTTCCGCATCCAAATCTAAAAGATCACTGCCAATAATCGCTACTTTTTCGTAGCCTATTTGTAGTAATTCTGAAAAAGCATCGCGCATACGTTCACCCAAATCATCTCCTTTTTGTAGTTTTTTTCTAAAGCTATTAATATCCCACATATCGTCCTCAATAATCATGTCGGAATAAAACACATAACGATCAGCTTTGATAGCTTTAGCAATTGAAGCGGTATGATTTAAAAGATGTTTATAAACTTCCAATGCATTTTCGTCACCAATTGTTTTTGCCAATCGGGTTTTGCATTTGCCCAATTCAGGATTGCGCACGAATATAATCAATGCTTTTTTTGAGGTTGGAAAATGAAAACTATAATTCATTTCATTATCGCCATCGGTGTGTTTGGAGGTGAGAATACCCATTTTTAAAAATTCAAAGTTTGATGTTCAAAGTTCGGAAAAAATGATGAATTGAATCCCGATAATTATCGGGAGAAATCGAAGTTGAAGTTGAGGTTTCAATTTGAACTTCTTCCGATATCGGGATCATTATCATTAATAGAACGCAGATAACACAGATTTAGCTGATTTCACTGATTTTTACCAAATTCTCTTTGGACACGAATTGCACGAATTTTACTGATTTTCAGTTTCTCTTAATTTATTGGTATTAAGTTTATTCTGATAATTATTAAAAGCAATTTCGACTTGAACTTCGACTTCAATTTCGCCTAGGTCACACTTCCTTGGCAGCTGCTTCCTGCACCTGCCGTACAGCCATAACAATGTTGCGAAATCATGATTTTTCGGCCTTCTAAAAGAGATTCATTATATTCTGAAATATGTTTGACTTTGCTATTGACTGGCAAATTGAGCATTTGGTTAAAATCACAATCATATAGAAAACCGTCCCACGAAACAGATAGCGTATTGATACACATTACATTTTTTACGGTTGCTGGATTATAAGCTTCGACCAGTGCGTACATATAATCTTCGTAGTTTTCTGAAGCTATTAAATAGTCTAAAAATCGGCTAATGGGTAGATTGGTGATCGTAAACAGATTATTAAAATGGATTCCGAACTCATCAATTAGGGCAGATTTGAAATCTTTTTCCATACTGGCCTGATTGCCTGGTAAAAAAGCCCCAGATGGGTTATAAACCAAATCTAATTGCAAACCACTATCAGGCATGCCGTAACCCACCGCATTTAACGCTTTTAGGGCAGATATGGATTTATCAAAAACACCATCGCCGCGCTGTTTGTCAGTTTTTCCTTTGGTCCAATGAGGCATGGAAGAAATCACATGAATATTGTGCTTCTTGAAAAATTCGGGTAAATCATAATATTTTTTGTTGGATCTGATGATGGTCAGATTTGAACGCACAATAAAATCCTTAACACCAATTTTTGAGGCTTCTTCAACAAACCATCTAAAATCAGGATTCATCTCAGGTGCACCACCTGTCAGGTCCAAAGTATGTGCGCCCGTGTTTTTTATAACTTCCAAACATTGCAGCATCGTTTCTCTAGTCATAATTTCCTTACGGTCCGGACCCGCATCAACATGGCAATGCTCGCACACTTGGTTGCACATATAGCCCACATTGATTTGAAGGATTTCAAGTTTTTTGGCTGTCAATGGAAACTGACCGGTTTCAGCAATTTTATCCTTGAATTTCGGTAAATCGCCATTCTGAAAAATACCATTCGATAAGATTTCGAGCTGTTTTTGGCTGTTGGCTAATTCACTTTGACGTTTATGCAGACTTTTGATCATTTCTAGATTTAAAATTTAAGGTTCTAAGTTTTGAGGCTTCAACTTTTGTCTTCCAATTTTGAGTTGTTTGGTTGTTTGAAAAAAAACACGATGAAATATCGAGACGGATTCTCTTTCTACATTTCTAATTTATTCACTTTATTCATCATTTGCACACCATGAACTAACGATGCACCACCACGAATGGCCGATGCCACATGAAGCGCTTCCATCATTTCTTCTTTAGTAATGCCACGTTGCAATCCGTCGCCAGTATAGGCATCAATACAATACGGGCATTGAATGGTGTGTGCAACAGCCAAAGCAATCAGTGATTTTTCACGTTCGGATAACGCACCTTCTTTGAAAACAGCATTGTAGTAATCAAAAAATTTTGAGCCAAGTTCTTCGTTCCATTCGCTGATTTTTCCAAACTTTTTTAAATCTGCTGGGTCGTAATATGTTTTTTGCATGATATTTTTAAGATTTTGATTCTTATTTTGATTTTCTAAATTAATATTCCGTTTTGTCTTCTTTTTTACTCCATTTTTGAAAAGGTTCCAAGGCAATATCTCTAGCTAATTGTTCAAACGGAATGCTTCTTTTTTCATAAGATAATTCAATTTCTTTATAGATAAATTCATCATCAAAATTGATGTCGGCGGCATCTTGTTGGTTGCATCCATAAAAAACTTTGTCAGGTCGTGCCCAATAAATCGCACCAAAACACATGGGGCAAGGTTCGCAAGAGGTATAGATCTCACAGCCTTCCAGCTGAAATGTGTTCAGGTTTTTGCATGCATCACGGATGGCCATAATCTCGGCATGCGCGGTTGGATCATTATGGGAAGTGACTTTATTATTGCCACGACCTACAATTTTTCCATCTTTAACGATAACACATCCAAAGGGGCCGCCTTCGTTGTTTTCCATGCCTTTAAGTGCAGCAGTAACCGCTTCTAGCATGAATTTATTATTAGGGTCTTTACTCATTTTTTTTATAAATATTTAGGGTTGAAGAGACATTCAAAAATCCTCTTAATTTTTAAT
>NZ_DATJCY010000233.1:0-3747 GCF_035577925.1 Gelidibacter sp. | reverse complement strand
TATGACCCGTGGACCTTACGTTATTGCAAAACCGTCCACCGCATTCGGAACCGATGCTAAAATGTACGATTCCAGTTTTGGATGGCGATTTGTAAATCCGAAAATGCAAGCGCTTTACGGAACTGAAGGCATGGGACAAACCGCTGAAAATTTGGTGGATAAATATAATATCTCTCGTGAAGATCAAGATAAGTTTGCTTATTGGAGTCAGATGAAAGCTAGCAGAGCTCAGCAAAATGGCCGCTTGTCAAAAGAAATTATAACCGTCGAAATTCCACGTCGTAAAATGGATCCTATTAAATTTTCCGAAGATGAATTCGTAAAACCATCGACTACGCTTGAGGTTTTAGGGAAATTGCGTGGTGCATTCAAATCGGAAGGAGGCAGTGTAACAGCAGGAAATTCATCAGGATTAAATGATGGTGCCGCAGTGACAATTATCGCTTCGGAAGAGGCTGTAAAAAAATACGATTTAAAACCATTGGCAAGAATTGTAAGTTCTGCTGTGGTAGGTGTCGAACCGCGAATTATGGGTATCGGTCCTGTGGAAGCGTCAAATAAAGCACTCGAAAAAGCTGGCTTGACCATGGCAGATATGGATATTATTGAGCTTAACGAGGCGTTTGCAGCACAAGCTTTGGCATGCACCAGAGCTTGGGGATTGGCAGATGATGATCCAAGACTCAATCCCAATGGAGGCTCCATTGCCATTGGCCATCCGCTTGGTGTGACGGGAACGCGAATTGCCTATTCAGCTGCTTTGGAGTTAAAGGAAACCCAAAAACGATATGCATTGATTGCGATGTGCATTGGTGTCGGTCAAGGTTATGCTGCGATCATTGAAAATGTGAATATTGAACCTGCAAGGTTTTAAAACTTAGCGCAGTGATTTCACGCAGCGAAGCAAGTAAACCTTGTAGGTTTGAAAAAGCAAAAAATTTAATAATTAAGATACCCACTTTCGTGGGCATTATTATGAAAAAAATACAAAATTACGTCACAGGACAATGGATCGAAGGTAAAGGCGAAGGCGTTCCTATGTTTGATGCCATCACTGGAGAAGTCGTCGCACTGTCTGATACTACAGGTTTGGATTTTGCTGAAATCCTGAATTATGGACGGACTAAAGGCGGTGAACTCCTTCGTAAAATGACCTTTCAGGAACGTGGGAATATGTTGAAAAGTTTGGCATTATATCTTACCAAAAGAAAAGAAGCCTTTTACGAATTAAGCTATAGAACCGGAGCGACAAGAATAGACAGTTGGATTGATATTGAAGGCGGATTTGGAAATCTTTTTGCCAATGCGTCTTTAAGAAAATTATTTCCTAATCAATCGTATCATGTGGAGGGCGAGCCTATCGATTTATCTCGTGGTGGTCGTTTTATGGCACATCATATTATGGTGCCAAAACGTGGTGTTGCGGTTCATGTCAACGCTTTTAACTTCCCGGTTTGGGGCATGTTGGAAAAATGCGCAGCCAACTGGATGGCAGGAGTTCCGGCGGTTGTAAAACCTGCTACCGACGGATCTTTTTTGACCGAAGCTGTGGTGCGAGAAATTATTACTTCTAATATTTTGCCGGAAGGTGCACTCCAATTAATATCAGGTTCGGCACGAACTATTTTAGATACCGTCGAATCTCAGGACGTGGTGACATTTACGGGGTCGGCAATAACAGGAAGATTGCTAAAATCGCATCCGCGTATCATTCAAGAATCGGTGCCTTTTAATATGGAAGCGGATTCCTTGAACGCTTCTGTTTTAGGAGAAGATGCCCTTCCTGGAACGCCAGAATTTGATTTGTTTATCAAGGAAGTCAGAAACGAAATGACCGTAAAATGTGGGCAGAAATGTACCGCCATCCGCCGAATTATTGTTCCAGAAAACTTGATTGATGACGTGCAGATGGCCTTAGGAAAAGCGTTGGATAAGGTAACCATTGGCGATCCAAGATTAAAAGAAGTGCGCATGGGCGCTTTGATAAGTAGGGATCAAGTGACGGAAGTTAGAAACCGTGTTCAGGAATTGAATAAAACCGCAAACATTGTTTATGGCGATTTGGATAAAATAGAAACCATTGGTGCTGATGCCAAAAAAGGAGCTTTCTTAAGCCCGATGCTACTGCGTGAAGATGATCCGTTTAAGAATTTGGCTGTTCATGAAACTGAAGCGTTTGGGCCGATAAGCACCATTATGCCTTATAAAAATTTGGACGAAGCGATTGTTTTGGCACAAATGGGCAAAGGCTCATTAGTATCCTCAATTGCTACTTTTGATGATAAAATTGCCAAAGAATATGTCATCAATGCGGCAAGCCATCACGGTCGGATTTTAGTCATCAATCGTGAAATGGCCAAAGAGAGCACCGGACACGGTTCGCCCTTACCAACTTTGGTCCATGGTGGTCCAGGTCGTGCAGGTGGAGGTGAGGAAATGGGAGGCATTAGAGGTATTAAACATTATTTGCAGCGCACTGCCATTCAGGGTTCACCAACCACATTAACCGAAGTTACAGGAATTTATCAGGCGAAGGCCAAATATAAAGAAGCTGAGCAGCATCCGTTTAAATACCATTGGGAAGATATTCAACCGGGAATGTCATTAAAAACCCATAAACGAACGTTAACGGATACAGATATTATCAATTTTGCGAATCTGACGTGGGATCATTTTTATGCCCATACGGATACCACTTCTTTGGACGGCAGCATTTTTGAAAAACGAACCGCTCACGGTTATTTGATCATTGCCGCTGCGGCCGGATTGTTTGTCTATCCCAATAAAGGTCCGGTTGCTGCCAATTACGGATTGGAAGATTGCCGTTTTTTGCGACCTGTATATCATAATGATACCATTTATGTGCGATTGACCTGTAAGCAAAAAGTAGATCGCGATGTCGCTAACGCAGAACATCCAAGTGGCATCGTGAAATGGTTTGTTGAGGTTTTTGATGCCGATGATGAATTGGTCGCTGTAGCAACCATTTTGACCATGGTTCAGAAAAAGCAAGAGACTTTTGTTGAAATGACTGAGGAGAAAATTCAGGAATGTCTTTCAAAATTGACATCAGATAGCAAACCAAAATGGGGAATCATGACGCCGCAGCACATGTTGGAACATTTGGAGTATACCTATAAAATTGCATCGGGCGAAATTCAAAATTTTGAAGTGGCGACACCAGAGAAAATACTGGAAAAGGTACATGCAAGTTTGTATAACTATGAGAAATTTCCAAGAAATACAAAGTTTCCATCGCTTGAAAAAGATAAACTGGAACCATTGAGTCATGCAGATTTAGAAACTGCAAAACAAAAGTTTATAGAGCAAAGAGAAAAATATTTGGAGTTTTTCAAGGCGAATCCAGAAGCAAAATTGAAAAACCTTGTTTTTGGACAATTGAACAAATATGAATCTTATTTGTTAGAGAGAAAACACTTGAATCATCACTTTGAACAGTTTGAACTTTTATAGCCCAAACTGTTCAAAACACCTGAGAAATCGGGTGTTTGATAAATTAAAGTCGAATATAAAGTTTGATTTGTTATAAAAAAATTAATCGTCAACCTGCAAGGTTTTTAAAACCTTGTAGGTTTGAAAATGCCATAGTATTCAATAGAAAGCTCTCAATTATAAAGTAATCTGCAAGAATCAGAAATAGTTTTGATTCTTGCTTCTAAAAACCTTGATTCAAAACATGCAAAAACCATACGTAAAATTAAAAAACAAAAACGGAGTAGGATATAT
>NZ_DATJCY010000232.1:0-1568 GCF_035577925.1 Gelidibacter sp. | reverse complement strand
GAAATAAGAATAACACGTCACGTGTTTTTTTCATTTCCACGAGAAAACAGAGCAAATAGGACCATTTGATGCTTTTATCGCTTTTGTTTCCCTAAAATGGTTCACGTTTATGCAAATAAATAAATACAATGTAACAATGTGGAGCGTGTTTGTTAAAAATGAAATGTAAAATTACTAGTTGACTTTCATTTTGCGCAATATCCTGAGGAGATTTCAATGACACTTGACGTGTTATTTTTAAAAACGGATGGAAATAAGAATAACATGAAGCGTGTTATTCTTATTTCCATGTCAAAAGGTGTGTCAAACAACGTCATTTATTTAATGTCTGAACCATATTACCAAGTTTGGATATGCTCTATCTGTTTGTAATATAGTTTGTTTTGGGCAATTAAAATATCTCCATGACATATTTTGATGATGTTTTTTCAGTAATAAGAAATGAGAAGCTGTAGGCTGAGAAATGGATAAAAAATAAAAGTGATAATGTTTTCATTGATTTTAGAAATAAAAGCATGTTTTGGTAAATTAAAGATTGTATTAAGATGTGCAAATGTTCCGACTTTCACTAATAAGTAGAAAAGAGCATTTTAATTGAACTTTTGTTGCTTGATTAATGTCTTATAGTAAATAGAGATATAGTTCGGATTGATAAAATATAAATCAAGCGAAAACCACTTATTCATTCGATCATGCAGAGACCTTCTTAAAAAACTTGCAGTTTCGGCTTTATGCTGAATGAATGTAAATAAAGTTGTAATAAATAATTCATCATCGTAAAATTTAAAACTATGTATGTAAAAAATTTAAGCGAATTAAAAAAAGCACTGAAAACTAATCAATCATCTATTAGAATAAAAGATAAAAAGTTCAGAGCAAAGATTGTAAAATCTGCAATGAAAAAAGGGAGATTATATAGTTTTGAAGACCAACAAATAAATAGTAATGCACATTTACCCGGAATGATACCTACTGTAATTGCTGAAAGCACTAATACTACTTTAGGTATTACAAGCCTTCTTGGATTACTTACTGTTTTTGCTTTATACAGAAAATACAATACAAAGGTTGTTGTTAACAAAGATGGAACTTTAAGTATTGAAAGTAAAGACTTTCCAAAAGAAAAAAGTGAAGGCGATAAATATTAAATTATAAATAGCATATAGCCTGCGATGCAGACACCCCAATTAGACGTCTTAACTTCAGTATAAATTTCTTCCAACACATCCTTTGAAAAAACAATTACATTCTACATTTTGTTACTTGATTAACCCCTTTTATGTTACAAGACATAGAAACATCATTAGAAAAGGATAAAATATTAATCAACTAAAAAACAACTATTCATGGGATCACGCAGAGATTTTCTTAAGAAACTTGCAGTTTCGGCCGTCGGGTTGCCAGTTTTAGGCTATTCGGGCAACCTCGAAAATTATTTTTCTACTTTTGAAAATGCAACGCAGTTGAGGGTAGCCATAATGGGACTTGGCAGCTATGGTACAAGGGTCGCCAATGCCATGGAATCGTGTAAACGTGCGAAATTGGTAGGAGTAATCAGTGGTACACCT
>NZ_DATJCY010000231.1:0-16147 GCF_035577925.1 Gelidibacter sp. | reverse complement strand
CAATTTTGGTTCGGTAACATTTGATGAGAATGTCAATAATAATTGTTGGTATATGGAAGGCTCAATGCCTTGTTTTAGAACGGCTTCGTCCGCCAAAAACTCATGGTTCATTTTTATAAATTGCTTCATGAAATAAATGAGCGGATTGAACCAAAATAAAATATGTAAAAGTTCAATTAGCAAAATATCAATACTGTGTTTCTGTTTGGCATGCGCTTTTTCGTGAATGAAAACTTCTTTTGGAATTTGTTGAGTTTCAAACTTTTGTTGATTTAAAAAAATATATCTAAAAAAGGTGTGTGGTACAATCAAATCAGATAATAAAACAAAGGTAAAATCGTGCGTTTTGCGTTTTGGATTTTGTTTTATTCTAAACAGTATTTTAGATAAATTCAGAATAAACTTGATTCCGAAAAGTATTACACCAATTCCATAAATGCTTAAAAGTATGATTGGCAGATAGTTGAAAGGTTTTTTTGTGATTTCCTGTTCGATGTCAACTACGAGATAAGTTTTAATTTCCGTGAAATTTGAAACAACTGGTTCTATGTAAGTTGTAAATGTAATCAGTGGAATTGTTAGGGCAATCAAAATAGCGGCCAATAGATAATAGCGTTTTAGTTGATGCATCTTTTCTTTCTCCAAAAACAATTTATAGAACACTATAAAAATGAATAAACAGATACTAAATTTTAAGAGGTATATTAACATAGCTATTTGTTTTTGAGTTCTTTATCAATGATGTTTCGTAAGTCCTCTAACTCTTCTTTAGTCAAATCTGTTTCTTTCGTAAAAAAAGAAGCAAATTGAGAAGCACTGTCGTTAAAGAATGTTTTGATTAATGAATTGACGTGTTTTGAGAAATAGTCTTTCTTTTTTACCAATGGAAAATATTCGCGTGAGTTACCAAATAACTCATAGCTAATGAATTTTTTGTCCGTCATTCTTTTTAGAAGAGTGGCAACTGTTGTTGTTGCCGGTTTTGGTTCTGGATAGGCTTCCAATAAATCTTTCATAAATGCTTTTTCAAGTTTCCAGAGATGGTTCATTAATTCTTCTTCAGTTTTTGTCAATTGCATTGCTCTACGTTTTTAGAATGTGTTCTACAAATGTAGAATAAAAATCAACATATGCAATAAAATATTTGTTTTTTTTGTGTTATAGGTCTATAAAATGAGAAGTTATCTTTGAAAAAAATGGAATTAAAAAGCCACAAATCCACAAATGTCTTTAAAACGTATTCGTGTATTGGTGGCTTTTAAACTTTGCGTCTTTTGCGCCTCTGCGAGAAATATTTCACAGAGTTTCACTGAGGTTGCGCTGAGATTCACAGAGTTTTTTTAGACATTCCCGATAGCGATCGGAATCACTAATTGCATGGATTAAAAAAAATGAATCGAAATGAAAAAGCCACAAATTCGTGAACTTGTGGCTTTTAAATCTTGCGCCTCAGCGCCTCAGTGAGAAAAATTATTTACTCAATTCCGTAAAATACTTATAAAACAAAGGAATCGTTGCAATGCCTTTCAAATAATTCCAAATCCCGAAATGTTCGTTAGGCGAGTGGATGGCATCACTGTCAAGACCAAAGCCCATCAAAATGGTTTTGCTTTTTAATTCTT
Organism: Gelidibacter sp.; assembly: GCF_035577925.1. Classification (GTDB taxonomy): domain Bacteria; phylum Bacteroidota; class Bacteroidia; order Flavobacteriales; family Flavobacteriaceae; genus Gelidibacter. Next base: position 14,525 of record NZ_DATJCY010000231.1, on the reverse strand, counting down.
GTTCAAATAATGCCACAATCGGAATACTGCCGCCACTACGTTGTGGAATTGGCGTTTTTCCAAAAGTGTCCTCATAAGCTTTCGATGCCGCTTGGTAACCAATACTGTCAATTGGCGTCACATAACCTTGTCCGCCGTGATGTGGTTTTACAACAACGGTCACCCCTTTTGGGGCCAGACTTTCAAAATGTTTTTTGAACAGCTCAGTAATTTCTTCCCAATCTTGATTTGGTACCAATCGCATGGAGATTTTTGCAAATGCCTTACTGGCGATTACGGTTTTGGCGCCTTCACCCGTATAACCGCCCCAAATGCCGTTGACATCTAAAGTTGGTCTTATCGAATTACGCTCGTTGGTAGTGTAGCCCTTTTCACCATAAACAGCTTCAATATCTAAAGCTTTTTTATAATCTTCCAATGAAAATGGCGCTTTTGCCATTTGTGCACGCTCTTCTTCCGATAAGTTTTCAACTTTATCATAAAACCCTGGAATGGTGATGTGATTATTTTCGTCGTGTAAAGCGGCAATCATCTTGGTCAATACATTGATCGGATTGGCGACTGCGCCACCATACAATCCTGAATGTAAATCTCTGTTTGGTCCTGTCACTTCTACTTCCACATAACTCAATCCTCTTAATCCAGTAGTAATAGAAGGCGTGTCTTTAGAAATCATGCCCGTATCGGAAATTAAAATGACATCATTTTTAAGTTTCTCTTGATTATTTTTTACAAATTTTGCAAGATTGACACTGCCTACTTCTTCTTCGCCTTCAATCATAAACTTGACATTGCATGGCAATTGATTAGTAGAAGTCATAAACTCCAAAGCTTTAACGTGCATGTACATTTGTCCTTTATCATCGCAAGCGCCACGGGCAAAAATGGCACCTTCTGGATGAAGCTCTGTTTTTTTAATGACCGGTTCAAACGGCGGCGAGGTCCATAATTCAATTGGATCTGCCGGTTGTACATCATAATGGCCATAAACTAAGACGGTTGGAAGGTTTTTGTCGATAATTTTTTCGCCATAAACGATTGGATAGCCTTCGGTTTCACATATTTCAACATGGTCACATCCTGCGTTTTCTAAGCTTTTTTTGACTTCTTCGGCAGTTTTTAAAACATCTTTTTTAAAAGCTGAATCGGCACTAACCGATGGAATTTTAAGAAGTTCAACAAGTTCATTGATAAAGCGATCTTTATTTTTTTCTACGTAATTATCTATATTTTGCATAATTGTTTTTTAAATCATTTCTTCTATCGAAGAAACTGGTTTTTTATTGATGGTCAAAAGTACAAAAAATGATATGAATTTTATGGCGCAAGTTATTTGTATATTCCAAGGAATGTTTATATTTGCATCCCGATTCCGAGAATCTTTCGGAACATAAGTAAGATGTGTATTGACTTTAAATGACATGTTAAACTTAGGGAATAGTGAAAAAGCGGGCGTGGTGGAATTGGTAGACACGCTAGACTTAGGATCTAGTGCCGCGAGGTGTGGGAGTTCGAGTCTCCCCGCCCGCACTTTTTCAGAGACAGTATTGTCATTAAAAGCCTCTAATTTTTAGAGGCTTTTTTATTTGACTATGATATATGTCATAATTTCTACAGCGATTTTTATTTTTTTACACATTTTATCTTTTTTATATTTTCCTAAATAAGTCCTGATAATCATTATGTTGTGTAGAAGGTCATATCGTAGGCTCATGGTTCTTAATGCTTAGGTTGACTTACGAACGCACTTTGTGACAATAACTCTTATTTATATTCATTCTAAGTTGTTATCTTTGCATTTTAAAAATAATCTCATGAAGAAACTATTATTAACCATAACTGCAATTTCGCTGTTGGTTGCCTGTAAAAACGAAGGCGAAAAGAAAGAGAATTCAACAGTACAAGAAGCTTCAAAAGAGCAAGTTGTCAATGTATATACGCACCGTCATTATGAATCTGATCAAGATATCTTTGAAAGGTTTGAAAAGAAAACTGGTATTAAGGTAAAAGTTATCAATGCTAGTGCTGATGAGTTGATTCAGAAAATGAAAATGGAAGGAGCGCAATCGCCTGCAGATGTTTTGATTACTGTGGATGCTGGACGTTTAACCCGCGCAAAAGATTTGGAATTATTACAAAGTATAGATTCTGAGATCTTAAAAACTTCAATTCCTGAACACTTAAGAGATGTTGATGACCAATGGTTTGGATTGACCAAAAGAGCACGGATTATTGCTTATGCAAAAGACAGAGTGTCACCAGAAGACCTTTCTACCTATGAGGATTTGATTAATAAAAAGTGGAAAGGGAAAATATTGGTGAGATCATCATCTAATATTTATAACCAGTCGTTAATGGCTTCCATTATAGCTAATGATGGCGATGAATTTGCTAAAGAATGGGCTGAAGGCATTGTAGCAAATATGGGTCGTTCACCAAAAGGTTCCGATCGCGATCAAGTAAAAGCTATTGTTGCCGGAGAAGGCGATTTGACCATTGTGAACTCTTATTATATTGGCCGAATGTTGAACTCTCCAGACCCTGAAGAGGTAAAAGCCGCCAATCAGGTGGGCTTGTATTTCCCTAATCAAAATGATAGAGGAACACATATTAATGTGAGTGGTGCAGGTGTTGCCAAACATGCGCCAAACAAAGAAAATGCCATTCTGTTTATTGAGTTTTTAATTAGCGAAGAGGCACAGCAAATATTTACAAATTCCAATTACGAGTATCCTGTGCTGGCAAATGTACCGCCTGTTGAGACTATTAAAAATTGGGGGAATTTTAAAGAAGACGATTTAGCATTGGTTAAATTGGGAGAAAACAATAAAAAAGCAGTGTTGATTTTTGATGAAGCAGGTTGGAAATAAGCAGCATGTGTTTTCCTTAAAAACGAGGTTACAAAGACTTAAAAGAGATGGAAACAAATGGTCAGTTTTTACACTGGCCATCGTTTTTTTCTTGGCTTTGCCCATTATGTTTATTGGCGTAAAGCTTTTTTCTGGACCTGGTGAAACTTGGAGCCATATTGTTGACTATTTGTTGCCAGAATACATTTGGAATTCTTTGTATCTGGTTCTGGTTTGTAGTATTCTTGCCTTGATTTTTGGAATTTCATCAGCGTGGTTTGTGTCGCGTTTTGAATTCCCATTGCGCAAACAATTGGAGTGGTTGTTAATCTTGCCATTGGCAATTCCATCTTATATTGTTGGTTATGCTTATGCCGGAATTTTTGATTACGGTGGGAGTTTAGATTTGCTGTTCAGACAAATGGATTTCGATTTTATTCGGATTGATATCATGAATAAAGCCGGACTTGCATTTGTATTGAGCATTTCATTGTTTCCATATGTTTATGTTAGTGCCAGGGCATTTTTTTTAAACCAAGCCAATAATCTTTTTGAAGCATCAAAAATGTTGGGCGTCAGTGAAGGAAAGTCTTTCTTTAAATTAATGTTGCCATTGGCGCGTCCCGCTATTGTTGCAGGATTGGTCTTAGTGTGGATGGAGGTGTTAAACGATTATGGCGCAGCTAGTTATTATGGCGTCAATACGTTTACAACAGGTATATTCAGATCGTGGTTTTCACTCGAAGAACCAGAAACTGCTGTATATTTATCAGCATTATTAATTGCTATTATTTTTGCACTGATCCTTTTTGAAAAGTGGCAAGCGCGTAAAGTAAAGTTTACTTCTGCTAAAACCAATAGCACACAAATGCAGCGCAGAGTCCTAACAAAATCTATGAAATGTCTCCTCTTTTGTGTTGTGTTTTTGCCTGTGCTTTTAGGATTTGTTTTGCCATTATTACAGTTGATTTATTGGGCCGTATTGACAGCATCCACTGTTTTTGATTTGAAATTTTTGATCACTTCCCTTCAAAGTTTTGGGATTGCAATGGCATCTTCAATTATTACAGTGTTTTTCGCCCTATTACTCATTTATTTTTCTAAATGGAGTACGCTTCGTTTTATAAAAAATATTGCCAGAATAGGCGTTTTGGGATATGCTATTCCAGGAGCGGTTATCGCCATCGGGATTATGCTGCCTACATTGGCATTGGACAAATGGCTGATAAAAATTCTTGGTGATTTTGGCATCACCTCCGGATTTATCATTAATGGTACTTTGATTGCTTTGTTTTATGCCTATGCCGTTAGGTTTTTGGCTGTGGCATATAATCCTATTGATTCTACGGCACTAAAAGTTGATAGTTCAATTTCTGATTCGTCCAAGGTTTTGGGTGTTGGTAATTTAAAGACCTTTTTTAAAATTGAATTTCCATTGATTAAAACTGGTGTATTCAGTGCCATTATCTTGGTTTTTATTGATGTGATGAAAGAATTGCCCTTAACGCTTATCCTAAAACCTTATCATATAGATACTTTAGCCGTAAAAGCATTTGAATATGCTAGTGACGAAATGGTCATGGAAGCGTCAATCCCATCTCTTTTCATTATCTTTACAGCTATGATTCCAGTGATATTTTTAAATAAATTATTGATCAAGAAATAACCATGTTAACAATAGAATCTCTTTCCAAAAGTTTTGATAATGGCAAAAGTTATGCCTTAGAAGATGTGACCTTTAGTTTAAAGGCAGGACAAGTGTGTGCCATTGTTGGAGAGAGTGGAAGTGGAAAAACAACTTTGGTGCGTTTAATTGCCGGTCTTGAACGGCCAGATCTTGGCACCGTTAAAATGGATGGAAAAGTAATGGCATCGTTAGGAAAGTTTGTTCAGCCTGAAAAACGAAAAATCGGATTGGTCTTTCAGGAATATGCGCTTTTCCCACATTTGACGGTTTTGGACAATGTACTTTATGGTATTTCAAAAGTTAAAAACAAGAAGGAAAGAGCACAAAAAATGCTCACTTTGGTTGGGCTGGAAGATATGGGCCAGCGTTATCCGCACCAACTTTCGGGAGGGCAACAACAACGTGTGGCATTGGCACGCGCACTGGCACCAGAACCCGAATTGTTGATTTTGGATGAACCTTTTAGTAATCTCGATGCGATGTTGCGTACGCAGTTGCGTAATGAAGTGTTTGATATTATTAGAAAAACGAAAGTTTCTGTTTTATTTGTTACACATGACACCCAAGATGCACTTTCTGTAGCCGATGAGATTTTGATTTTACAAAATGGTAAAGTCGTTCAAAAAGATGCTGCATCCAATCTTTACGTCAACCCCAATACCTTATATGTAGCCTCATTATTTGGAAGCACGGTTCGTATCAATAAAAATTTGCAAAATGCTTTTAAATGCCCACTAAAGGAAACCTGTTGTCATGCCATTCGAAACGAAAAAATTAAAGTAAATCCTTCCTCGGGCGATTTTGACTGTGAATATATCACAAGCGCTAAGGTCATTAAAAAGATTGAATTGGGAGATTCGGTCCAGTTATTATTGAAGTTGGAATCTGGCGAGCAGTTAACCGTTATGACGCAAGATAAGAATATTGAGGATACGATCAATATCGGATTTAATTCCAAGGATATTCTTGAGTTTGATCAAGAACGCTAATTTATTTTCTTCATAAAACAACATTTATCGCCAATTTTAAAGATTGGTTTAAAAATTTATTGTGGGTTTTTCTTTGATCTTTAGTGATATATGAGTGTCTATTCTCGTTTTCAGTTATTTTATTCTTTTTAGATAGACGGTAATTTCTACGTATTCCAGATTGACCTGGATATAGATTTGTTTTTTAACATTTTAATCTCGGATAAATTTGTCTGATATGTGAGCAGTCGTTATCTTTGTATTATGAAGTCAGGTATCTACTTTCTAAATATTACGATTATGGCATTTATGGCCGTGAGTTCTACGTGCATTATTAGGTGCGAGGAACAAATGTAAGTCCTAGGGAAATTGCGTCAAAAGTCAATTTCACCTATCACTTTATCTGTAAGAACATTTTTTATTAATTGGTTGGACGTTGTCAATCCGCTTTCAACAACGTATTCCTTTTAATGTTTAAAAAACATTTCGGAAGATGGTGCTTATCACGTATCCTCTCTGGTGTTTTTGACGATGGCTTTATTTGTTAATAATGAATATTTAAACTCGGCCAATTGATTGATGATAAATCTTGTATTTAATACAAGTGACTTTTGGGCACCTACTGTGAAGGGACAAGCTGATGAAACACTTACTATTCTGATTTTTAATTGGTTAATAAAAGTGTGTGGCTATTTTTAAAATGACAATTTTTTTTAAACGAGTACCTATCAAAATAATTTAAATTTTATGAGAAAATATAAAATTGCAATCTTGTTGTTTATAATGGTTCTCCCTAGCTTATTACATGCGCAGGAGAAAATAACGACTGATAATTGGCTTTCCAGCCCCGGAATTATTGGGACTTTTATCTTAATAGCCTTTGTAATGATCATTGCGATTATTATCCTATTTGTAAAAATTAATGGTTATATCGATACCCTAAAGCGGCGCCAACTTCAAAAAAATCAAATCGCATTGGATGATGAAATTATAGGACTGGATAGTAGTGCCATTGACGTTATTCTTGAAAAACGCAAGGCTGCATTAAAATACAAATTGAAAGGTGATGAATTGGGCGGACACGGTATTGCCCTTGATGAGAAAGGCTTGTTGCATCATGTAGAACGTGAGCCGGGGAATGCTTATTTTGATGAAAAGAAAAAGACGACACTTAGCATTGAGACGCCACAGGAATTAAAGAAAATTGTGATTTACTATATTGGTGCTGCTGCATTTTGGTTGGTGTTGGGTACTCTGATTGGCCAATATTTAGGAATGAAGTTTATTTGGCCCGAAATGGACCATCAACCTTGGCTTAGTTTTGGTCGTTTGCGTCCGGTACATACCAATATGGTATTTTGGGGATGGTCGTCGTTGGCTATGATTGGCCTGGGCTATTTTGTAATCGCCAGAACTTCCAATAATAAAGTGTACAGTTATACTTGGGCTTGGATAGGATGGCGACTTATCAATCTTACGATTATTGTCGGAACTTTCTGTTTGATGGCAGGACTTAATAATGGCGGTGGCGAGTACAGAGAATATATCTGGCCGGTGATGTTAATGTTTGCAGTTGGTTTGATAATCACGCTTGTCAATTATTATAAAACGGTGGCAACCCGAAAAATTTCTGAAATATACATTTCCAATTGGTTCATACTTGCTTCTTTAATATGGACCATTGTTTTGACGACTATTGGATATCTGCCATTTTATCAAGACGGTTTGGGCGAAACTGTAATCCAAGGGTATTATATGCACCAAGGGGTGGGCATGTGGTTTATGACTTTTACTTTAGGTTTGGTGTATTATTACCTTCCTTCCTCATTGAATAAACCCATTTATTCGTATTCATTGGGTGTTTTGGCGTTTTGGACGCAAATGTTGTTTTATACCATGATCGGAACACATCACTTTGTCTTCAGTCCGTTGCCTTGGTGGCTGCAAACTATTGCTATTGTGTTTAGTGCAGGGATGGCAATTCCGGTAATTGCGGGTTCAACTAACTTTTTCATGACCATGAAAGGCAGTTGGAACCATATTTCAAAAAGTTATGTACTGCCATTCTTCTTGGTAGGAACCGTTTTTTATTTTGTCGGTTCGATGCAGGGCAGTTTACAGGCATTCCGTTTTACCAATTTTGTTTGGCACTTTAATGATTTTAATGTGGCCCACTCGCACATGACCATGTACGGTATTATTGCGTTCTTTTTATGGGCAGCGATCTATGCTATTTTGCCAAAATTGACCGGAAAGGAACCTTCCCAAGTATTTGTTGGTGCACATTTTTGGTTGGCTTTCATCGGTCTTTTTGCCTATATGATGTCGCTTATGGCTGGTGGTACCTTACGGGGATTAAGTTGGATTGATGGTAATCCGTTTATCGAATCGGTCATATTAATGCAGCCTTATTGGGTGTGGCGTTCTGTGGGTGGTTCGTTAATGTTTGTGTCGCACTTGGTGTTTGCTTATAACTTTTATTATATGATCAAAGGCTTTAACAAGGTCGATCCTAAAGTACAAGCTAAAAAAGTAGAAGAAATAACTGTCTAAATTATACATAAAACATGCTTAATTTTCATAAAGAACATAGAAACTTAGTGCTTACGGCAGGTGGTGTATTTATTGCCTTAAGTACGCTCATTGCAATACTTCCTGCTGTTCAAATGCAAAGAACGGAACCCATTCCTGATGAAAAGCCATTGACAGCGAATGAACGCGAAGGCCTTCATGTTTATGTAGCGGAAAACTGTATGGCTTGCCATACGCAACAGGTGCGTAATATTGAAATGGATAAGGTTTGGGGCAATAGGCCATCCATTCCTTCGGATTATTATTATAGTAAAAAACGAATGGATTTTTGGCGACAATCGCCATCGGTTTTAGGAAGTGAACGCACCGGTCCAGATTTGACCAATATTGGAAATCGTCAACCCAGTGAAGATTGGCACTTGCTTCATCTCTATAATCCGAGAGCCGTAGTTTCAGCATCGGTCATGCCATCTTATCCGTGGTTGTTTAGAGAAGTGGATAGTGCTGCTGTTAGAAAAGACGATAAGATTGTGGCGGTTCCAAAGACTTTATTCGATAAACCTGGCCGTAAGATTATAGCTTCGTATGATGCTTTACGTTTAGTGGATTATTTAAAATATTTAAAACAAACACCGCTGCCAGGTGATAATAATGACGACTTTATTCCAGCACTCAAAAAAATCCAAGCTGAGCGTGCTGAAAGTGGTACCGCTCAAGGTTTGGATGGTGGTAAACTTTATTCACAAGTTTGTGCGGCATGTCATCAAGAAACTGGTAAAGGTATTGCGGGCGCATTTCCGCCATTGGCAGGAAGTACGATTGTTAATGATCCAAACTCAGAAACACTGATTAGAGTGGTCTTGCAAGGGTATGATGCCCGTACCGATTTTGGAGTCATGCCACCATTTGGCGATCAACTTACCGATGCTGAAATCGCAGCCATACTAACCCATGAACGAAGTAGCTGGGGCAATGATGCGGCTCCGGTTACAGAGGAAGATGTGGCAAAAATCAGACAATATGTAGAAATGGAACTAAATAAATAGACAATGAAAAAAAGAGCTTTATTAGTGGCGTGGCTGTTTTTCTTTGGTCAATATATGGCCTTTGCTTGCGATTTGTGCAAGGAAAATCAACCCAAAGGATTTGAAAATATTACCCATGGCGCTGGGCCATCCGGAGATTTTGATTATTATATTATTTGGGGAGCTGTAATTATTGTGGCGTTTACTTTGTTTTATAGTCTTAAATATTTAATAAACCCTAAAGAAAATAATCCAGATCATATCAAGAACATTGTTAAAAACCAAGGATTTTAAACTATGGAAGATAATAGAATCGTAAAAGTTTTTTTGGACGACAATCCGCAGCCGTTCGCATCCTTTGCGCCACCGGTCAAAATTGTATTGGATACGACAAAAATCCCTGATGGTAATCATACCTTGAAAATTATAGCAAAATCGTCCAATAATGTGGAAGGCATTCGCGAAATTCCGTTCGTAGTTCGTAATGGCCCGGCAATTTCGGTGGTGGGTTTAAAGGAAAACGAAACGGTAGATGCACAAATACCTATTACCATCAATGCCTATGGAAGTGAAACTTCCGACTTTTTTGTCATCAGAGGTTCAGAAACCCCAAAGGCCATTCCTGCTTGGGTCTGGGCATTGCTTATTATTTTTATAGCTTTCGGATTGTTCTATCTCATCATGTATTGGGATCCGAAACTTTATAAATCGTTTGTGTAAGTATGGAGAAGGAAATTTTACATCTAGAGGATATTAAAATCCTTGTTGATTCTTTTTATGGTAAAGTGCGTAAGGACGAACTTTTGGCACCCATTTTTAATGAAGTGATCCAGGATCGTTGGCCTGCGCACATGGAAACGATGTACACGTTTTGGCAAACGCTTTTACTTGGCGAGCGGACGTATAAAGGCCATCCTTTTGCACCACATGCCAATCTGTTTATTACTAAAATCCATTTTGATAGGTGGCTCGAATTATTTTATAAAACCGTCAACGATAATTTTGAAGGCGAAAAAGCCGAAGAAGCCAAATGGCGTGCTTCCCGTATTGCCGAGGTTTTTCAGATGCGACTTGAAATGTATCAGTAGGAAGACGTTTTGGGTTTGAATAAGGAAAAATAGAGCATAGAAAATAGAATATTGACCAAAGAACTAAGATTTTCTAGTTTTAACTATTTTTCTCCGTGAATCTCTCTGTGAAATGACTCTCGCTGAGTCGCATGAGTAGCAAAGATATTTTAGTAAAACTGTGTTATTGCTCTGTGTAATTTGTGTCCAGAAAAAACAGTGTCCATCAGCAAAATCAGTATCATCTGCGTTCTATAGTACTGAACGTTAAAACAAACCCATAACTGATTGTATTTTGGTGTATTTAAGCTGATAAATGATATTTATTATAACAATATTTTAATTCGGATAATTTTGTCCTAATTAAAATTATCTGTAGATTTGTACTTTGGTTTTAAGAGAGGAAAAATAATTTTGAAATGAAAACATCAACATCAAAATACCTTAATCACTCAAAAAAATGAATATTTAAATATGAGATTCCCACTTTCGTGGGAATGATAACAATAAAAATAGCATCTATGAAATTAGCATCTTTAACCAACAATATTGTCTATCACGAAACGCGGCCAACCATCCAAGTATTGATGGAAACCGATAACGGTAAGGAAATACGAATTGCCTTTAAAAAGGGCCAGGTTATGAAAGAACATAAAACACCGTTTTCGATTGTTGTTGAAATTTTTGAGGGCAGTATTGATTTTGGAGTCAACGGACAGATCCACAGTTTGAACAAAGGCGATTTAATTTCGCTCGATGGTGGTGTTCCACACGATTTGACTGCGGTTAGAGATAGTATTGTAAGGTTGAGCCTAAATAAAGGCGATAGTGCGAAACGGGTAGAAGATGTTGCTAAAAATTCTTAATAAAGAGGATAGAGGACGGAAGACGGATGAAATAAAAAAGAGAATTGAAAATACCTATCGTTCAAAAAAATAAGGAATAAAAATAAAGATTAAAAAATAATTATTATGAAACGTACAGCTCATGCCGTTTGGAACGGCTCGTTAAAAGAAGGCGAAGGAAAAATAACCACCCAAAGCAAAGTGTTGAACAATGCACAATATTGTTTCAATTCCCGTTTTGGAGATGCCAAACCCACCAATCCCGATGAATTACTTGCTGCGGCACATGCAGGATGTTTTGCAATGGCTTTAAGCCTTTTTCTTGGAAAAGAGGGCTATACGGCCGATGAACTTGATGTCACTTCAGTGGTCACTATGGATGTTGATAAACTCGAACTCACTGAATCACATTTAACTTTAAAAGCCAAAATTCCAAACATCACTCAAGATAAATTCATGGAATGTGCCAATGCCGCCAAAGATAACTGCCCTGTGAGCAAAGCGTTGAGCTTAAAGATTACTCTGGACGCCCAACTTGTATAGATTCGAAAAATAAATAAAATCACTATTATGAACACCGCACAAAGCTTAGCCCGAAAAAAAGCAGATTTAGCACCTGCACAAATTGAAGCTTGGCGAACTTTTAGCAGAACCGTATTTCAAGAAGGTGCCTTGGATGAAAAAACCAAACAGCTGATTGCCGTTGCCGTTGCACACGTTACGCAATGTCCTTATTGTATTCAGGCCCATACGCCGCAAGCCATGCGCAAGGGCGCCACTAAAGAAGAAATTATGGAAGCTATTTGGGTGGCTGCCGCAGGTAGGGCAAGTAGTTCCTATACGCATGCATCTATTGCTGTAGATGCTATGGAAGGTGTTTTGGAAGAAAAGCCTTCTGCTAAATCTACTCCCGAAATGGCTGTTAAAAAAGCCGATTTAGCACCTGTTCAGGTGGCAGCTTGGCGAACGTTCAGTAATTCTGTTTTTAAAGCCGGTGCGCTGGATGAAAAAACAAAACAATTAATTGCTTTAGGTGTGGCGCACGTGACACAATGCGCCAATTGCATTAAAGGTCATACGTTAACGGCTAGTAAAAAGGGTGCCAGTAAAGAACAAATTATGGAAGCTATTTGGGTGGCGTCCGAAATGCGCGCTGGTGCAGCTTATGCCCACGGGTCTATTGCCATGGAAGAAATGGATAAGTTGCCATAACTATTTTTTTTTTGTTCCATATTGAAAATCATTGATTTAAAAATCTATTTCGTTTTATAAGGAAAATCAATGCCTACTTAATCCCAATCTTAAATCACTAATTATTATTGTGATTAAGGTTGGGATATTTTTTAATATGACGCAGATTAATTGTTTCAAAAGGAAAGATGGAACGTATCTTTAGTAGTTTCGTTCTAATTGCTTACACCTAATTAAATGAAAGTTTTTAGAGCTAATATCAATCTCTTGTAAAATGTTTTATGGAATTTGAAAATTACAGTTTTACCTATATCAATGAGTTTGATGAAACCTACAACATAGCGTTTAAACTTAATGAGTATCATAATTTGATGGAACTGCTTTTTGACAAGTGCATGGAAGATATTGGCGATTGCAAGGGTAGGACATGGTGCGGTACGTGTCATATAAAAATACTTGAAGGTCATCTTTCAGAAAAAATGGATGCGGATGAAAAAGTCACACTTTCAAAATGCGAAGAAGTTTCCGATAAAAGTCGGTTGGCCTGTCAGATTCCTGTTAATGCCGAGTTGAATAATATGGTTTTTAGGATTATGGAACGAACCTGATAAATTTCAACTTTAGATTTTATAAGCTGAAATCTCCTTTTTAAAAGAAATCTGAATTCAGTTTAGCAATTTCGTTTAAAATAGCAGTTGTTTCTTGATCTGTATTTTTCTCTGAATCCTGAAGTTTTAAAAATCGTAATTTTGAACCTAAATCCACCAATTTCCAAAACTGGTCTGTCGTTTTTGGATAGGGTATTTCAAATGTTTTTATTTCTGATGAATTCTTATGTTTGCTATTGACATTTGGCGATTGTGATATAGCAAAGATATAATTCCGAAGGTCTTTAAAATCAAAAACATCCTTAAAGTCGTCACGTACTTCAGGACTATTTGCCAAACAGACCAAGCTGTTTTCATCTTTTTCTGATAGAAACGTTAATTTTAAATCGCTTTCTATTTTTTTGATTGCCGTTTGGTTAATGCCAGCGATGCTTTCGGTAGACCTTAGATTAGTTTGTCCAGGAATATGATCTTTTCGTATTGTATTCAGTGTTTTTAAATTTGGAAAAATAGCTTCGTTTGCAACTGAAAAAGTTGTTTTGCTCGATGAGACTTGATGTTTGTTTTTTGACGTCATACGATTTGGTTTTAGCTTCTGAAACACTAAACACTAATCTATTTGATTTCGTCAATCTGTGAAATTAGTGTCTGAAAATTTTTATCCTTGGCATCCGAAGCTACAAATCAATCTCAAGTCCAATTGGGCAATGATCCGAACCTAGAATATCAGAATAAATGGTCACGGATTTTATTTTATCAGCGAACACTTTACTGACTAAAAAGTAATCAATCCGCCAGCCCGTATTGCGCTCTCGTGCTTTAAATCGGTAACTCCAATACGTATAGGCAACCTCATCGGGATGTAATAATCTGAAAGAGTCAATAAATTGATCTTCTAAAAAATTGTCCATGCCATCAATTTCTACCTGCATATAACCCGCGGTTTTGTTGTAATTGGCTTTGTCGTTTTTAAGGTCAATCGCACGGTGTGCCACGTTAAAATCGCCACAGGCAATAACCGGTTTTGTTTTTTCAAGGTTTTTCAAATAAGCTAAAAAATCGGCATCCCATTGTTGACGATACTCCAAACGTTCCAGTTTTTGTCCAGAATTTGGTACATAAACATTCACCAGAAAAAAATCTTTAAATTCCATGCATTGTACTCGTCCTTCGGTGTCGTGTTCTGCTATGCCCATATCGTTAGCAAAACTTAGGGGTTTGGTTTTACTTAATACGGCTGTGCCCGAATAACCTTTTCTTTGGGCTGAATTGTAATAGTGATGATAACTTTCAAGGGATTGTAACGCTGTTTTGGTTTCATCTAGTTGAGCCTTGGTTTCTTGTAAGCAAAGGACATCAGGGTTCAGTGCTTCAACAGCGTTGAAGAAACTTTTGGTGACAGCGGCGCGTATGCCATTGACATTCCAGGATATAATACGCATGTTTTATTTTTTGATCTTAAAGATACTCCAATTACTTAAAGTCCTGAAAATTTATGGGCTATAATTTTAAAGTAAGGATAGTAATGAGAAAATTTCAAAATCAAAACCGACCTCAATAGAAGTTGACGGTCCTTATATGGTGTTTGGGTATATTGAGGTAAAATAGTGTTGGATTATTATAAAAAACCCCTTTTTAATTCGGATAGATTTCTCCTAATAGAAATTATTAATTATCTTTATAGTGTAATTGTTTCACGTATTTTGGTTTCTGATTTTGTATAGAAATCATCTTTGTTTTAGATGTTGTTTTG
>NZ_DATJCY010000230.1:0-5976 GCF_035577925.1 Gelidibacter sp. | reverse complement strand
ATAATAAAAAAAAAGGTTGGTTAGTTAGTTATTTAGTTGGTTGGTTAGTTAGTTTAATTTTTAGAAACTCCAGGCTGAGTCAACTTGTACCCTTTAGTTTCTTTGTCTTTTTTAACCATTTCCTTAACATCGGACAATAGTTTTTTAGCGTCATAAATAATACCATCTTTGATCGTATATTTAACACCACCAACACGGATTACCTCGTTGTTTTCGGTAACTTTTATAGCTCCTGTGCCATAAAGTGTTTGAAAATTCACTAAAGGATTTTCTTCAACAATGACAAAATCGGCCAGTTTTCCAACCTCAATAGATCCAATTTCCTTTTCCATTCCTAAAGCCTCTGCACCATTTAAGGTAGCCGCTTTTATAACTTCCAATGGATGAAATCCTGCTTCGCGTAAAAGTTCCATTTCACGTGGATATGCAAACCCATAAAGTTCGTAGATAAATCCTGCATCAGTACCAACGGTGACGCGTCCGCCTTTATTTTTATAATTATTTACAAAATTCATCCAAAGTTTATAGTTTTCTTTCCACTCAATTTCTTGTTCGGTCCCCCAAGACAGCCAATAAGACCCATGCGACTCACGGCTAGGCGCATAAAAATCCCATAGACTTGGAAGGGTATATTCCTGATGCCATTCGGCGAGGCGCGCTCTTGCCAAATCTCTATTAGCTTCATAAATCACGAAGGTTGGGGTCAAGGTAAAATCGAGTGCCAATAACTCATTCATCACATCATCCCATTTTTTGCTGCCAGGTCCTGCTGCCTGTCTCCATAATTGTCCAGCTTCACCAAAACGGTCTTGCTCATTTTGATAATTATAATCCAAAGAATAATCTTGAACTGTGCGATCATCAAATAACGCTTCTGGCAAACCGTACCAATGCTCCATGGAGGTAAGTCCGGTTCTGGCACTGTGCATCACATTCCAACTCCCTACATAAGTCTGTGAATGGTGCATTTTAGAACGTAAGCCCAATTTCTTGTTTTCATCAATTGCCGCTGCCATAACTACTGGAGTAGCTCCAAAAAACTTAATTCCATCGGCACCAAGTTTTGCATTGTTACGTACCCAATCCCTTGCTTGCTGATCGGTAGCAATTGGTGCTTTACTGTTTTGTCCAAAACCAGTATAGGCCTTAATACGTGGTGCTGTGATTTCGTTCTTTTCACTTCTTCGTTTTTCCTGAAGCGTCCACTCCAAGCCATTGCCGCTACTTGGATCTACAATGGTTGTAATGCCATGTCCCATCCATAATTTATACACATATTCTGCAGGTGTCCCTTGCGATCTGCCACCAATATGTGCATGGCTATCTACAAAACCTGGCATAATGTACATGCCATCAGCATTTAATTCCTTACCACCGGGCTTTAACACCGGTCTTCTAGCTTCGTTAATAGGCACGCCGGGATATCCAACCACACGCACATCTACAATACGATTATTTTCTACAACAATATCCACTGGCCCCATTGGAGGTGCCAAGGTACCATTAATCATGGTTGCTCCTCTAATAATTAATTGCGACCAAGGCCCTTCACCTTCTTGCCTATCTGGTGCTTTCTGGATCTGTGCTTGCACTCCTAGGCATAATGCGAAACCAAAAGCAAAAAGCAACTTATTTTTAAAATTTTTCATAAGATATTATAATTAAGGTTAAAACTGTTTTTTAGACAATTGATGCTTTAAATAAAAACGAAAGCCAAATTATCGCTTATACTGCGCTGGCTCACCTTCTTTAGGTATCGACTTATTTATAAACTCTCTGATATGCTGATTGGACGTAGCCAAGTCCTCACTGCGCAAATACATCATATGACCACTTTTATAACCTTCCCAACTCATTCTGTCGCGCAATTTACCACTAGTATCCATCTGCCATAAATTATACTTTGAATTGAAATAGTCCGTTCCACCATCATAATAACCAGCTTGAACCAAAAGATGTAAATATGGGTTTTGAGCCATAGCTTGACGTAAATCATACCCTGTATTATTATTACTGCTATCCCAAGGATGAACAGGGCCAAACATATTGTATTTTAAATCGGTATCATATTTTAAATGATTTTTAATATAATAGTTTATGGCTGGAGTAAATGAATGTAACCAAGAAGTAAGTTCTGCTGAATAATCTGGTCGATCACCTGCGGCCATCTTGTCAATACCAAGATATCTAGAATCTAATCGGCCAATATTATAACCTTCATCACGTAATAATTCTTTCCAATAGAATCCTTTTGGAATTCTTAAATCGTGTTCTAAGATTACTTTTTCTGATAACCCTGTATACCTTGACATACGAGCTGCTGTCTTCTTTTTATCGGCGTCAGATAAAAATCCGCCTTTGGCCATAATTGGGATAAGCTCATTAACTGTATATTCCTCGACCTCAGCCAACATCGCAGTAAGATCTTTAGACTGTAGATCTGGAGACAATTTTTTATGGTGCCACGCCGTTGCAGCATAATAAGGAAGTAAGTTAGCAGGATCTACAGCCGTTCCGCGTTCAATTCCCAATCCAGTTGGAGATACCAAGATCACCCCATTCAAATACATCCAATGCGCATTTTGTAATTCTAAGGATAAACCAGAAACACGAGGCGCTCCATAACTCTCGCCAATAAGATACTTAGGTGATTCCCATCGGTTTTGTCTTGTAACGAAAGTATTGATCCACGTTGCTAAATATTTTATATCTGCATTAACACCAAAAAATGTTTTTCTTTTCTCCGCTTCATCCATAGAATCGATCGCTCTTGAATAACCAGTGTTTACAGGATTTACATAAACAATATCTGCCACATCCAATATAGAATTCACATTGTCTTTAATTCCATAAGGTTGGACTGGATATCCCTCATCATCAATTTTAAGAATTTTTGGTCCAGTATATGCAATATGCATCCATGCCGATGCTGAACCAGGACCACCATTAAAAGATATCACAAGTGGTCGTTTAGCGCGATTGCTTACGCCCGACCTTTCGTAATATGTAAAATAAAGCCCAGCTATAATTTTACCTTTATCATCCCAAACCGGTTGTTTTCCTGTTGTCGCTGAATATTTTATGGGAACACCTTTGATAGTAACCTGACCTGTGGTTGTTACCGTAGAATCCATATTTGTATTTAACTGTTGGGCATTTAGATTGAAATGGCATAGCATCCAAACTATAGCAATGGCATAAATTTTATTCATTTTCTTTCGTTTTGATTCTTATATTAATATTAATTTCTGAAACCGATAAGTTAAAACTTTAGGTTTTCCTACATATTTACAGTTTACTTCCTAATGTATTCAGCAGGTTGGTTTTCCTTTGGAATTGATTTTTTTATAAACTCCCTAATATCTTCATTGGAAGTAATTAAATCCTCAGATCGCAAATACATCATGTGCCCACTTCGATAACCTTTCCAACTCATTCTATCTTTTAGTTTGCCACTAGTATCCATCAGCCATAAATTGTACTTTGAATTGTAGTAATCTGTTGCGCCATCGTAATAACCAGCTTGGACCATGACATGTAAATAAGGATTTTGTGCCATGGCTTGTCGAAGGTCTTCACCAGTATGGTTGTTACTTCTATCCCAAGGCCGTGTGTGACCGCCAATAAAATATTCTAGATCGGTATTATAATTCAAGAAGTTTTTAAAATAGTAATTTACGGCAGGCGTAAAAGTATGCTCCCAAGATTTGATTTCCATGGCATAATCAGGACGTTCGCCCGCATTGCTCTTGTCTATCCCAAGATATCGAGAATCTAATCTTCCAATCGTAAATCCCTCATCACGCAATAGTTCTTTCCAAAAAAAGGTTTTAGGAACTCGTAAATCGTGCTCCATAATGACTTTTTCGGAAATCCCTAAGTACCTTGACAACTGGCTGGCCGTTTGACGTTTTTCTGAATCCGATAAAAAACCACCTTTAGCCATAATAGGAATGAGCTTATTAGCTGTATAGTTTTCGACTTCAGGTAAAAAATCAGTTAAATCCTTTGCTTGCAAATCTGCAGGAAGTTTTTGATGAAACCATGCTGCCGCTGCATAATAAGGCACATTATTAGCGGGTTCAATAGCACTACCACGCGTTATACCCAAATCTGTGGGAGACACCAGGATGACACCGTTAAGGTACATCCAATGTTTATTTTGAAGTTCTAGTGAAAGACCCGAAACACGAGGCGTTCCATAACTTTCACCAATTAAATACTTAGGAGATTCCCACCGGTTTTTTCGGGTTACAAAAGTACTGATCCAACTGGCTAGATATTGTATATCCGCATTGACACCAAAAAATGTTTTTGCCACCTCATCATCGCTCATACTTTCAATAGCTCTAGAAAAACCAGTATTTACGGGCTCTATATAAACTATATCCGCAACATCCAATATTGATTGCGGATTCTCCTCAACGCCATAAGGCTGAATTGGATAGCCCTCATCGTTAACCTTGATTCTATACGGTCCGGTATATCCTAAATGCATCCAAACAGATGCCGCACCAGGACCACCGTTAAACGAAAAGAACAGCGGTCTCTTTGATCCGTCCTTTACATCCGATCGTTCATAATATGTATAATAAAGACCAGCTATAATTTTTCCTTTATTATCCCACACAGGCTGTTTTCCGGCAGTAGCTTTATACTTAACAAGCTTGCCCTTAATAGTAACCTGCCCATTGGTGACAACCATAGTATCCATACTGGTATTATGTTGCTGAGCATTTAGAAGGAAACAGAAAAGAAAGAGCACTGCCGTAAATAAATAATTTTTTTTCATGTTGAAAGTTTATGGTTTGTGTCCGTTAGTTTATTTGTAAAAACATAAAATATAGGTTTAAAAAAAGATTTGATATAAAGATTACAACAAGAAATTATTTTTAAAAGTAAAGCGGCAGAAATTAAATTCTAACCATCCATATCCAAAAAAATCGTCTCTACCGCTCACTAGACTAGCTCACTCCAAAAACATATGACGTCTTGTTGTAAACTTATATCATCTCTTGATTAAACACTTAAAAATATATTTAAGACAGCAATTAATACTTATCCCAAAACAACCTTGTGGTCAAGAAATCGCCACCTATTGTTGTTGATGCAGCTTCGTAATTACTTCTATTTAAAGTTTGTTCAGAAATTGGATAAAGAAGACGCAAAGGAACTATGTTCACATAACCATCGGCAGGTGCAGAAAGTTGTGGGTAATCCAATCGTCTATATTCTGTCCACGCTTCAAAACCTTGATTGTATAAAGCCACCCATTTTTGCATTCCAATTTTTTCTTTCCAATTGGTAGAAGCCGTTGCATACGCTACTTCTGGCTGTAATAAATAATCTTCTACACCGTCCACACCATAATACTCAAAAGAAGCTTTTATAGCATTGTTATAATGCAATTCGGCATCTACAACACCACCTATATTACGTTCTGCTGCTTCAGCAAGAAGGAATTCAACAGTGGCATAATCTATAAATATAACCGCAGTTTCTGGCTGATAAAAAAGTGTACCCATTTCTGAGTAACTTGTATAATTCACCACTTGACCCGTAGGCGCCCCAAGGTAATTGCCAGTATCGGTTACAGTTTTAAAATACACAGATCGACGTGGATCATTAACCCCGTTCATATATTCTAGAAATGGTTTACCCCCAACAAAATCCTTTCTATTTCCAACCGCCAAATCAAGATACAACTGCGTCGTGTTTGGTTGCGCAGACATATGTTCTACTTGTGCGTTATCGGCGTTTGATGTAAAGACTCCTGGGATTGCAGCCACTATATTGGATTCAGCTACTTGTGGATTGCTATCTGCAACTCGCATTCCCATTTGCAACTGTAATGATCTTCCAAACTTTTTCCAAAGTTTTGTATTACCATTATACATCAAATCTTGTTGCCAACTGGCTCCTGTTTCATCAATATTATTTAAGGCAGTATTCAATCTTGTCAACAAATCAAGATAA
>NZ_DATJCY010000229.1:0-5936 GCF_035577925.1 Gelidibacter sp. | reverse complement strand
ACGCCATAACACGATCGGTCAAAAACGTTGAACTTTGCAATAGCTGATTACTGAAATCGACATTTTGAAGATAGGTCCTTTTTAAGTTTGCTGAATAAGTGGAAACATCTTCAAAGCTTTCAGGAATATAAGGCGCGTTAGCAGTTATAAAAACCGAAGCCAATGTACCTTTTGATGCCAGCTCAAAAGCATCTTGTGTTTCTTTTAATGTTTTAAAAATATCATTAAATGCTGTTTTATCTTCACTTTGCTGTGAATAAAAATTACCGATAGTTCTGTTGATCATTTCGATACTATTGGTGTAAGATGCCCATAGTTTATTTTCGTTAGATTCCTTAAACTCTAAACCGTCGGTCAAACTAAAAAGAAGAACCACATCTTCTTTGCCATTATAAATTAAATCGAAGTTGTGTTCTTCTTGTGGCACACCGTAAACTATTTTATAAATTCCGGAGCTATTGGTGCTGTCCAGATCAATTTTAAAATGGCCATTTTCATCAACTTTCCCTCTATCGACATAAACGGAACCCATGGCATCAGACTTGTATAAAAACGCATAAGTAAAATCTTCTGCTGGCGAAAATGTGCCTTCAATAGTATGTTGCGCCATCAAAACAGAAGGCAAAAACATCAAAAATAATATCATTCTTTTCATACGAACGGTGTTTGATTAAATTCTCAAAAGTGATAATACGCTTTATATTTAGTCATTATTCCAAGATAGGCTTTAATACTGCCAATGCTTGGTTTACAGTTTTAATATGTTCAAAAGTAAGCAATAATCGCAAACCAGATCGGGTTTGTTTTTCTTTCATTTTTGCAGCCGTTGGATGGGACTGGATGTACCGCAACAGTTTGGTAAATCCGGCACTTTGATAAAATGCACTTTGCTGATCGTTGATGAAATAGCCTATCATCTTACCTTGTTTCATGACCACTTTTTCCAATCCGATTTTTGTAGCTGCCCATTTAACACGAACGCTATTTAACAAATCGACCACTTGTTTTGGCATTTCACCAAAGCGGTCAATAATATCAGTTTCAAACTTTTGAAGGTCTTCTTCCGTTTTAATATCGTTAAGTCGGGTATATAAATTTAAACGCTCAGCAATATTGTTCACGTAATCATCTGGGAACAATAGTTCAAAATCGGTTTCAATCGTGATGTCCTTAACGTACTCCTTATCTGTAAGATCATCCTCATACAAATCCTTAAATTCGTTTTCCTTCAATTCATCAATCGCTTCATTCAAAATTTTCTGATAGGTATCAAATCCGATATCATTGATAAATCCGCTTTGTTCACCGCCAAGCAAATCACCGGCACCTCTGATTTCCAAATCCTTCATGGCGATATTAAAACCGCTGCCCAGTTCTGTAAATTGCTCTAGAGCAGTAATTCGTTTGCGCGCATCATCGGTCATTGCCGAATAATCGGGTGTAATAAAATAACAGAATGCTTTTTTATTGCTTCGTCCTACACGACCTCGCATTTGGTGCAAATCACTCAATCCAAAATTATTGGCATTATTAATAAAAATGGTATTGGCATTGGGTACATCCAAACCACTTTCTACAATGGTGGTGCTGACCAATACATCAAATTCGCCATTCATGAAATCGAGCATCATCTGTTCGAGTTTTTTTCCGTCCAATTGTCCGTGGCCAATCCCAATTTTTGCATCCGGAACCAAACGTTGAATCATCCCCGCCACTTCTGTAATGTTTTCAATCCGGTTATGGATAAAAAAGACTTGTCCACCGCGCTGAATTTCATAGCTCACGGCATCTCGAATGGTTTCTTCATTAAATCGAATTACATGGCTTTCTATAGGATATCGGTTGGGTGGCGGTGTGGTAATAACCGATAAATCGCGTGCTGCCATCAAACTAAACTGCAAGGTTCTTGGAATAGGCGTTGCTGTTAATGTGAGCACATCCACATTATCTTTAATAGTTTTTAGTTTTTCTTTGACGGCAACTCCAAATTTTTGTTCTTCGTCCACAACCAATAATCCCAAATCTTTGAACTTGACATTTTTATTTACCAATTGATGCGTACCAATCACAATATCTACATTACCGCTTTCAAGACGTTCTAATGTATCACGTTTTTCTTTGGCACTTCTAAATCGGTTCAAATAACTGACCGTTACCGGAAAATCCTTTAAGCGTTCAGAAAATGTTCTGTAATGTTGATAGGCCAAAATGGTTGTAGGTACTAAAACCGCTACTTGTTTGCCGTTGTCAACCGCTTTAAAAGCAGCCCTGATAGCCACTTCGGTTTTACCAAAGCCAACATCGCCACAAACCAATCGGTCCATGGGGCGTTCACTTTCCATATCCATTTTAACGTCGGCGGTAGCTGTTATTTGGTCGGGTGTATCTTCATAAATAAAAGAAGCTTCCAACTCCAATTGCATAGCGCTATCAGGATGATATTGATGCCCTTTTTCGTGCTTGCGTTTGGCATAAACTTGTATCAAATTGAAAGCAATTTCCTTAACTCTGGTTTTTGTTTTTTGCTTTAAGGTTTTCCAAGCATTACTTCCAAGTTTATAAATTTTTGGTGGTTTGCCATCTTTTCCGTTAAACTTTGTGATTTTATGCAACGAATGAATACTCAAATACAACACATCACGTTCGCCATAAATTAATTTGATGGCTTCTTGCCTTTTTCCTTCAACATCAATTTTTTGAAGGCCGCCAAATCGTCCAATACCATGATCAATATGTGTGACATAATCCCCTATATCAAGATTGGTCAATTCCTTTAAAGTGATGGCCATTTTTTTGGCATAACCGTTTTTTAAATGGAATTTATGATAACGTTCAAAAATTTGATGATCTGTGTAGCAGGCTATTTTGTTATCATGATCTATAAATCCTTGATATAAAGACAAAACCAGCGTTTTATAATGGATTCCATGCTCTAAAGTCCGATGGCGTTCTACATTGATATCTTCAAAAATATCGTGAAAACGCTTGGCTTGCTGCTCACTTGCACACACAATATAATTGACATAACCTTGATCATAATGTGTATTCAAATTTTCAATAAGCAAATCGAATTGCTTATTAAAAGACGGCTGTGGGGCGGTATGAAACTCAATAACCTGATTGGATAACATGGATGAAACACCAAATTCCACCAAAGTAAAATCCAGTAATTCACGTTTTAACAACGTCGCGCTACAAAACAATTCTTCGGGCGATGCATGTTTAATTTCAGAAGAAAAATTCTTAAAAGCTTCTTCTGCTTTACCAAAAAAATCTTCAATTCTCGAAAAAAGCAAATCGGCATTCTTCGTAAAAACCACTGTTTTTGACGGAATATACTTTAAGAAACTTTCTCTATTTTCACTGATAAACTTATTTTCAACATTGGGAATAATATTGATTTTTTCGATTTTATCGGTTGACAATTGTGTTTCTACATCAAAAATTCGGATACTATCCACTTCATCGCCAAAAAACTCGATACGAAAAGGTTGATCATGAGAAAACGAAAACACGTCCACAATACCACCTCTAACAGAAAACTCACCCGGTTCTGAAACAAAATCCACACGTTTGAACTGGTATTCAAACAAAACCTCATTTACAAAATCGATGGACAAATTATCATTTACAGAAATTTTCAACGTGTTTTTCTCCAGCTCTTTACGGGTCACCACTTTTTCAAAAATCGCATCGGGATAGGTGACAATAATAGCTGGTTTTTTTTGCGAATTGATACGGCTTAAAACCTCAGCACGTAAAAGCACATTGGCATTATCTGTCTCTTCAATCTGATAAGGACGTCTGTAACTCCCGGGATAAAAAAGCACGTCTTTACTGTTAATCAACAATTCGAGATCATTGAGATAAAAAGCCGCTTCTTCTTTATCATTGAAAATCAACAATAAAGGAAGTCCTGACGTTTTAAAACATTCAGAAAACACAAAGCTCAAACTCGATCCCACAAGACCTTTTAAATGTGTTTTACTTTGATTTTTGGCAATAGCAGTATGCAGATCTTGCGTTTGCGAAGCCTGTGCATATACTTGCGAGAGAGGTGATTTACTCAAGACAATTTATTTTGAGCAAATATAAAGTTTACAATTTAAATGCACCGTATTACGAATGCGAAATTAATCTTAAAAGAGAATGGACTTAACCTTAAAACATGATAAATTAAGAAAAAAGATATCGAATTTTCATTTGGATTTTTGGGACGATCATAAAAAAATAATGTAGATTTGGTTAAGATGATTCATTAAAATTAAAACATAACAATATGTCAATTTCAGATTTATTTGATAGTGGATTTAAAAAACGTAACGAAGACCATTTTGCGGCTATAGTAAGAATTGCCATGGATGACGGCATTATATCTGACAATGAAAAAGCGTTTTTAGACCGCTTGGCCAACAACTTGGACATTGATGATGAAGACTATAAAAATATTCTTAAAAACTATCACATGCATCCTATAAATCCGCCCGTTTCTTACGACAGGCGTTTAGAACGCTTATACGATTTGGCGCGTATGGTATATGTGGATCGTATTCAAGGTAAAGATGAGCAGAATTTGTTGAAAAAAATTGGCATCGGCTTAGGTTTCAATACAGATAATGTAAAATACATTGTGGACAAAGCCTTAGCACTGGTATCGCATGGCGTAGATCTGGACACTTTTATTGACGAAATGAAAAACATGAATAAATAATCTGAAACCTGATTTTTGGATTTTTGCAAAACTTTTAATCAATTATTTAACAAAAAAACCAGAGCGATAAACTCTGGTTTTTTGTTTAAAAAGTATGTTGCTGTTAGTTGTTAGAACCAAGTATTCCAAGGAATCTTAGCCAATACGCACACCAATGCCAAGGTATAAAATATAGCCAATACTTTAAATTTTGGCTTAGAAGTCAATTTCTTTTTATGTTTAGAATATCCAACAGTTATCAAAATAACCGCAATAATCATCATTAATGGATGCTCTACGATATTAGACCTTAATATCGAATTTTTCATAATACCTCCCATTCCCAATTCAGAAAACAAGCTTAAATAATCGGCTGCAAAAAACAGAACCAATCCCAAAAGCAACTGAATATGTGTTACAATTAAAGTAAATAATGAAATTCTAAAATCGATAGGATGGAATTCTTTGTTTCCAAAAAATTTAAACAATGCATTTAAAGCAGCTATCACAATCAGTAAAAGGGTCAAATAAGCCCAAAGGGAATGAAGCATTTTTACAGTTTCGAACATGTGTTTTTGTTTGATAGGTTAAAGACAAAAATAGTGATTTAAAATGTTTTTTAAGGCATCATTCCAAAATTTCAATCCAACGCTTATTTTCATTTCCAAAGGTATCCACTACGGTAATTACATGCTTGCCATGTTTTGGCTGCATCGCAAACTCATGAATGTCTTTAGTGCTCCCCAAATAGGTGTCGTCCAAATACCAAAACACTAAAGTTTCGGGTTTGGAATGTGCCACTCTTAAAATAAGCTGATTGGTTTGCCCGTCAAAATCCTTAGGTAGGAAAATGGCGTTATTCTCTTTCGGATAAATGAACTCCATGGCAATGTCATTTTCCCCGAAACAATCTTGTCTAAACGGTGGCAAAGATTTATAAAACGGGTTTTGCGCCTTATAATAATATTCCATGAGCGGTGGCAACGCAAACCACGATTTATGAATGATGGTATTCACATCTTCACATGAGGAATTCACTTGAAACTGTTCATTGCTATCCAAATGCACAATCACATGAAATGGACAAGGCGGCGTTTTAAGTCCGGCCGTTTGAATAAATTTCTGTTGTACAATATCGCAATTTGGCGACGCTCTATACCCCGATTGTGAGCAAATAGCTACTTCTTGCATTTCGTCAAAAGGTTTTGAAAACCAATCACTTTTAGGCAATACATCAAATACTTCA
>NZ_DATJCY010000228.1:0-2271 GCF_035577925.1 Gelidibacter sp. | reverse complement strand
GCTTCGGTTGAAAAGAAAATCAACGATAGGCACAGTATCAATGCCACGATCATTTATACGCCAAATCGTCGTGGTAAATCGTCGCCCAACACCCAAGAGGTTTATGATTTAAAAGGAATTAAGTACAATGAATATTGGGGTTATCAGAATGGTAAGAAACGGAATTCGCGCGTTAAGGAAGTAGATGAACCGATACTCATGTTAAATCATTATTGGACTATTAATAACCATTCCACCTTGCAGACCAACCTCAGTTATCAATTTGGCAAAACCGGAAACAGCCGTTTGGATTATTCCGGTGGTGCCAACCCGAGTGCGGCGTATTATCAAAAGTTACCAAGCTATGCGTTGGCCGATTCCAAGGGACCAGATTACGCCAGGGCTTATCAATTGGAACAGGATTTTTTAAAAGATGGTCAGATCGATTGGAATCGCATTTATGATGCCAATATCACCAATACGGTTGCAGGATTACCTGCTGCTTATGCATTATATGAAGATAGAAATGATGATGCACAACTCACGGTAAACTCAATTTTTACGTCTGATGTTTCCGAACATTTAACAATCAATGGTGCTATCAATTACAGTCATTTAAAATCGGAGAACTTTGCACATGTCAAGGATTTATTGGGGTCATCAGGAATGTTGAATGTAGATTCATTTGATAACATTCAATATGATTTACAAAACCCAAATCGGATTGTTGGCGAAGGCGACCGATTTAAATACAATTATAATCTTTATGCCCACGTTATTTCGGGATTTGCACAAGCACAATTGAGATATCGAAAGTTTGATTTTTTTGGTGCGCTACATTTTGTAAACACATCGTATCAACGTGAAGGCGTATATCAACATGAGCTTTATGCCAATAATTCCTTTGGAAAGGGCGATAAATTAAGCTTTACAGGTTTTGGTGCCAAAGGGGATGTGACCTATAAATTGTCTGGCAAACATTTGTTGAATTTTAGTGCAGCTTATCTAACAAGAGCGCCATCGCTAAAAAACACGTATTCCAACGCCAGAGAAAATCATAATAGCGTTAAAAACATCACCGTAGAAAAACTAACATCGATGGATTTGAGCTATAGATTCCGTTCGTCAATGGTCAACGCAAAATTATCGGGGTATTATACTAAAATTGCAGATGCCAATGACATCTCTTTTTATTACGCCGACGGATTGAATAGTTCGGAACTATCAGAAAACCAAACTTCGGCATTTGTCCAAGAAGTTTTACAAGGGATTGATAAATTACATTTTGGTCTGGAATTTGGTTTGGAAGCGCAAATAACCTCTGCCATTAAGTTAAAAGGCGTTGCTGCTTTAGGGCAATTTACTTATGCCAATAATCCCAATTTATATTTGACTTCATCAAAGTTTATAGCTGCTGATGGGGTCGATTTTGGACATGCCAATTTAAAGAATTATAAACTTTCGGGCGGTCCTCAAACCGCATATGCTGTAGGATTTGAATACCGCGATCCTGATTATTGGTGGTTTGGCGCGATGGCCAATTTTTTTGACAATACTTATGTAAAGGTCAATCCATTGACCAGAACACACAATTTTTATCTGGATGTTGATGGCATGCCGCTCAACAATTATGATCCTGAAATTGCCAAACAGCTTTTAAAACAAGAAAAATTTGATGATTATATGATTGTCAATCTTGTAGGTGGAAAATCATGGCGGCTTAACAATAATTTTGTTGGCATTTTTATGAGTATCAATAATCTTTTTGATGTGACCTATAAAACAGGTGGTTTTGAACAAGGTAGAAATGCCAATTATACCGAAGTAAAACAAGATGCTGATAACGACCTTCCTTTATTTGGCCCCAAATATTGGTATGGACGCGGAACGACCTATTTTTTGAATGCTTATATCAGATTTTAAAAGTAGAAAAACATGGCTAGAAAATATAGATTTGTAAACTACATTACGATTATAGTCGTGTTTATCATGGCGAATAGTTGTGTGCAGAATGATGATTTTTCAATTCCTGATGGCTTGGGAGTTGAAGAAAATAAAGGCTTGGAAAGCCTATTGGCCAGTGATGGCATTGAAATTTCGATAACCGAGTTGAAGTTAAAATACAATAATAGGTATAAAACACCAGTGTTAATTGACACCGATATTTATATAAAAGGTTATGTGAGTTCTTCGGATAGAGAAGGTAATTTTTTTAAGGAGTTATTTCTACAGGATGCACCCGTAAATCCAACTGCAGGCATAAAAGTTATCCTCAATCAGGTGGATATTTAT
>NZ_DATJCY010000227.1:0-4000 GCF_035577925.1 Gelidibacter sp. | reverse complement strand
TTACCGGCACAATTGCCAGCGGTACCATTAAAAGTATGTGTAGCTCCAAACTGATGACCTATTTCGTGAGCCACATAATCAATAGCAAACGGATCACCAGAAGGCGTTGACAATCCTGTCGTCCCGGCACCTTTACTATTGGTACAAACACTATTTAATTGTGCTTTACCACCAGAACCTGTAGTAAAGGAATGTCCAATATCATAACTAGCATTTCCTATAAGCGAATTAATAATGCCTGTATTGGCCGAAATGTTTTCTGAATTTGAAAAAAGACTATTTCCAGTGGTCGAAATCAAAAGATCATTATTTGCCACTAAAGTCATTCTGATAGACAATTCTCTATCATAAATACCATTTACCCTCGTCATCGTCGTATTAATGGCAGCTAATGCCGATGCCACGGTACCGCCATGAAAATTAGTGTATTCCACGCTCGTGCCAACTGCCAATCTGTAGGTACGCCTTACACCATCATTGGCATTTTGAACCGCATTGCCTAAATCCCAACTGTTTCTATTAAAAAGCGGATCTTCTACAAAACCACATTCAAATAGATTTTGTGTGGTAGGAATATCTTGTCTTGAAAATGCTTTATACGAACTGTCGGTAGCATAAGGATTGACAAACTCAGTGCCTCTGTCAGAAGATAATTTCATGCTATGCAATCCATCCGGCGAAACGCTAAAATAAATAACGGTCGATGCGTTTTTCAAACTATAACCTACATAAGAGCGGATCTGCGGAAATTTAGCCTGAAGTTCAGGTGCCATCACCGAATATTCCGTAATGTTATAAGCTTCCATAGTGCCGTCAGCATTGGGAAAATCAAGAACAACATCAGATTTCGATGGTGTTTGTACTGGCACTTTCTGCAATACCGAATTCAGAGCATTAATATCAAGCTGATAATACGTAGCTTTAACAGGCACAGATTCTTGAGGCAGCACTCTTTCTTGAGCGACACTGTTTTTAGTAATTTGGGTCCAAGGCGAATGTCCTTGCTGACCGAAAGTCATCGAAAAGGTAAAAACCAATATAAAGAGCGCGCGCAGCTTCATGTATCTGTTTTCCATGTAGTTTATAATTGTTTAACCATGATCATATTTGGGGCATGAAAATTAAATATACCAAAAAAAGCACACCGAAGACCAGCTTAAAATTAAAATCACAAATTTATCTAAGTTTATTTAATCTTTTAGAAGAGTTCTGAACTATTAAAACCCTTTCTAAACCTTCAAAACACCCAGTTTCTTTGGAATTAAAAGCTCTAAACATCAATATGGATGGACTTCGTCCAAACAGTGGGTTTTTTAATTTCGGTTTGTGCGTTGGCTTGTGTGAAACGAAGTTCACGAACTCCAAAAATGATTTATAAAATCGTGAGTAATTGCAAATGTGCTTGCTGTGTGTTGGTGGTTATTTAGATTTATTGTCAATCTTCTTAATTATCTTATCAAAATCACTTTCTCCTATCATCTTTTGTTGTTGCTGTTTAAACTTGTCATATTCTAATTCTGCATTTGCTTTTCCTAATTCGTGAGAAATACTACCTGCGTTCGTTAATATTTCTCGGTCATTTAGTTGAAGGAATCCATTTAATTTATCAATCCAATCTTTCATATACATTGGGATTCTTCGTTGTGCTTGACCTTGTGCAAAAATTAAATATTGCTCAACCAAATTATTTAAAGCAGATAATTCATTTTCATTTAAATAGTTTTTAGCAATAGAAACATCTGATTTTCTAATTTTATTACCACGCCAATTTGTTAGTCCCATATTCTGTTTTCCACTATCTGCTCTGCTATTGATAATTTCGGCCGCTGTTTGGCCAGTGATAGCCCAATGCAGTTTGTTCTGAACTGTCTTAAAAAATTCTATACTAATATCAAGCGTAGGGTCATAATCTACACTTGTTGCATATATGTCGGTAATCTTGCGATAAAAGCGTTTTTCTGAGGTGCGAATATCTTGTATTCGCCTTTCAAGTTCCTCAAAATAATCAAATGGTAAATCTGGATTTTTTAACCGTTCATCATCTAAGACAAAGCCTTTTACGATATATTCTCTTAATTGATGCGTTGCCCACTGCCTAAATTTTGTGGCAATGTGAGATTTAATTCTATATCCTACTGAAATGATGGCATCAAGGTTGTAAAACTTTTGGTTTCTTTTGACCTCTCGATTACCCTCTTTTTGAACTTGTAAGAAATCCTTACAAGTTGAACTTTCCTCTAATTCACCTTCTTCGAAGATGTTTTTTAGATGAATTGTTATGTTTTGAGAAGTTGTCTGAAACAATTCCGCCATCATCTTTTGCGTCAACCAAACGGTTTCGTCTTGGAAACGAACATCTAATTTTGTTTCTCCGTTTTCGGTTTGATAAATGATTATTTGAGATTTATTTTCTTGCATACTATTATTTTTTTAATAATAATTCAAAGGGTTATTACCCAACAGATAGTTTTGCACTTTCTTTCCATAAATAATGCGGAATGGATTCTTTTAATTTCCATTTGATTGACATGGGTTTTGAGCCTTCATGCTCCACGTATTTTGCAGGACCAATAAATACATAACCCTGTGTGAATTTATCAGAATCTTCTTTGCTTTCTCGAACAAATAATAAAATAGTTTTCTTGTTTTTTTGTTGAAGTATATAGGATAACCCTTTTGAGCTTTCCGGTGAGGTCTGATTTTGGGACTGCCAATGAAAAAGTGTTTCATTTATTGCATAATCATCATACATTGTTGTTGGAGAAAAATCCTCTTCTGACTTTTTTAAATTCACAAAAAGTGCCTCAACGTTAAGATCTTTGTTTTCAGCAACTCCTTCACGATTAGAACTCTTTTTCTCGATCGTGCTTAATCCCAAAGCTACTAAAACTTGGTCACGGGTATAACGTGCATGAATTTGAAGTGGAAAATTTGGCATTTCAACAAATGGTATTTCCTCAAAACCTATTTTATCAATTTTCACCTCCAAGTATTCTTTCATTTCTGAAACGAAGTCTCGATTTTCACCCATCTGTTTCAGACCTTCTTGCAAGCTTAAATTTAATATAGGCCCTTGATAAAAATCATAATAAAGCATCAAGGCCATTAGGCGATTAGAGACTTTATTTTCTAATTGATTAAGGTCGAATTTTACTTCGATTAAAGATAAAATGAATTTAAAATACTGGATAGATTCTGTGACTATCCACTTTTTCCCTAACATTGATTTATAGTTATCAAAATTAAAGGTGTCGTACTCTTTATTAAATGCTTCGCTTTTAAGGGAATTAAAAGTATGGTTCTTGTAAATGTGTTTTAATTCAAGATTGTAAATCCTTAGAAAATTTTTCAGATTTAAAGGAAGTTTTGTGTGGTTTTGAAAGTTTTGAATTAGCCGTATTAATTTACGCTTATTCATATCTGTTGCATGGCGAATATTTTCTAAGATATATTCTTTGGCTTGTTTTTCCAGAACAATAGAACTTCCTAAAGGAAGGTTAGGGAAATCTTTTTCTATTTCATTTTGTACAGTAGTATTTGTTTTTCCAATCAGTGCTCTAAACTTATTTTCATAATCGAATTCTTTGCGTGCCTGTCCTACAAAGTCCAGCACCGTCAGCGCATCTTTCCCTTCGTGCAATCGCAAGCCACGACCTAATTGTTGTAAGAAAATGGTTAAACTTTCGGTAGGACGTAGAAACAACACGGTGTCAATTTCAGGTATATCTATACCTTCATTGAAAATATCGACTACAAACAAATAATTAATTTTCTTTGTTTTAAATCTATGAATAATATCCACTCGGTCAATTGAGTTTTCGGAAGTCAAACATTCAGCAGCTAAACCTATTTTTTCAAACTTCTGTTTCATGAATTTTGCATGCTTTATGCTCGCGCAAAACCCAATAGCTCTTACCTCTTTAAAGTCTTTTGTATAACTCTGAAGGTTTTGAATGATATCTCTAACCCTAAAATCGTTTGCTGTGAGTACATTGGTAAG
>NZ_DATJCY010000226.1:0-13677 GCF_035577925.1 Gelidibacter sp. | reverse complement strand
TGCTGTTGTATTAATGAGCAAAAGAGATTTTTCATTTCTTAAAACAGGATTGGCGGTCGGATTTTTTATTGCCATAGGATTAATCATTGCGGGGACTTTATTCGGATTTAGTTTGGGATTATGGTTTTCTGTGGGAATGTGTCTTTTGGCAGGAGGTTCCATTTTATACCAAACGTCCAATTTGGTAAACAAATATGCAACAGACGATTATGTTCCTGCAGCTTTAGGTTTATTTGCCTCGTTAATGCTGTTGTTTTGGTATGTACTTCGAATTTTTATGTCGAGGGATTGATTTGATGAATCAATTATGGTATAACAAAAACTCCTGAGAATTTCAGGAGTTTTTGTTAAATGAAATGTTCTAAATCTCAATCTGTCTGTCAATTTGTTGATCTAATGAAATAAAAGTTTCGGTGCGGGATACGCCGGCAATAGATTGTATTTCTTTATTCAGTAAGTGCATTAAATGCGCATTGTCCTTACAAAGTATTTTTATTAAAATACTCCAATTTCCAGTGGTATAATGGCATTCCAATACTTCGGGAATTTTTTTGAGCTGTTTAACCGCTTCAGGATTGCTCATAGCTTTGTCTAAATAAATTCCTACAAAAGCCATGGTGGTATAACCTAAAACTTTTGGGTTAATAACAAACTTAGAGCCCGTTATCAACCCTGATTTTTCTAGTTTCCGTAAACGTTGGTGTATGGCGGCTCCGGAAATGCCAACGTTTCTGGCAATTTCCAAAATTGGGGTTCGGGCATCGGCCATCAAATCACGAAGAATTTGTTTGTCGATGCCATCAATCTGAATATTTTGATTTTCTATTTTCATGTTCACTTCCCTAAAGTTGGGAATTTCAGTTATTCTAATAAAAATTACAGACCACTACCCACTACATCAAACATTCAGTGGATTATATCCCAAATAAGGTACTTCTTTTTCATTAAATATGATGTCAAATTCCTCCAATTCCTTTAAGATGGGATCGTAAATTTCTTTTGTAATCGGGATTTGAACGCCTGGTGTGGTGATTTTTTCATTTAAAATAGCAAGTGTGGCAATGGCTACAGGTAAACCAACAGTTTTTGCCATGGCAGTATAGGTTTGATCCTCGCCAATAGCCACCATGGTAGAGTCAATTTGGTGCATTTTGCCATTCAGTTTATACCCAAATTTATGATACATTACCAGCATATCTTTATCATCATCGTTAAGCGTCCAACTATCCATTAATATTTTTTGGAGAATTTCGGCAGGAGTTGCTTTTTTAAGACCTACCATTTTTGTTTTGCTAAAAATATCGAGTTCTTCAAATTTTTCCCAAATAATATCATCTTGGTCAATCTTAAGTGACAACCTGAATTTGAGTTCAACCGAATCGGTATGGCTGTATGGTAAAAAAGCATTGACAAAATCGCGATAACTCATGTTTTCACTGTCATCAATGGTGTAGCTGTCATCGGTCATACCCAATTGCACAAAAACATTCCATGCCCTACTAAAGCCAACGCGGCGTATAGTTCCTCTATATAAAGTTTGGATATGGTCCAAGCCATAAACACTTTGATATTTTAACGAATCACGATTGGCATAAGCCTCAAAACGTCCGTAACCATCTACTTCCAGAAACTCGGTCCTTCTAAATAGACGATGGTAAGGAATGTATTTGTAATCGCCTTCTTGGATGAATTTGGCAGCGCTACCTTGGCCAGCTACCACAACATTTCTTGGATTCCATGTAAACTTATAATTCCAAAGGTTATTATCACTTTCGGGAGCAACTAATCCACCGGCAAAGGATTCGAACAATACCATTTCGCCACCTTTGGCCCTAATTTTATCAATAACCTTCATGGCACTCATATGATCAATGCCCGGATCAACTCCAATTTCGTTCATGAACACCAAGCCTTTGTTTTTCACAACAGTATTAAGATCTTCCATCTCTTTACTCACATAAGATGCCGTTACTAAATGCTTGCCATAGGTTACGCAGTCTTTAGCTACTTCAATGTGGTATCTAGCTGGCAACATGGAGATGACGATATCGGCATTTTCAATCGCATTTTTGCGCGAGGTTTTATTGAAAACATCTAATGTAATAGCATGGCCGTATTCGTGATTGTTTATAAGTTTCTGTGCATTTTTAATTTCGATATCACCAACAATGATATGTAGATTTTCTTCGGCTGATTTGTCTAATAAGTATTTGATAAGGTAAGATGAAGATTTTCCAGAACCTATGACTAAAATTTTTCGCATAATGGGAATTGTTGAGTAGTTTTGTTTTTTGAAACACGAATTTACTAAATAACTCTTGTTTTTTGTATTCTAAATAATAAATATATGAATCGGATTATTTTGATTACCGCAGCGGTTTTAGGAATCATTGCCATTTCATTGGGTGCTTTCGGGGCACATGGCCTTAAGGAAGTGATTTCGGTAGAATCGCAAGTTACTTTCGAAACAGGCGTACGCTATCAAATGTATCATGCATTAATGTTGCTGTTTGTTGGAGGGACGACGCTTTTAACTCAAAAATCTAAAAGAATAATTTATTTTTTGATCCTTTTTGGCATCCTATTTTTTTCGGGCTCTATTTATGGCTTGGCTACGATGGACGTTACGGGGATCAACTTCAAAAGTATAGGATTTATAACCCCAATTGGCGGATTATTTCTCATAATCTCTTGGGTTTTAATGCTGATCGACTTTTTAAAAGTCAGACGGGATAATTCTTGAAAAAGAAGACTTAAATTAAAATAAAGTTTAATTTTGCATTCAAACAACACACTATTATTATGACCAACAATGCTCAAACTACGAAATCGATTTCGTTGGATCAGTACGGTATAAAAAATGCCAAAGTACATTATCAATTATCTTCAGAAAAACTTCATGACATCACTATTGCCAATGGACAAGGCGTAGAAGCCTCTTCTGGCGCTTTAGCTGTTAATACAGGAGAGTTTACAGGACGTTCGCCAAAGGATCGTTTCATCGTTAAAGATGATGTTACTAAAGATCGTGTATGGTGGGGAGATATCAATATTCCATTTGACAGTAATGATTTTCAGAAACTTTATGATAAGGTAGCCCATTATCTTTCAGAAAAAGATGTTTATGTAAGAGATAGTTATGCTTGTGCTGATGAAAAATACAAATTAAATATTCGTGTTATTACTGAATATCCTTGGAGTAATCAGTTTGCAGACAATATGTTTTTGCGCCCTACAGAAAAGGAGTTAGAAAATTTTTCTCCTGAATGGACCATTGTAAATGCTCCAGGTTTTATGGCAGATCCAAA
Source organism: Gelidibacter sp. (assembly GCF_035577925.1). Taxonomy (GTDB): domain Bacteria; phylum Bacteroidota; class Bacteroidia; order Flavobacteriales; family Flavobacteriaceae; genus Gelidibacter. The sequence continues at coordinate 10,369 of NZ_DATJCY010000226.1, read as the reverse complement.
AGTTGATGCCACCCGTCAACATAATTTTGCTATTTTGGATTTTACACGAAAAATTGCACTTATTGGAGGCACAGGATATACAGGTGAAATTAAAAAAGGTATTTTTTCGGCTTTGAATTTTATCCTTCCTGTTTTTAAAGACACCTTGCCAATGCACTGTAGTGCAAATATTGGTAAAGATGATGATACGGCAATTTTCTTCGGATTATCCGGTACTGGAAAAACAACCTTATCTGCCGATCCTAACAGACGATTGATAGGTGACGACGAACATGGCTGGACCAGAGAAAATACCGTATTTAATTTTGAAGGCGGATGTTATGCCAAAGTGATTAATCTTTGTGAAGAAAACGAGCCCGACATTTTTAAGGCCATTAAAAAAGGCGCCATTTTGGAAAATGTTATTTTAGATGCCAATGGCGTGGTTGATTTTGATGATGTTTCCATCACACCAAACACACGGGTCAGCTATCCAATTGAACATATTGATAATATTGCAGTACCTTCTATCGGGAAAAACCCAAAAAATATTTTCTTTTTAACGGCTGATGCATTCGGTGTTTTGCCTCCCATTTCAAAATTGACGCCAAGTCAGGCAGCTTATCATTTTATTTCGGGATACACTGCTAAAGTTGCAGGTACCGAGGCTGGAGTTGTAGAGCCTGTTCCAAATTTTTCAGCATGTTTTGGTGCGCCTTTCATGCCGTTGCACCCTGCTAAATATGCTGAGATGTTAAGTCAGAAAATAACAGAAACTGGTGTTAATGTGTGGTTGGTCAATACCGGATGGACCGGTGGCCCTTATGGCGTTGGTACCCGAATGAAATTGAAATATACCAGAGCAATGATTAATGCCGTGCTTAACGGCGATTTAGGGCCGTATGATTATGACCATTACCATATTCATTCAGTTTTTGGAACCGCACAACCAAGATCTTGTCCAGGAGTGCCAAGCGAAGTGTTGAGCCCAAGAACAACTTGGAATAATGATGAAGCCTATTACGCTACAGCATTCAAATTGAGTAATGCCTTTAGAGAAAACTTCAAGAAATTTGAGGAGTTTGCAAGTGAAGAAATCCGACGTGGAGGACCACAGCGTTACGGATTTTAAGCGTAGTATGTAAAAACAAAAAAGGCGATCCAAATAGTTTGGATCGCCTTTTTTTTTAGTTTTAAGTGGGAGTTTTTTACTTTCCTTTATTTACTTTTTCAATATATTTTTCTAATGCCATTGTCATTGATGGCGTTTCGGGTGTTGGAGCCATAATGTCCACTCTCAGTCCATGTTCTTCAACCGCCTTAGCAGTGGTATTTCCAAAAACCGCAATACGGGTTTTGTTCTGTTTGAAGTCTGGAAAATTATGGAATAACGATTCAATTCCCGAAGGACTAAAAAAGACTAAAACGTCATAAAACACATCGGCAAGATCAGATAGATCGCTAATGACCGTTTTATAAAAGACCGCTTCCTTCCAATTAATATTTAAATTGTTAAGAAGTTGTGGTACTTCGTCCTTTAGTTTATCTGTTGTAGGTAATAAGAAACTTTCATCTTTGTATTTTTTGATCAAAGGTGACAAGTCCTCAAAGTTCCGTTTTCCAACGTAAATTTTTCGTTTTCTGTACACCACATATTTTTGTAGATAGAAGGCTACAGCTTCGCTCTGACAAAAATATTTTAAACTGTCAGGCACTTTATAGCGCATTTCATCAGCAACTCTAAAGAAGTGATCCACAGAGTTTCTACTCGTTAAAATAATGGCTGAGAAGTTGGCTAAATCGACTTTTTGCTGTCTGATTTCTTTGGCAGGAAGACCTTCAACATGAATAAATGGGCGGAAGTCAATCTTTACTTTTAGTTTTTCTTGGAGATCAAAGTACGGCGAATTTTCTATTTTAGGTTCAGGCTGGGACACTAAAATTGTTTTCACTTTCATAGGCTTGGTTTGGATTTAAGCTTTGTATTCTACAATTATTTTATATAAAATTAGATAAGGCCCAATTTCAAGTGCGCAAAGATACAAAATAAAATAGAATAAGTTGTTTGTCACGGTCTTTTGGTGATTTTTGAATGACGTCATGAATCCGATTAGGTTTATTAACACCATCAACGCGACGACTCCAACAATGATGTTTTTTGTTGGATTTATAACGTACAATAACAAGGTGTTAGTGATCAGAAGTACAAAGCCGTTAAAGTTTTTATAACTTATTTTTTGAAAAAGGTAAGAATCGATCAATTTGTCAATTTCAAATAAACTTCCAACCAATCGCTCGATTAGTATTTTTATTAAGGAAATACCGGTGATACCCAGAAGAATTTTTAGGAAAACATCTAATTCGAAAATTTCAGTTGGTACAAGCATCAGGTAGGAGAAGTAGCCGAAAATAGAAAGACCGATAGCTAAATTTAAAAACAATAGTCCATCAAAAAAGTCAATAAATTTTTGATCTTTTGTATATAGCTTCAAATACTTGGAATTCCCCAAAACCCCTATAAAATCTAAAAACCGATTGGTGAATAATACCTTGGCCATAGTGATGAGAGATAATCCCAAAACCATAAATACCGTAAACCATTCATAAGATATGACTTCTCTAATCATGCCGCTAAATTATAAAGAATAATTTATCTGTTCATTTCAATAAAATTAATCTTTTAAAAAAACTTACTTTTGCTAAAATTTTTATCAATGAAAGACGCTATTGTCATCATTCCGACATATAACGAAATTGAAAATATTGATGCTATTATCAGGGCAGTACTTGACCGGGATGAGGCTTGTGATATTCTTGTAGTTGATGACAACTCGCCCGATTTGACGGCCGAAAAAGTAAAAACCCTGCAAAAGGAATTTCCTGAACGCTTGTTTTTGTTGCAACGACAAAACAAAACAGGTTTAGGAACCGCCTATATTGAAGGGTTTAAGTGGTGTCTGGAAAAAAAGTACGAATATATTTTTGAAATGGACGCCGATTTTTCCCATAATCCTGACGATTTGGTGAAACTTTATAACGCCTGTGCAAAAGATGGGGCCGATGTAGCTATCGGATCGCGGTATATTACTGGTGTAAATGTGGTCAACTGGCCAATGAACCGAATATTGTTGTCATATTTTGCTTCAAAATATGTTCGGTTTATAACACGAATGAAAATTCAGGATACGACTGCCGGATTTATTTGTTATAAAAGGAAAGTGTTGGAAACCATCGATTTGGATATGATTAAATTTGTGGGCTATGCGTTTCAGATAGAAATGAAATTTAAAGCCCATTTAAAAGGTTTTAAAATTGTTGAAGTTCCTGTTATTTTTACGGATCGTGCCAAAGGAAAATCCAAAATGAGCGGAGGTATTGTTTCTGAAGCAATTTTTGGAGTTATATATATGAAGTTTAAAAGCCTATTTCACAAATAATATGAATACAAAAACGGTACTTATCAAAAATGCCAAAATTGTTAATGAAGGCCAGATTTTTGAAGGCGATATTTTAATTGAAGGTGAATTTATAACGGAAATTGCAGATTCAATCAGTGCAAAATCGGCAGATGTTATGGTAGTTGATGTTGAAGGGAAATATGTTTTTCCGGGCGTTATCGATGATCAAGTGCATTTCAGGGAACCGGGATTGACACATAAAGCCACCATCGCATCCGAATCTAAAGCGGCGGTAGCGGGCGGCATTACGTCATTTATAGAAATGCCAAATACTGTTCCGCAAACCACAACTATTGAACAATTGGACCATAAATTTGATATTGCATCAAAAACCTCGTGGGCAAATTATTCGTTCATGTTTGGTGGTACCAATTCTAATCTTGACGAAATATTAAAAGTCGATTCCAAGAATGTTGCTGGACTGAAATTGTTTTTAGGATCTTCAACAGGCGATATGTTGGTGGATAATGCAGAAGTTTTAGAATCGATTTTTAAAAGTACCGATTTGTTGATTTCCGTACATTGTGAGGATGAGGCAACCATCAAAAGAAATCTTGAAGACCATATTCAAAAATATGGCAATGATATTCCGGTAGAATGCCATCCTATCATCAGAAGTGATGAAGCCTGTTATATATCGTCATCAAAAGCTATAGAATTGGCAAAAAAAACCGGCGCACGCTTGCATGTTTTTCATGTTTCGACTGCTAAGGAGACCAAATTGTTCACAAATAAGATTCCGCTAAAGGATAAGAAAATTACGGCCGAAGTTTGTGTACATCACTTGTGGTTTAGTGATGAAGATTATCAGAAAAAAGGCACTTTAATTAAATGGAATCCGGCAGTAAAAACCGCAAATGATCGTGAAGAATTATGGAAAGCACTTTTGGATGATCGGATTGACGTGATTGCTACCGATCATGCGCCGCATACTTTAGAAGAAAAACAACAGGTTTATACCAATGCGCCATCTGGTGGGCCGTTAGTCCAACATGCTTTGGTAGCCATGATTGAAGCGTATCATAAAGGGAAAATTGGCTTGGAAAAAATTGTTGAAAAAATGTGCCATAATCCGGCTATATTGTTTCAGATAGAAAAACGAGGTTATATCCGTCCGGGGTATTTTGCCGATTTGGTCATCGTGGATATTAATAATCCATGGACCGTAAACAAGGATAATATCTTGTACCAATGTGGATGGTCGCCTTTTGAAAATGTGACCTTCACATCGCGCATCACCCACACTTTTGTTAACGGATCGTTGGTGTATAACAATTTTAAGTTTAACGACGTTAAAGTTGGAAAACGATTAACTTTTACCCGATGAAATACTTTTTTAACATACTTGTTTTGATGCTTTTGGTGGGCTGTAATAGTATTGAAAAACCTGAAAAGCCAAAAAATTTAATTCCGAAGGAGAAAATGTCAGACATTATGTATGATCTATATATTCTTAATGCTGCCAAAGGAGTTAATAGAAAACTAATAGAAAGCAACGGTATTATGCCTAGTAATTATGTGTATGAAAAACATGGCATTGACAGTTTGCAATTTGCACAAAGCAATACCTATTATGCGTATGATATGAAGGTTTATAAAGGAATCATCAAAAAGGTAAAAGCGAATCTTGAAAACGATAAGGCTCTTTATGAGCAATTGACCAATGAAGATGGATCGGCTAAAGATCCCGAGAAAAAAATTCCACCAGCAATGGAAGATCCCATCCGTCCGGTAGAATATGAACTTGTAGATTAGACGTCTTTCTTTAAATCTTCCATGAACAAATGACAGGTTTCGTTTATGGAATCTTTCATCGTTTTAAATTCGATGTCCAAAGCGTTTTTTATTTTTGAAGTGTCATATTTTGTGATGCTTCTGGCACTTTTGGTCATTTGTTTGGATAATCGTCTGCGTTTTCTGGTTAACAAATGGTTCAGCCAATCCAAACGCCAGCCCAATGCCAAAATGAGTGGTGTTGCTTCTTTGGTTGGAGGTTTTACTTTTAGCGCTAATGCGGTTTGATCTAAGAGTTCTTTAAAAGATAAGTTTTCGGAAACAACGGTAAACCTTTCATTTTTAATATCACTTTGCATTAATTGCACCATGGCATTTACAACGTCGTTTACATCAACATAGCCCGTCACGCCATGCGTGTAAAAAGACATGCCTTTATATATTTTTTTTATCAAACTGCTACTTCCACCGCTGTTCCAAAAACCAGGGCCAATGATAATTCCCGGGTTTAATATAACGGCATCAACACCTTCTTGGGTGCCGCGCCAAACTTCAATTTCGGCACCATATTTAGTAATGGCATAAACACTGTTATCGTCTTCTTGGTTCCAATGGGTTTCTTCGGTAATAAGTTGGTGTGGGTCTTGATGATGGCCAATTGCGGCAATAGAACTGATATAGCAGAGTTTTTTTACGGCATGCGAAACACAAAAATTAACTACGTTGGCCGTGCCATCAATATTGATTTTTCGTAATTGATGGTATTTATCAGGCTCAAAACTCACAAAAGCGGCACAATGATACACATATTCTACATCTTTAAAAGCAATTTCCAGGGATGGAATATCAGTAATATCTGCATAAACCCAATCTATTCGGTTGTAAAGAGATTCGAAATCGGAGGTGTAATACGAAAAAACTTTTTTGACCAACGCTAACTTGTGTTCTCTTCTATAAATAGCTTTAACTTGGTTATTGGTTTGCAATAACTTAAACAGTAAGTGTGAGCCTACTAAACCTGTTCCGCCTGTTACTAATATCATGCAACGAAAATAAAGAATAATTAGATATTAACTTCCTATTCTTAGGAGATGTTTATCTTTGCACCAAATTTTAAAAATTAATATTACAACCCATGACAAATGCATTTGTAGAAGATTTACGTTGGAGAGGAATGACCCACGATATCATGCCCGGAACTGAAGAACAGCTCAATAAGGAAATGACCGCAGCATATATTGGATTTGATCCCACCTCCGATTCTTTGCATATTGGGAGCTTAGTGCCTATTATTTTATTGGTGCATCTTGAAAAAGCAGGCCACAAACCGTATGCTTTAATTGGTGGCGCCACAGGAATGATTGGCGATCCTTCGGGTAAAAGTGATGAGCGAAATTTGCTGGACGAAGCTACGTTAGCAAAAAATGTTGCTGGGATAAAATCGGTATTGTCACGGTTTTTAAATTTTGATGCGACAACCAAAAATGCTCCTGTTTTGGTGAATAATTACGATTGGATGAAAGACTTTTCATTCATTGATTTTGCCAGAGATGTAGGAAAACGAATTACGGTCAATTACATGATGTCAAAGGATTCGGTCAAAAAACGTTTTTCTGGAGAAGAAGGAAGTGTTGGTATGTCGTTTACTGAGTTTACCTACCAATTGATCCAAGGATACGATTTTTATCATTTGCACAAACACCATAATGTGCTGTTGCAAATGGGCGGTAGTGACCAATGGGGAAACATCACCACGGGTACCGAGTTGGTAAGACGTATGAATGTAGGTGAGGAGGCGAAAGCTTTTGCCATGACCTGTCCATTGATTACAAAAGCTGATGGTTCTAAATTCGGAAAAAGTGAAGGTGGCAATATTTGGTTGGATGCCGATAAAACATCGGTTTACAAATTCTACCAATTTTGGTTAAATACAAGTGATGAAGATGCCGAAAAATATATCAAAATATTTACATTTTTAGATAGAGCGTCAATCGAAAAGTTAATTGCCGAGCATAAAGAAGCACCTCATTTAAGAATTTTACAAAAGCGATTGGCACAAGAAGTGACCACTTTTGTGCATTCGGCGGAAGATTTTGAAAATGCTGAAAGAGCATCAAATATTCTGTTCAGTACTAGTTTTAAACAAGATATAGCAACGTTGGATGAGGCCATGTTTTTGGAGGTTTTTGAAGGCGTGCCGTTGGCTGAAATCTCAAAAGCAGAATTTGACGAAGGTGTGGACATGATTGCTGCATTGGCCGCAAAAACCAATTTTTTAAATTCGAACGGAGAAGCGCGCAGAGCATTAAAAGAAAATTCAATTTCGGTGAACAAAGAAAAAGTTGCTGAAGATTATGTGCTATCTGCTGCTGATTTGATTAATGGAAAATACATTATTATCAATAGAGGAAAGAAAAACACTTATATTATAAAAGTGGGTTCTTAGACTTGAAACTATTTATAGAAACCAATAATTTCCTATAGAGATCCCGCTGACAAGCGGGATTTTTGTTTGTAAAAAACATCAGCTTTTTATGGGTTGCTTTGGTTGTGTGTTGATTTTCAGATTTTTACATTCTTAAAATTTACAACACCATCAAATTACAACCTCTAATATCTGAATGATCAAAACGGCCAATAATTTCAAAACGGTTATCTGATGCTACTCTTCCTAAATCTTGAGTGGCAATAAAAGCGCACGAATTGACATTTGCCAAATCAATAATATTGATGCCGCCTGTTTTGTTTTTTGGAAGAATTTTGAAAGGATCTTCAGGATCTCTGGTTAAGACTTGCATCCAATTTGGGCATTCAAAAACACCTTCTCCTTTAGAATATGCTTGGCTTAGTAATTCGGTCATACCATATTCGCTATGAATTGTGTTGACACCAAAACCTTGTTTTAAAATTTGATGGAGTTCTTCTCTAACCAATTCTTTACGTCGGCCTTTCATGCCTCCCGTTTCCATTATGATGGTGTTCTTCAGTTGAAATTGATATTGTTCAACCAAATCCAAAAGCGCAAATGAAACACCAATAAGCAATATTTTTTTGCCCTCCGTATCCAATTGTTGAAGTAGGTCTTTTAGGTCAGAAAGATTATCAAGGTAAAATCCGCTTTCATCATGATTGGATCGTTTTATTAAATCGTCCACCATATATATCAATGAAGATCCGTTGCGCTCTAAATAAGAGGGCAATAAGGCCAACACCACATAATCTTCAATCTCGCCATAAAAATGTGTAAACGCACGTCTAAAACTCTCTTCATAAACCCTAATATCGGTTACTTGGTGTTTACTCGTTATAGCACTTGTCGTTCCAGAGCTTGTAAATACCTGTTGAATAGGTTGCGAACTGCTTAAGATATCATGCGATTTAAAAAACTGAATGGGAAGAAACGGAATATTTTGAATGTTTTTGACATCACTAGGATGAATATAAAGCAAATCGCAAAACGAACGATAAACACGATTGTTTTCGAACTGAAATTTGAAAACTTCTAAGCTTGCCGCTTCAAATTCAGAAGCTGTTTTTATACTAAATATGGAATCCATTGTAATCATGGCGTAAAAATATAGAAAATATAAAAAGCGTTATCCAAATAGAGGTAACGCTTTTCATTATTTTTTAAAACCGAGTTTGCGTGGTTATGTTTTTCTTGGTGTTTTAGTTTGCTTCTAAGTGTTGTAAAAAAGATAATTCTCGTGAATAGTCGATAAGAATTATAAATTCTAAACTTGATTATTTTACAACCAATTTACGGGTTGCAGAATACTCACCTTCTTTAATTTTCAAAATATAAATGCCTGGTGTCAGTTTAGAAATGTTTAATTCTTTACCTAAAAGTACAGTGGAAAGTACATTTTTACCCAAAACATCATAAATTTGTATGTTTTTGGAAGAGTTTAATTGGGACGTGGTGATGTATATTTTGCCATTGCTGACTGGATTTGGGTAAATAGATAATTCTTCAATGTCATGCAATGAAGAAAGCGATGACTTAGAAGGATCGGACTGGGCATAACTCATAGTGCCAAAAGTTAGGCAGATCATCAACAAAAGAAAAGAAAAGTAGTTTTTCATCAAATAAATACTTTTTGTTAAAGGTAGTAAATTATCGCAAATGCCGTACCAAAAGTATGTTAAAGAATATGACTTTTTGACGAATAGTTAAATTATTGTTTCCTCTACGTTATGTTAAGGTTATCAAAGCCTTAGTTTTGAAAAACAAGTGTTAATAATGTTATCTTTACATTAAAATTTTTGAATGTCACCCATGAATAAAGCGAACATAAAAATCTTATTAGTTGATGATGAACCGGATATATTGGAGATTATTGGGTATAATCTTTCTGCTGAAGGCTATCAGGTTATAACTGCTGAGAACGGTTATAAAGCTATTAAAAAAGCAAAAAAAGAACGTCCCCAACTCATTATTATGGATTTAATGATGCCCGAGATGGATGGTATCGAAGCTTGTGAGCACATCAGAAAAATTCCTGAATTGAGCCATACGGTCATCACTTTTTTAACAGCACGCGGTGAAGATCATTCGCAAATGGCAGGTTTTGATGCTGGTGCAGACGATTATATTACAAAGCCAATAAAACCAAAAGTGTTGATTAGCAAAGTAAAAGCATTGTTAAGACGTTTTAAGGAAGATGATTCTTCACAACGTATTTTTGAAGTTGGAGGATTGGTGATCAATAGGGAAGAATACAAGATATCACTTCATGGAAAAGAAATTATTTTACCCAAAAAAGAATTTGAATTATTATCGTTATTAGCAACAAAACCTAATAAAGTATTTGAGCGCGAAGAAATTTTGCATAAAGTTTGGGGCAATGAAGTTATTGTTGGTGGACGAACCATTGATGTGCACATTAGGAAATTGCGCGAAAAAATTGGCGAGGAATCTTTTAAAACGGTAAAAGGGGTTGGCTATAAATTTGTGGACTAATGCGTAAAAAAAACAGAAAATCGTATAAGTTTGCCACCCAAACTGCCTTGTACATTACACTGTTTTTACTTGTACTTCTATGTGTACTTTTATATTTTTCCAATGCATTTAATATCTGGATTTTACTAGGTTTTCTAGTGGTTTTTTATCCAGTTTCATTTTTTATTATCCAATATCGTGTGGAGCGTTTTATTTATCAGCGCGTCAAAGGTATTTATGATGATTTGACGTTGCT
>NZ_DATJCY010000225.1:0-1619 GCF_035577925.1 Gelidibacter sp. | reverse complement strand
CTTTTTGTGGTTCCGGTATTGTTCAGTTGGAGAAGAGAAGCAAAATTGAAAAAACAGTTAAGAACGCTTAAATAAAATTAGAAATAATGAGTCTAAAATTTAATATAAAAATGGATTTTCGCAGCATAGGATTATTTCTTGTGTTTTCGCTGTTTTTGAGCTGGTCTTCGCAAGCACAACAATTGCAAAACTATATTGAAGAGGCGATAAAAAACAATCCAAATATTCAAGCGGTGGAAAAACAATATGCCATTTCTACAGAAATGATTTCCGAAGTAAATACACTTCCCAACACTGAGTTTTCAGCGGGATATATGATAGGAAAGGAAATGCCGATGATGCAACAAGGCGAATTTTCCGTAATGCAGATGTTTCCTTGGTTTGGTACTATTTCGGCACGTGAAAAATATGCGTCGGCAATGGCTGATGCAGATTTTGTGGAAATCGAAATAGCCAAACGAAAAATCGCAATGGTTTTGTCGCAATCGTATTACCGTTTGTATGAAATTACCAAAAAACAAGAAGTCTTGGATGCCAATATTCAGCTTTTAAAAGTTTATGAGCAGATGGCATTGACTTCGGTAGAAGTTGGCCAAGCTTCGGCAGTTTCGGTATTGCGATTGCAAATGCGACAAAATGATTTACTCGAAAGAAAATTGGTTTTGGAACAAGATTATGCCGCCGAACTTACTGCTTTTAATAAGATTATGAATCGGAAAAAAGTTGTTGAAATTGCAATAATCGATAGTTTGACAATGCCAGATAAAGATTTTGAAATCGATTTTTCCAAACTTTATCTTCATCCTGAATTGAAAAAATTTGAAGAACTGAACAACGTGATTTCAGAAGCTGACGCGCTTAACAAAAAAGAAAGTATACCAGAATTTGGCGTTGGAATGGAATATATGCTTTATAATGAAGCGCCAAATATGTTGATGCCGATGGTATCGGTTTCTATCCCTATTTTCAACAAGAAATATAAATCCGTCGCCCGACAAAATAAGTTGAAACATGAAGAATTGGACATTCAAAAACAGGCTTCCGAGAATGCTTTGATAGCACAATTGCAAACCGCGGTTAGAAGTAGAAATGCAGCGCGAATCAGTTTGGAAACCCAAGATAAAAATCTTGAACAAGCAAAAAACGCAACTGAGATTTTGTTTAAAAACTATGAAACCGGCACTATAGATTTTAAGGAAGTTTTGGATGTACAGGAATTGCAATTAAACTTTCAAGTAAATCGTATTGAGGCGATTGGAAACTATTTTAATCAAGTAAGCATTATCAATTATTTTCTGGCATCAGAATTATAATTATATTTAATACACACCTAAAAAAATAATAATGAAACACACATATAGCGTACAAGGAATGACCTGCAATGGTTGCAGAAGCCATGTAGAAAAAACACTTTCTGAAGTCGAAGGCGTTTCAAGCGCGACGGTCCTTTTAGATGAAAAAGAAGCCATTATCGAAATGCAAAGCCATATTCCTATTGAGAAATTTCAGGAAGCTTTAAAAAATGATGGCGGAAGATATCATATTTATAATGTGGGCGAAGAACCCCATCCTTCCGAAATTAAAGCAGAAAAAAAACCAGAAGGAAAAGGAACCGGAAC
>NZ_DATJCY010000224.1:0-2521 GCF_035577925.1 Gelidibacter sp. | reverse complement strand
GGCTTTATCTACTTCATTGCCTTTGGTTTTAATGCTTTTATCTTCAAAGCTAAAGAGGCGGTTGGCACTCCAATATATCCTAGCCGATTTTATCACTTCAGGAAATTCATCAACCAGAGCATTTCCTAAAGGAGCAGAAGTAACATCCCCATTACTAATATGTCCATCAACCGATCGATAACTGTTCCATACTTTGTACAGATCCTTTTCATTGGTATGAAATCTGTCAAAACTCAATTCATTCTGAATCCAGATACTAATAAGGATTACGCCTGCCATAGCAATTGCCAATCCTGAAATGTTTATTGCAGAAAATCCTTTGTTCCGCCAAAGATTTCTAAATGCGATTTTGATATAGTTTCTAAACATAATTCTACCTTTTTAATTGTTTATTCATCCCTCAAACTCTCCACCGGATTTGCAATCGCGGCTTTTATCGCACGATAACTTACCGTTAAAAGCGCAATGAGAATGGTTGCGATTCCTGTGAGCAGAAACATCCACCATTTAATTTCGATGCGGTAGGCAAAATCTTCCAGCCACTTGTTCATACCCCACCACGCCATAGGAATGGCTATTAAGATGGCCAAACCAATCAGCTTTAAATAATCTTTTGAAAGCAAAACCACCACATCCGAAACGCTGCTGCCGAGCACTTTTCTAATCCCAATTTCTTTGGTGCGTTGGTAAGCTGTAAGCGTGGCCAGTCCGAATAACCCAAGGCAACTGATTAAAATGGCAATAGCGGTAGCTGCATTAACCAAGGTTTGTGTACGTGCTTCGCGCTCATACATGCTGCCAATGGTTTCATCATAAAAACGGTAATTAAAAGGCACACCTTCATACAATTTTTTCCACTCCCGCTCTATTACTTTCAGGGATGTACTCCATTGTGAGGTATCATCTGATAGCTTGATATTGAGTATGGGCGTTTGGTTCTTACTTGTGGTGATAAGTACTGGATTAATTTCGGATTGGATGCCAAACTGATGGAAATCACTTACCACACCAACAATAGGATAAGAAAAGGCTCTATCTCCAGCTCGCGACAATAATTGCCCAATAGCTTCCTGTGGCGATTGAAACCCATAAGCACGAACGGCTTTTTCATTAATAACAATCTCATTCATGGTATCTGATGCCACAAAATTCCTTCCGGCCAATAAATGAAATCCATATAATTTCAAATAATCAACGTCGCCAAACTTCATATTGATTTGTTGCTGAACTTCAATCGTATCTTTATAGTAGGTCATTATATTTCCCCACATCGAATTATCCATAGGCCGATTGCCAATGGATACGCCCTTGATTGTAGCATCCCGAAGCAATTCATTTTTCAACACAAATTGCTTGTCCTTATATTTTGGATCATCTTCAATATAATAAGGAATTTCTACCGTAACAATCCCATTTTTATTAAAGCCCAAATCCATTTTAGTAGCATACCTGAGTTGTTGATGAATAATGACACTACCGATGATGAACACTTGCGCAATGAGAAATTGGAAAACAATCAATCCCTTACGTAAGGAAAAATCATTTCTTCCAGCCATTTTTTCTGTAACGCCTTTCAACACATTTACGGTTTGTACTTTGGAAGAAAGCCATGCCGGATAAAGACCAGAAAGCAGTGAAATTACGATGATCAAAGTGAGCATAAAACCAATCATGCCGCCATAATTCATATAATCAAAAACACCTTCAGGAAGAAAATCGGCAAATAGTTTGACGGCAAAAACAGTAAGCACCAAAGAAAATAATGCCGCCAATAAGGTTACGATAAACGTCTCTCCAATAAATCGAAAAATGAGTTGACGGGATGAGCTGCCCAATGTTTTTCGAATCCCGATTTCTTTGGCTCGCGTAGGCAATTCTGCTGTACTTAGATTGATATAATTGATACACGCCAGCAATAGCAAAAAAGCGCCAACGATCATTAACCCATTTAATACTTTTTTATTAGCCGTGCGGTTTTGAGCAGTAAATTGTACTTCAAAATGTTTTTGGCTCAAAGGGATGACGTCATACCACGATTTAAAATTGTATTTTTCATACATTTCATTATTAAACTTCAGGTCGATCGCATTCAATTGATCCAAAATATTGTTTATAGCCACTCCTTTTGTAGGCTTTATAAACATCAGATGAGCGGAGTTTTTTGAACCCCAGCTTTTATTGGCACTATCTTCTTTATCAATAGGGATGAACTCATTATTATAGGCACTAAAACTGTTGGGAAAGTTTAATTGCGCCACCACGCCAGAAATCCGACGGGAAATAGAATCATCATATACAATCACCTTCCCAATGATTTCCTGTAACTGTAAAGACGGAAAATATTCCTGCGCTCTTGTATCGGTCAGCACTACTTTATCCGGCGCATCCAAAGCAGTTACAGTATTTCCCGCAAGCCATTGATAATCCAACATGCTGAAATAATCCACATTGGTAGAAACTAATTGAATGTCATTATCTCCATTTTCAAATTGGCGGATCGGAGTATCTGCTCCATCATTGA
>NZ_DATJCY010000223.1:0-17179 GCF_035577925.1 Gelidibacter sp. | reverse complement strand
GGGAGGAAGAAGACTCAATTGTGATTGGCTGTTGGTCTTCCATATAACGTTGCTTTTCATAACATTAAGATAAGAAAACTAATGCGCTTTCTAAAATAAAAAACATAAAAAAAGAGGCTGCCTTTTTAGACAGCCTCTTTTTTAAATCTTTTAGTTATTTGGATTGTCGTTCTTTTTCTTTTTCGCTTCTTTCATTGCTTCACCAATTTGGTTACTTGCGGTAAAACTGGCCACCATATTGTTCAACATATCACTTCCGGCTTGTGGGGAGTTAGGTAATAGTATCAAATTACTGTTTACGTGTTCTCCAATAGATTGAAGTGTGTCATAATGTTGCGTAACAACGATCAATGCTGATGCTTCTTGCGAGTTGATCCCAACACGGTTTAAAACATCTACAGATTCTTCCAATCCACGTGCAATTTCACGACGTTGATCGGCAATACCTTGACCTTGCAAGCGTTTACTTTCAGCTTCTGCTTTAGCGCGCTCTACAATTAAAATACGTGCGGCATCACCTTCAAATTGTGCGGCAATTTTTTCACGTTCTGAAGCATTAATGCGGTTCATCGCTGCTTTTACTTGTGCATCAGGATCAATATCGGTCACTAAAGTTTTGATGATATCATAGCCATAATCGGACATAGCATCGTTTAATTCTGTTTTTACGGCAATAGCAATATCGTCTTTTTTGACAAAAACATCATCTAATTTCATTTTAGGAACTTCGGCACGAACCACGTCAAAAACATAACTGGTGATTTGATCGTGTGCATAATCGAGTTTGTAAAATGCATCGTAAACTTTTTGTGAAATGACCTTAAATTGAACAGAAATCTTTAATCTGACGAAAACGTCATCCAAAGTTTTTGTTTCAACAATCACATCCAATTGTTGTATTTTAAGGCTCATTCTTCCGGCTATACGATCTATAATCGGAATTTTCATTTGAAGTCCGGAATGGCGGATACTTTGAAATTTTCCAAACCGTTCAATAATAGCGGCAGATTGTTGTTTCACGGTAAAAAATGCAGACAACAGTATAATTAATCCAAAAACAATAAAAGGAATAGCAAACATAAGTTGGGTTTTAAATGGTTAAAATATTGTTACTAAGTTACGTTATAAATAGTCCGAAACTTCTATTTTTTATAAAAAGTACAGTCAAAAATTTATAGTGCTTGACTTAAATTCTCGATGCGTTGCACGGTTTCCTGTTGTCCAATCATGTAAATAATTTCAAAAACATCAGGACCTTGCATAGCGCCAACCAATGCCAATCGTAGTGGTTGCATCACTTTTCCAAAGCCTATTTCTTTTTTAGAAATCCATGTTTTGATGTCTTTTTCAACGTTTTCAGCTGTAAAATCGGTGGTGTTTTTAATCACTTCTGATAATTCGCTCATTAATTCGCGGGCGTCATTCGTCATTATTTTTGCAAATGATTTTTCGTCATAAGTTTTTGGAGCTTCAAAAAAGTAAGAGGATAAATTCCAGAAATCACTAATAAAAGTGGCACGTTCTTTAATCATTCCAACTACAAGTGCGATGTAATTAACATCGATATCGTTTAATTCCGGACGACTATTTTTAAAAGATTCCGCCAGATCATCGTCATATTGCATTTGCATATATTGGTGATTGAACCATTTTATTTTGTCTGGATCAAATCGTGCGCCCGATTTGTGAACACGTTCCAAATCGAAAGCATCGGCTAATTCTTCGAGTGTAAACAGTTCTTGCTCAGTTCCGGGATTCCATCCTAAAAATGCCAAAAAGTTGATTAAAGCATCCGGAAAATAGCCTTTTTCTCTATAGCCCATCGAAATTTCGTTGGTTTCAGGATCTTTCCATTCTAAAGGAAATACAGGAAAACCTAATTTATCACCATCACGTTTGCTTAATTTTCCTTTTCCGGATGGTTTATGTAAAAGTGGTAAATGAGCAAATTGTGGTTTTTCCCATCCAAATGCATCGTATAGCTGATAATGTAAGGCTAGGGAAGGTAACCATTCTTCACCGCGGATAACATGGGTGATTTTCATTAAATGATCGTCCACAATATTGGCCAAATGATAAGTTGGCATGCCATCGCTTTTAAATAAAACCTTATCATCTAAAATATTAGTGTCGATGGTAATCGCACCTCTGACCAAATCATTGAGTTCTAAAATTTGATTTTCAGGAGATTTAAACCGGATGACATAATCTTCGCCAGCATCCAATTTGGCTTGGGTTTCTTCTTTTGAAAGTGATATTGAATTGAGCAATAACTTGCGGTTATGCCAATTGTAAATAAAGGTTTTTCCTTTAGACTCGTGATCTTTTCTATGATGGTCCAAACTCTCGGTCGTATCAAAAGCATAATAAGCATTTCCAGAATCTATCAGTCGTTGGGCATATTCTTGATACAAATGTTTGCGTTCACTTTGTCTATAAGGACCGTATTTTTCATTTTTATTTGGACCTTCATCATAAGGAATATGACACCAATTTAGTGCTTCTATAATATAGTCTTCGGCACCTTCTACATAGCGGTTTTGATCGGTATCTTCAATTCTGAGTATGAAGGTTCCTTTATGTTTTTTAGCAAATAAGTAGTTAAAAAGAGCAGTACGAACACCACCAATATGCAAAGGTCCTGTTGGACTTGGTGCAAAGCGCACACGAACGTTATCAGTCATTTTTTTAAATTTATTGTACAAAGATAGAACAGATGTGAGAACAGAGAAAAAAGAACTTGGAAAAAGACTGAAATATGCTTAATTATTAACTTTATACGCTGTTTAAGTTTGTTTTTTAAAGGTATAACTCATTTTGTTGTGGCCAATTAACACAAGCTTATTAATTTTAGCTAATGTTCCATAAAATAAAATTGTAGTTTAGTAGGTTGAATATGTGTCAGCCTAGTTTGTTATGAACAATTTTAAAGCCATACAGGTAAAACTTGAGCAATTTATCAAGCGTTATTATATAAACGACTTGATAAAAGGTTCTATTTTGTTTTTTTCCATTGGTTTATTGTATTTATTATTTACGCTTTTTATTGAACATCTGCTGTGGTTAAAACCTGTGGCACGCGCATTTTTATTTTGGATTTTTTTGATTGTCGAACTGAGTTTATTGGTTCGATTCATAGTTTGGCCACTTTCAAAATTATTCAAACTTCAAAAAGGAATCGGTTATGAAGAAGCTTCAAAACTTATAGGAAAACATTTTTCTGAAGTGAACGACAAGTTGCTTAATGTGCTTCAACTTCAAAGAAATACCGAACCTTCAGAATTATTGCTGGCAAGTATCGAACAAAAATCTTCCGAATTGCGTCCGGTGAATTTTAAATCGGCGGTCAATTTTAAGTCCAATTTTAAGTATTTGAAATATGTTGTTGTACCTGTCATTATTTTATTATTGAGTTTTGTTTCTGGTCATTTTAATTGGTTCAGTGATAGTTATGATCGGATGGTTAATTATAAAGTCGCTTTTGAACCGCCCGCACCGTTTGAGTTTTTTGTGATTAACGAACATCTTAAGGGCATAGAAAACAAAGATTTTAACCTTGTGGTCAAAACGATAGGAAATGTTGTTCCTGAGAATGCACAAATACATTATGCTGGTGAAACTTATTTTTTAAGACAAACACATCCTGGAACTTTTGAGTATGTTTTTCCATCTTTGAAAAGCGAGGTATCTTTTCAACTTTCCGCAAATCAGGTAGTTTCTAAATCTTATAAATTGGCTGTTGTTAATGTACCAACTTTAGTGAATTTGGAAATGGAATTAAAGTTTCCTTCGTATCTCAACAGAACTGATGAAATTTTAAAAAGCACCGGGAACATGACCATCCCGGAAGGCACAAAAGTAACGTGGAAGATTAAAACCATAACTACTGATAAAGTAGCGATGTATGCCCAAGATACTATTTTGTTTAATGCTAAAGGGAATGGTAACTTTGAATTTGCTAAACAGGTGTTTTCTAAATTTAATTATACCATTACGACGAGTAATAAGAATCTGAATGATTATGAAAATCTTAATTATTCAATCGATATTATAAAAGATATGACTCCTGAACTTAATATCGTAGTTCAGCGGGATTCTCTGGATCAACAATCGCTTTATTTCTACGGTCAGGTGAGTGATGATTATGGCATTAGTAAATTGCAGTTGATTTATTATCCAATTGATAACGAAGAGGATAAGATAGATATTCCGATTCCAGTTTCTACATCCAATTTTGATGAATTTATTACTTCTTTTCCAAATAATTTGGAATTAGAAGAGGGAAAATCCTATGAATTGTATTTTCAAGTGTTTGATAATGATGTACTTCATAATTTCAAAAGCGTAAAGAGTAATGTGTTTAGTTATAGAAAACTAACCAATGAGGAAGAAGAAAGTCAACAATTACAGCAACAAGGTGAAACCATCAAGAACTTAGATAATTCGGTTAAAAATTTGAAAGATCAAGAAAAGCAACTTGAGGAATTGACGCGTTCGCAAATGGAAAAGGAACAACTTACTTTTAATGATCGTAAAAAGCTTCAAAATTTTATTAAGCGCCAACAGCAGCAGGAAGAAATGATGCAGAATTTTAATCGTCAGTTGAAAGATAATTTGGAGAATTTTCAACAAGATCAGAATACTGACGATGTTATGAAAGAGCAATTGAAGGAGCGTTTAAAGGATAATGAAGCGCAACTTTTAAAGGACGAAAAATTGTTGCGCGAACTGGAAAAGCTTTATGACAAAATTGATAAAGAAGAATTGACCGACCGGTTAAAACAGATGTCATCACAAAATAAGAATAAGCAAAAAAGTTTGCAACAAATGCTGATGTTGACCAAGCGGTATTATGTTGCTAAAAAATCGGAACAACTACAACGTCAACTTGAAAAATTAGCGGACGATCAAGAACAATTATCCAAGGAAAATCCAGAATCAAATACTAGTGAGAAACAACAAAAATTGAATGAAGCGTTTGAAGATTTTCAAAACGATATGGATCAACTTCAAAAGGATAATCGTGAGTTGAGTAAACCGTTGGACATTCATCGTGATAAACTGGATGAACAAGAAATTCAAGAAGATCAGCAGAATGCTTCCGATGATTTGATGAGGAAGGAAGACGCCAAGCAAAAGCAAGATTATCAAACTGCCGATAAGAAGCATAAGGATGCTCAACAAAAACAAAAGGATGCATCGAGGAAAATGAAACAAATGAGTTCAGGTATGCAACAATCCATGATGTCCGGTGGACAAGAACAATTAAGTGAAGATGCTGCGATGTTACGTCAAATTTTGAAGAATTTATTATTGTTTTCTTTTGATCAAGAAGATTTGATGAACCAATTTAAAAGTATTGAAATCAACCATAATTTGTATGGTTCTTTTTTAAGAAAGCAAAGTAATTTGCGTGAACATTTTTCGTTTATTGATGATAGTTTATTTACGTTGTCTTTGCGACAACCGCGTCTTTCTGAAACTATTAATTCGAACATTACGGATGTGTTTTATTACATTGATAAAGCCATGGATGAACTTTCTGAAAACCTACTTTATCAGGGTGTGGCTTCACAGCAATATGTGATGACGGCTACCAATAATTTGTCAAATGTTTTAAGTGACATATTGGATAATATGGAATCTGATCTTAATTTCGGTCAGGGTGAAGGTTCAGGAAAAGGTCAAGGTCAACGAGGAAAATCTGGTGGCACACAATTGCCTGATATTATTATGAGCCAAGAGGAATTGAATAAGGAAGTGGAAGATGGTCTTAAAAAAAATGATTCGAGTAATAAACAAGACGGAAAGGGCAAGCAGGATGGTGAAGGAAAAAATGGTGAGAATGGCAACTCTCGCACTGATGAAAATGAGGGTAGTGTCGGAAGTTCTGGTTCTAATGGTGATGGGTCTTCTGAAGAAATGAATGGTGAATTATATCGTATTTATCAACAACAACAAGAATTGCGCAAGGCTTTAGAAGAACGTTTAAATCAAATGGGAATTTCTCCTGAAGGACAGCAAATCTTAAAGCAAATGGAGAACGTCGAATCTGATTTAATTAATAGTGGATTCACTAATCAAACACTCCAGCGCATGATGAATTTGCAACAACAGTTGTTGAAACTTCAAAACGCTACTTATTTACAGGAAGAGGATCAGAAACGCGAATCAAATACCAATAACAAACAATTTGATAATCTGACTAATGACCAACTGCCTAATGCCAAAAAATATTTTGATACAATTGAAATATTAAACCGACAAACTTTACCTTTGCAAAATATTTACAGAAAAAAAGTACAAGGATATTTTAGGAATGGAGACAATTAGCTTTAACTATGAAATGGATTTTCAGTTGGATAATGAAGAGCTTATGTCTCATTGGATTGCCAACACAATTGTAAGCGAAGGTTTTACGGCTGGTGAAATCAACTATATTTTTTGTGATGATGCTTATCTTCTCGATTTGAATATTGAATTTTTAAATCATGATACCCTTACTGATATCATTAGTTTTGATTACACTTTGGGAAAATTAATCAATGGTGATGTTTATATTTCTATTGAGAGAGTTCGAGAGAATGCCAACGATTTTGGGGTTAGTTTTGCTAATGAACTTCATCGCGTTATGATTCATGGTATTCTTCATTATTGCGGTTATAAGGATAAAACTGTAGATGAAATTACCGAAATGCGCTCGAAAGAAAATTACTACATCTCAAAATTAGATTAGATTTTATTTCTTTGACGAAATTCTTTTTCTTTATAGAATTTCAGTCGATTATTTTGAATTAAATTATAAGACATTACGGTCTTTGTTCCACGTGGAACACTTCAACAATTTTAAAAAACAAACCATGTTTGATAATGTATATGATGTTATTGTGGTCGGTGGCGGTCACGCTGGAAGTGAAGCGGCGGCTGCGGCTGCCAATATGGGTTGCTCAACTTTATTGGTGACTATGAATTTACAAAACATCGCTCAAATGTCGTGTAATCCTGCAATGGGCGGGATCGCCAAAGGGCAAATTTTGCGTGAAATTGATGCCTTAGGTGGTTATAGCGGTATTGTTAGTGATACGTCCGCTATTCAATTTAAAATGCTTAATAAGTCTAAAGGACCAGCTATGTGGAGTCCGCGAGTGCAAAGTGACCGTATGCGATTTGCTGAAGATTGGCGGTTAATGTTGGAGCGTACACCTAATGTGGATTTCTATCAAGAGATGATTTCCGGATTGATTGTCGAAAATCATAAGGTTACAGGGGTAAAAACTTCGCTTGGATTGGAAATTAAGGGAAGGACTGTTATTCTTACTAACGGTACTTTTTTGAACGGTTTGATCCATATTGGTGATAAAAATTTTGGTGGGGGACGTGCTGGTGAAAAATCAGCAACGGGTATTACGGAACAACTTGTTGAATTGGGTTTTGAATCCGGAAGAATGAAAACAGGAACGCCTCCGCGAGTGGATGGAAGATCGTTGGATTATTCAAAAATGATCGTACAACCAGGAGATGAAATACCTGAAAAGTTTTCTTATTCTAACGTCACGAAACCTTTGACACATCAAAAAGATTGCCATATGAGCTTTACAAGTCCGTTGGTTCATGATTTGTTACGTGAAGGATTTGATCGTTCTCCGATGTTTAATGGACGGATTAAAAGTACTGGTCCGCGTTATTGTCCGTCTATTGAAGATAAAATTAACCGTTTTGCTTCTAAAGAAAGGCATCAAATTTTCGTTGAACCCGAAGGGTGGAATACGGTGGAGGTTTATGTGAACGGTTTTTCAACATCCTTACCTGAAGATGTCCAGTTTAAAGCCTTACGATCCGTGGTCGGTTTTGAACATGTTAAATTTTTTAGACCGGGTTATGCTATCGAATATGATTATTTTCCGCCAACGCAATTGAAGCATACTTTGGAAACCAAGTTGGTTGAAGGTTTGTATTTTGCTGGGCAGATTAACGGAACTACAGGGTATGAGGAAGCGGCTTCGCAAGGATTGATGGCTGGTATTAATGCTGCGTTGCGCGTTCAAGAACGCGAAGAGTTTACTTTACGTCGTAATGAAGCATATATTGGTGTTTTGATTGATGATTTAATTACCAAGGGGACTGAAGAGCCTTATCGAATGTTTACGTCGCGTGCAGAGTATCGTACGTTGTTAAGACAAGATAATGCTGATTTGCGATTGACGCCAAAGGGTTATGAACTTGGTTTAGCTAGTGAGGACCGTTTAAGGCGCATGGAAGAAAAGCATTCAAAAGCTGAAGCCTTTGTCGAATTTTTTAAGAAGACCAGTGTGGAGGCAGAGGATATTAATCCTATTTTGGAAGCTCATGATTCTGCATTAGTGAATCAATCTGGTAAATTATTTAAGATTTTTGCGCGTCCAAATATCTCTATGGACGATATGCGTAAGATTGAATCGATTGAAAATTATATTTTAGAACACGATTTGGATAAGGAGATTATTGAACAAACCGAAATTCAAGTTAAATATTCAGGATATATTGATAAAGAAAAGAACAATGCTGATAAGCTGAATCGTTTAGAAGATTTAAGAATTCCTGCCAATTTTGATTATTCTAAATTAAAATCGATGAGTATTGAAGCTAGACAAAAATTGGAAAAAATCCGTCCGATTACCATTTCACAGGCGTCTCGAATTAGTGGGGTTTCACCAAGTGATGTGTCAGTTTTATTGGTTTATATGGGAAGATAGTTTTGAATTTTTCAGATATGTTCCACGTGGAACGGTGAGAACTTGAATGTTTATAGCTTGTGTTATCTAGCCCGAGCATAGTTATGTGAATTATTGAAAAATAATAAGTCAAAATTAAACCGAATATCATGATATTCGGTTAATCAAGTATTATGAAAGGTTAGCATATTTTGAATGAAACATTTAAAACAGAAAATAAGAAATGATAAAAGGGAGTTTCGTATTGTTGAAGACGGAGTGATTGTTGATATAAATGACGTTGGTAATATTCAAAACTATAAAGTGAATTTTCATGACATAGGAAAAGATGAATATATCAATTTAAAAGCCGCTCATCCTTTGGCATGGTTATTTGTTTTATCTGGAGTTTTAAATATTATTTTGGTAACTACTGTTTTGACAGAATTTTTTCAAACATCCTTTGAGCAAGGAAAATGGATTTTTGTAGGTGCTTTTATGGTATTTGTAATTATTATAGCATCATTAAAAGAACATTTTCAGAAAGTGAGCATGAAGAATTTGGCTTCAAACAAACCTTTAAGTTTTATCTATACAAAAAAATACCAATCCGAAGTTGATGCCTTTATTGGTGAAATTCATAGCGAACAGAGAAATTTTTATAAGAATATGTATTATAGAATTGATCCGATTCTTCCTTTTGAAACCCAAAAAAATAGAGTTTTATGGCTTTATGAAAACAATCATATAAACGAAAATCAGTATAAAACGATTTTAAAAGAACTTGAAAATAAAAGAATAATTGATGGAGAATAAAATTGTTATCAATTGTCTTTTAAAATTAATAACTTGTTATTCCGATTTTTAAAAATGATATTTGCGTCGCGCTATTTCTTAATTTCACGCTTCATAATCTAGCCTAAAACTTGTCATTCCATCGTGTCAAATTCAACTTCAATACATAATTTAAAGGTTAAAGATCATTCTGTTTCCAAAGAAAATTTTGAATTGCGCTTCAATACCCAACTAGAATTACTGGAAACTTTTCCGCAGCCATCACCGGAAAAATTGTCTGAATATTATAAAAGTGAAGATTATATCTCGCATACGGATGCTAAACGCAATGTCTTCGAAAAACTATATCATGCCGTTAAAGTTGTTGCTTTAAAAAGAAAGATCAAACTTATCAATAACGTTTCGTCCAATGGAAAAACTCTTCTTGATATTGGATGTGGCACTGGCGATTTTTTGCAAGTTGCTCATAGTTCAGGATGGCAAATTTCAGGAATTGAACCCAATGAACAGGCGAGGGATTTAGCTAATAAAAAAGTTGATAATGTCGTTTTTGACACCGAGCAACTTTCAAAATTTGAATCCTATAGTTTTGATGTCATTACACTTTGGCATGTATTGGAACATTTACCAAATGTTGAAGAACATTTTTCGATTTTCAAAAAACTGCTAAAACCTAATGGTGTTCTTATCATTGCGGTACCAAATTATAAAAGTTATGATGCGCAATTGTATAAAGAATTTTGGGCGGCTTATGATGTGCCAAGACATCTTTGGCATTTTAGCCAAGCGTCTATAAAACGATTGGGCGAAAAAATAAAAATGGATGTGGTGAAAATTGTCCCAATGACGTTTGATGCGTTTTATGTAAGTTTACTTTCTGAAAAGTACAAATCGGGAAAAATGAATTTTGTTAAAGGATTTTGGAATGGTTGGCGGTCCAATTGGAAAGCAAGACGTTCTGGTGAGTATTCGTCCTTGATTTATGTCTTAAAGAACAAAAATACGTGATTTTAGAGCTTTTAAGGCGATTTCTTATTGCCTGAAAGGAAATCACATTACGATTTTATGAAGTCTTCTTAAAAACGGCTCGCATGCCCTTATTTATGATAGAATAAATTTATTGATATTAATTACAGTATAGATTTAAACTATATTATTTATTTTCATAAAAATATCTCTTACTTTACTACATTTGCAGCAAAATTTTAATAACTCTTAAAAATGAAAAAAGGTTTTATCGCTCTATTGACTTTGGTAATGTTGTCCTCATGTCAGGAGCAAGCAAAAATTGGATTTGTTGATAACAGCAAATTGATTAACGATTACCAAAAGAAAAAAGATATTGAAGCCCAATTTCAAGTTGAAATCGATGCTTTTGGCAGAAGAGTGGACAGTATAGGACAATCTTTTCAAGCGCGTGCTGCACAATTGCAAGAAAAAGATCCCCAAATGGCTCAAAAAAGTACACAAGAGCAATACCAAGCTTTAGCGCAGCAATACCAAAATTTTCAACAACAATCTCAAATGGAAGAGCAGCAAATCCAAAAGAGAGGACAAACCGAAATTGATACATTGATCAAAACCGTAAGAGCTTTTGTGAAAGATTATGGCGAAAAAAACGGGTATTCTTTTATTTTGGGAAGTAACGAGGCCGGAAGTGTGATGTATGGCAAAGAAAGTCAAGATTTAACCAAACAAATTTTAGAAGCGCTTAACGCTGATAAAAAGTAAAATTGTTTTAAAAATAAGTCATAAAAAAAGCCAGTTTTTAGCTGGCTTTTTTGTGTAATAAACGGGTTAGTTTTATGGATAAATCGGTGAGGATAATCTTAGAATTCCCGTTGCGTTCTATATGATATATAGCATCTTGCAGTTCTTGGCTAATATCAAGAATATTACCTTCATGGATAAACGGCGCAAAATTTTCAAGCTTAAAATTTTTGGTTTTTGGTTCTAAATAAACCAGTTGATTGGCCTTATAATTCATCAAAAGTGCTTGCCTGAAAAAGTCAATGCAAAACTGTAGAAATTGTTTTTGTGTTTCCCTACCGGTTTTTGAAATTTCATCGCTCCAACTAATTAAATCATGGATAGCGCTTTTATTTCCTTTGGCCTTAAAGGCGCTTCTTACCCAAAATACAAACCATTCTTCAAATTGGATATCTTCTGAATCGTGATAGACTAAATCACAGGCTTTATTAAAATTACCATTGGATTGAATAGCGATTTTTGTTGCAGTGGCTTCATCCAATTCATACTTTTTTTGAAGTGCTTCTTTAATCACATTATCTGCTAATGGCGGAAAATTCAAAACTTGGCAACGGGAACGGATGGTGCTAAGTATTTGTCCAGCATCTTCTGCAATCAATATAAACACTGTTTTTGAAGGCGGTTCTTCAATCAGTTTTAATAGTTTGTTCGCGGCAGAAGCATTCATTTTTTCAGCCATCCAGATCACCATAATTTTATACCCACCTTCGTACGATTTTAAAGACAGTGCTTTTACGATATTCATCGCTTCGTCCACACCCATTTGCCCTTGTTTGTTCTCAATTCCTAAGAGGCGGTACCAGTCAAACAGATTGCCGTACGGTTGCTCTTTGATAAGTTGTCGCCACTCGGCCATAAAATAGCTGGATACAGGATTTTTTTTCACTTTGTCTGTAATGGCTACAGGAAAAGCAAAATGAAGATCGGGATGTGAGAGATTTTCAAATTTTAGATTGCAGCTTTCATTGCCATTTGTGTTTTCCGAATTTTTATTGCCACAAAGCAGGTATTGAGCATAGGCAATAGCCATGGCAAGTGTACCAGAACCTTCGGGACCTACAAACAATTGTGCATGAGGAATGCGCCCGTTATCAGCACTTTGGGTAAGGTGGTTTTTAAGATGTTCTTGACCTAATATTTCACTGAATTGCATGTCGCAAAACTATGTATTTTTTTTCATAAACGTTGGTAAATTTCAATTCCTCAAAGAATGCATTTATAATCATTTTGTAATTAGTTACATTTGTTTCTATTTTATAAAACACAAATATTAATGAAAACCCTAAGAGATTTCAATTTTAAAGATAAAAAAGCACTGATAAGAGTTGATTTTAACGTGCCTTTGGATGAACATTTTAATGTTACTGACGACACTAGGATCGCAGCTGCAAAACCAACCATAACTAAAATATTGGATGATGGTGGGAGTTGTATTTTAATGTCTCATTTAGGCCGACCGAAAGGTGTACAAAAAGAATTTTCATTAGAACATATTAAAGCAAAAGTAGAAGAGATTATTGGTGTGGATACGATTTTTGCTTCAGATTGTATTGGTGAAGAAGCTCAGACATTGGCGGATAACTTAAAACCGGGACAAATATTATTACTCGAAAACTTAAGATTTTATAAAGAAGAAGAAGCTGGTGATAAAGATTTTTCTGAAAAATTAGCCAAACTTGGCGATGTTTATGTCAATGATGCTTTTGGTACCGCACATCGGGCGCATGCTTCAACAGCGGTTATTGCACAGTTTTTTAAAGACAAGAAATTTTTTGGACACTTGTTGGAGCAAGAAATCGAAAGCATCAAAAAAGTCATGGAAAATGGTGAAAAGCCAGTTTTAGCTATTCTTGGTGGTGCTAAAGTGTCCTCAAAAATCACCATTATCGAAAACATTTTAGATAAAGTGGACCATTTGATTATTGGCGGCGGGATGACATTTACATTTGTCAAAGCACAAGGTGGACATATTGGCGATTCTATTTGTGAAGACGATAAAATGGAATTGGCACTTCAGATTTTAGACAAGGCACGTGCCAAAAATGTCAAAGTACATCTTCCGGTTGATGTTGTTGCTGCCGATGCATTTAGTAATGAGGCCGATACCCAAATTGTTGATGTAGCACATATTCCTGATGGATGGCAAGGATTGGATGCAGGACCCCAATCTATTAAAAATTTTGATGCTGTGGTGCAACAGTGTAAAACCATTTTATGGAACGGACCTTTGGGTGTTTTTGAAATGGAAAACTTTGCCAAAGGAACTATTGCCTTAGGAAATTCTATTGCTGAAGCTACAAAAAATGGTGCGTTTTCGCTTGTAGGCGGTGGCGACTCTGTAGCGGCAGTTAAGGAATTTGGGTTTGAAGATAAAGTAAGTTATGTAAGTACAGGTGGCGGTGCCATGTTGGAAAGCTTGGAAGGAAAAATTTTGCCGGGCATTGCCGCCATCTTAGAATAGTCCAGTTTTCTTGGTACAGGACAAAAATTATATTTGATCGATTTTCCTTGATTTTATACTCCTGCCCAAAAGGGTGAATCAAGGAAAATCGGGCGCCCTTTAGTCCCGATAGCCATCGGGAGAGGCAAAACCGATTTTGGCGTGTACCAAACCAAATTTTAAGAGATTTTTTTAAGTAAAACTTAGATAAAATGTATGATTTTAACCCTTAAGGGCATTTAAGGCTGTTAAAACAATTGCTTTATAATATCATTTTAGATATTATTGTACGATTTTATCGAACAATTCGTTGAATTATAAAAACCTTATTAATGAACCAAAAGATTATATCCCTAACTTTTGGTGCTTTATGCGTATGGGGCTTTAGTTTTTCGCAAGTTAAACCTTCCAAAAAGACCATTAGTAAAGCATCAGAAAATGCCGCTTTAATACCGTTGGATTCCATTAGTGATGGAACGAAATTGTTCATTACGGACTTTGGAATTATTGGCGATTCAATTTCTAAAATCAAAATCGAAGATTTTCATATGGCTTCAGAGTTTGATAAAAAATGGATGGAAGAGTTGTACAGCAATGAGTTGTTTGACACCATTTATCAATCAGTTGCTGATTTAAAATACGACGATGTTGATTATCCAGAGTTGCCTACAGATACGTTAAAAGCGCGCCTTAAAGCGCTAAACGCACGAACGCCTTTTAATATTGAGTATAATGTATCGCTGGAAAATGTTATTAAATCGTACCTCAAAAACCGACGCAATACTTTAGAACGGTTAATGTCCTTGAGCCATTACTATTTCCCAATGTTTGAAAAGGAATTGGACAATTACAATTTGCCGTTGGAAATCAAATATTTGGCTATCGTAGAATCGGCGTTAAAACCTAGAGCCAAATCGCGTGTTGGCGCTACCGGTTTATGGCAATTTATGTTTGCTACCGGAAAACAGTATGGTCTTAACGTGAGCAGTTATGTTGACGAGCGTAGTGATCCTTTAAAATCGACCGAAGCTGCAAGTAAATATTTATCAAAACTTTACGAGATTTTTGGCGATTGGGATTTGGCATTGGCCTCCTATAATTGTGGTCCGGGCAATGTTAATAAAGCGATTAGACGATCGGGAGGTTATGAGAATTATTGGAATATCCGTCCGCATTTACCAAGAGAAACGGCAGGCTATTTACCTGCTTTTCTGGCTACGATGTATATTTTTGAATATGCCGAAGAACACGGATTTAAAAAATACAGACCCGATTTTAGGTATATTGATACCGATACGATCCACGTGAAACAAATGATCAGCCTTGATCAGGTTTCTGAACTTTTGGAACTTCCTATGGAAGAGCTTCAATTTCTTAATCCGGCGTATAAGTTAGATATTATACCTTTTATTGAAGGATCAAATTATACATTGCGATTACCGCGTCATGCCATCGGTAAATTTGTGGCTAATGAAAAAAGTATTTATGAGTTTGTTTCCAATGAGTTTAATAAGCGTGAAAAACCGATGCCACAATTGTTTGAAGCCGAGACAAAAACGACGTATAGAGTGGTTTCTGGTGATAATTTAGGTAAAATAGCACGGCAGTATAATGTTCGGGTTTCGCAGTTAAAACAATGGAATGGTTTGAGAAGTAATGATTTGAAAATTGGTCAACGGCTTACAATTTATCGAACGCAACCCAATACATCGTCCACAAAAACGGCATCCAATACAGTTGTAAAACCTAGTAATACAGCGAGCTCATCGAGCGATGTTAAAACCTATAAAGTAAAGGCAGGAGACTCTTTATGGAGTATTTCAAATAAATTTCCAGGAGTTTCTATTCAAAATATTAAAGATTGGAACGGTATTAGTGGTACTAAGTTAAATGTAGGAACAACACTTAAAGTTTCGCGTTAATCGACATAAATTAAAAACTCAATACCATGAAAAACATTTACGCTATTGCTCTTTCTTTATTAGTTTTAACATCTTGTAACAATAACAAGGATCAACGTATCCTCACAGCCTCTTCTGGAAATATTAATACGCTCTTGGTTGTTGTAGATAACCTGTTATGGGACGATAGTGTAGGAGAGACCATAAGAAACGTTTTTACAGCACCTGTACCGGCACTTACTCAAGAAGAACCTTTGTTTTCACTTAGCCAAATGCCGTCATCAGTATTTGATGGGTTTGCCACCAAAAACAGAATTATCCTTAAAATTGAGAAAGGCGGTGAAGCTGGTATGAGCATCCTGCACGAAGTTTATGCAAGACCACAAACTGTTGTGGTTGTTTCTGGAAAAACAGATCAAGAAATCAATGATTTGTTGGAGGCTCATGGCGAAGAGATTATTGCTGCTTTTAAAGCCGAAGAATTGAAGGAAAACCAACGACGTATACAAATCTCATTAATGGATGATACTCCATTGCAAAAAGCATTGGGCGTTAAATTAAATTTTCAAACCGCATATCGTTATGCAAAACAAGATAAAGATTTTTTTTGGATCAGGAAAGATATCCCAACGGGCACCATGGATCTCATGGTTTATGAAGTACCTCTAGATTATATCAGAAATGGAGATAGCACCATTTTAGATATTATAAGAATGCGAGATTCTATTGGCGAAGTGCATATTCCCGGACCAGTTGAAGGCTCTTATTTGATTACAGATGGCGCTTATACACCTTATCTGCATGAAACAACGATTGACGGTAGACCAGCTTATGAAACCAAAGGTATATGGGACGTTAAGAATGCATTTATGGCAGGGCCATTTATAAATTATGCTATTGAAGACAAGCCAAATAACAGGTACGTGGTAATTGAAGGTTATGTTTTTGCTCCTTCGGTAGAGAAGCGCAACAATATTTTTGAATTGGAATCGATTATCAAATCCATAAAGATCTTATAAAAAAAGAGCCAACTTAATTGTTGGCTTCTTTTTTTTATAGGATAAAATTACTCGTTTTTATTGGTAGATGTTTTCTTTTCATCACCATCCTCTTTACTGGCATCTTTAAATTCTTTGATGCCACTTCCCAAACCTCTCATTAGTTCAGGGATTTTCTTTCCTCCAAAGAGCAGTAATATAGCCAGCACGATCAGAATTATTTGTGTCGGTCCAATTGCTAAAAAAATACTTGATGCTATCATAACATATAATTTGAACAGCAAATTTAATAATTAAACTTCAAATTAAACGTTAAAAACAAACTTTAGATAAAAGACTTATAAGATTGCCTTAATTTTAATTAATTTTGTTTGGCATGATACCTAAAAAGAAAGAGAAGAAATTCGCAAAAAAAATGCTTCATAAGTACCGTTTGGTGATACTTAATGAAGATACCTTTGAAGAACGATTTGCCATTAAACTCACACGTTTAAACGTGTTTGTTATCGTATCCTTGTCCAGCATACTGATGGTTGCGGGCACAATTTTTTTAATTGCTTTTACACCTTTAAGAGAGTTTATTCC
>NZ_DATJCY010000222.1:0-2872 GCF_035577925.1 Gelidibacter sp. | reverse complement strand
TATGGTGGTACGTTTTATGAGTTTTATACCAAAAAGCGTATGGTCAACGTGGTTGGGGATATCATGTTTAGCCATCTGACTTTAAAGGAAATTGCCTATAATAACGGGTTTTCAAGTTATGATACGATGTACAAATCTTTTGCCAAATATGACGGGTTAGTCTTGGCCGATATTCCACGCTTTTTTAAGGGCGCATAGGGTTGTTTTCGCTTTTTTCCATATAAGTGACGTTATTTTCCATGTTTTTTACACTATTTTCCATGTTTCTTTCGCTTTTTTATATGTTTTAATTGTTTGATTTTCACGAGCTTTAAAGTGTGAAATTAAGTCCATTAAAGATGAAAAAGTTTGTGAGGTTTCGTGAAGTATTTGTGGTATTGGTCAGCTTACTGCTAATTCTTTTGTTTGCATATACTGGATTGACCAAATTATTGGAAGGCAAGATGTTTTATGATACTATCAGGAATTCTCCAATTTTTGGTGGAGAGACCATTGCTGCTATTGCGGCCATCGTTATTCCGGTGAGTGAAATTGTTGTTGCTCTTTTGATTGTTTGGCGAAGAACGCGATTGCTAGGGCTTTATGCAGCCTTGGTGTTGATGCTCATTTTTGCGGGATATACTGTGGCTCTTCTTTTTTTCGCCCCTAGCTTACCCTGTTCTTGTGGAGGTATAATCTCTCTTTTATCATGGAAGCAGCACTTGATTTTGGTTTTGGTGTTTCTCTTTTTGATACTACTCAGTATTATATGCTTAAAACCAGTAAATATAAAATATAGATAAAAATGAATAAAGAAATTTTGTTGCGCAACAAAGGCAGGGGGAGGACCGAAAACCTGAAACAGAGTAGGCAATTCATACTAATTTAAATCACAGCTATTATGAGAAAGTTGAAAATGATTTTACCGATGTTGGCCTTTATATTGGCCATAGGAGTGTCTTTTGCTTATGTGAAAACAAGTGCAGAAAAGGACTATTACGCTACCAAATACATTTATGTTCCTGGAGGATGGGCTACAATAGATGTTGAATGTCCTCGGAAAAACAATGAATGTACCGTAGTGTTTTCTGGAGATCCACAATTAGAATATAGGGTTTATAACTCAAAAAATCTTGAGGATCCAGCAGAAGGAGATGGAGGAATTAATTTAATAAATGGTCCAGTTCCAGAACCAGATTAAATTTAATTTTTTTAATGGGAGTGTACTCATGTACACTCCCTATTTTTTATAAATAACTAATTATTAGCATTGTTTTTGAATCTGTTAAGGTAATGCTTCAGCAGAAAACATTTTAAACTGAAAGGGATTTACATTTAATAATTTTTGAGTCACACTCCTTAAATCTTCTTCTGAAATGGAGTTTATATATACCTGTTTTTCTTCAATACTATACCATGGTCTTCCATGTTTGTAATAATTATATATCTTTTTTGATATAGAAGAAGAATGTTTTTCACTCTTTTCTAATTCCAAAAAACGCACCAATTCATTTTTATATTCATTCAAGAGTTTTGCATCAATAGGATTTTTTTTGAACGTTGTGATAAATTGTTTACTCTTCTTAATTAATATGTCCGCATATTCTGGGTTAGAAGTAAATTGAAGGGAAACCTCATTGAACATGCGGGATTTATCACGGTTTATCCATATAGAAATATTATAGCTTCCTTCCTCCTCAGATTTGAACCGCATCTCTTGCATTATTGAAAAGTTCATCAAGTACTGTAATAAATGTAGTTTCGCTTCTTCTTTCCAATTTAAATCATTGGAGGTTAACGATGAAATATATTTCAGTTGCACTTTTGTTTCTTGCATGTATTCTGTGGATGGCATGTATATTTTCTGAGGCTTTGGCAACCTATGGCGTTTTGTTGTTAACTGATTGCAAGATTTTTGGACTGGCTTCACCGGTAAATTGCCCAAGTATTTTTGACACAGCGCTAAAACCTTATTTTGAGGAAAGCTACCAGTAAAAATAAAAGTGAAATCTTCTGCATTGCCATAAATTTCATTAAATATTGCCAATGCTCGATCCATATCCGTTTTTGATACCCCTTCCAAAGCTTTGGTGCCTTCAGGTAAATATGTGCTGTCCCCCAATATTGATTTTATGGTTGTCATGAAATCCTTTTCATTAATTTTGTTCAAAGCATGGGAGGAATTAGCTTTAAGTTTCCAGTCATCAAATGCCAGGCTATCTCTATTAGGACCTGTAAAGTATAGATATATTAGTTGTAAAGCTGTTTCCAAATCGTTTAAACTAACAGACCCTCTTATTCCGGATCCATCATAATCAATATAAGGTAAAACCGATCCTTTAAAATCTTTACTATCCAAGTATCTCTTTAATTCAAATTTGTTTAAGCCTCCCACGCCTGAATTCTTTACGATCTCTGCGGCATTTAATGTGGAGAAATAATCTTCCTGGGCATAACATCGTATTCCAACAGGGGTAAAAGCATGAAATCTTATTGAATTTTGTTGGTTGGTATTTTGATTAAAAATGGTATCTCTGGTATTTAGAACAACTTTTACTCCATTCTCTAATGTATATTCTTTTGTCTTAGGTAAAGGAGACGCTGTTTTTTGAATAATGCTTTCTTGTAAGTTAGCTAAGGTTGAGTGTTTTATTAATTCTTTAGGGATTTTTGGCTTAATATATCTAACTAAAGGAAGTTTATTAGCCTCTTCAATCCAATCCCTAATTGTTTTTTCTGAATAGGATAACAAACGATGCTTGGGCGGAGCCAATGCTATGATGTCAATATCGTCAGGATTTGTATTTAAATAAGCCAAAGTGAACAGGTTAAATTCTTTAAGGGTTAAGTTGTCCATGACTTCTTTTAAAAGCATCTTTTTGTTTTGAGGTAA
>NZ_DATJCY010000221.1:0-2943 GCF_035577925.1 Gelidibacter sp. | reverse complement strand
ATCGATGGTTGATGTGGTAAGTCAAGGTTCTGTTAGACGTGGTCGTTTTTCGCCATATTTACCAGTTGAACATCCGGATATTATGGAGTTTTTGGAAATCGGTACCGAAGGAAATCCTATTCAAGAACTTACCCATGGCGTAACGGTGACCAATGATTGGATGCAGGAAATGATTGATGGCGACGACAGCAAACGTGCTATTTGGGCAAAAGTGCTTCAAAGAAGAGGAGAAATGGGCTATCCATATATTTTCTTTAAAGACAATGCCAACAATTTTGCTGCCGATGTTTATAAAGATAAAAACTTGCCTATTTATGCCAGTAATCTTTGTACCGAAATCATGTTGCCGTCTAATGACGATTGGTCTTTTGTATGCGTCTTATCATCAGTAAACCTGTTGCATTATGACCAATGGAAAAACACCGATGCGGTTGAAACCATGGTTTATTTCTTGGATGCTGTCATCACCGAGTTTATTGACAAACTAGAAGCTTATCGTGATTCTGATAGCAGAGAAGACCGACAAACCTTTTTGTTTATGGAACGCGCTTACAACTTTGCAAAAGATAACCGGGCTTTAGGATTGGGTGTTTTGGGTTGGCACTCGTTATTGCAATCAAAAATGTTGCCTTTAAACAGCGAAAAAGCATATAACCTAAACAATGAGATCTTTAAATTAATAAAAGAAAAATCCTATAAAGCATCGGAAGAATTGGCCCAAAAGTTTGGTGAACCAGAAGCTCTTAAAGGCTACAACCGACGTAATGCGACCTTAAATGCCATTGCTCCTACCACCTCATCGGCTTTTATCTTGGGTCAGGTATCACAAGGTATTGAGCCTATTTGGTCCAATGTGTATGTGAAAGATATTGCAAAGATAAAAACGACCATTAAGAACTCCTATTTGGAAAAATTGCTGGAAGAAAAAGGTCAAAACACGCAAGAAGTGTGGCGCGATATCCGTAATAATGACGGCTCAGTGCAACATCTCGATTTTTTAACTGAAAACGAAAAGGATGTTTTTAAAACCTACTCAGAAATTGACCAATTGGATTTGATTTACCAAGCTGCCCATCGTCAAAACTATATCGATCAAGGACAATCCTTAAATATCATTGTGCATCCAGAAATGCCGGTTAAAGAGATCAATAAAATTCACGTTACCGCTTGGAAACTCGGGTTAAAATCACTTTACTACCAGCACAGTATGAATGCCGCGCAGAAATTTGCACAAAAGAAAGAGTGTGCAAGTTGCGAAGCCTAATTATATTTTGAAATTGATTTTTAAATAAACGTTTCAAGAATTATAAAAACGGTTGTGAAGAAATAGCTTTACAACCGTTTTTTGTTTTTGGTAATGGCCGAAAAGCAATCTTTAGGTTGACATGCGATCTAAGGGCGAAACAACCTTGGTAAGCGTTGCGTCCGAAACCCTAGCGTAGATTTGTGTTGTGCGAATATCATTATGCCCCAAAAGCTTTTGAATAAGCGTAATATCTGTTCCAAATTCTAAAAGATGAGTGGCATAACTGTGCCTTAATCCATGAATACCAATGTTTTTATTGATTTTTGCCTTTTTCATTGCATTTTTAAAAACAAGTTGCGCACTTCGCACCGTATATTGCCCACCATATTGACCTTCAAAAAGAAAGAATTTTGGGAGATAAGCCCTATAGTAGCTGCGTAATTCCTTCAATACTGAATGTGGCAGATTGACATACCTGTCTTTTTTGCCTTTACCACGGTGTATGCGTACCTTCATTACTTTACTATCAATGTCTTCAATTTTAAGATTCACAATTTCACTGACACGCAACCCCATTCCGTAGCATAGTTGTAGAATAAGCCTATGCTTCATGTTGTCAGTCACTTCAAAGAGTTTTTTAACCTCCTCAAAATTCAATGATTTTGGCAAGAGCAAAGGTTTTTTGGGTCGAGGAATATCAAAAAACATTTTTTCGCGATGCAAAACTTTTTCGAAGTAAAACTTAATGGCATTCATTCTACTATGGATTTGGTTTTCCGAAAGCTTCAATTCTTTGGCACAGTACAAAAAATAGCTTTGTAGTTTTTCGGGCGAAAGGTTTTGTACAGGAAAATCTTTGAGCACATAAAGTAATTGTGCAAACTCAATGGAATAGGCACGAACAGTGTTTGGTGACAACCCCTTAAGCATAAGAATATTTTGATGTTTTTGAAATTCGGGGAAATTAATAGCAGATATTTTTGACAATACTTCTTTTCCTACATTATTTTGTTTTATGTCACAAATACTTCTATTATGTCTATTATCAGTTATATACCACGATTTTTGTGATGCTGACCAGTAGGCTTTGGTGGCTTGCTGCAACATGTCCTTTAATGATTTATCATAATCAAATTTTATCCAAATTACGTTTTTGCCACAATGCATTCCTAAGCTGATTTTAAAAAAATCAGGATTAAATTTGGACTTCGCATTTTGAGTATCCATAGAGTTTCGTATTTTAAATATCCATAAAGATATAAAATTGTAAACTATTAATAAATAGCCATATACTAGGTTTGGATAGGTTGTTGGGATTTCGCATATTTGTGAGTTGTAGGCAATTATTGGCTGAGAAAGTCTTGCAAGTAATCTTTAGCCGTTTTGCCATCTAAGTTGTTTTGGTGTTCGCACATATACTGAGCTAACGCCAATAACTGTTCGCTTCGCCCTACAACATCGTGTATGCGTAATTGCTTGGTTAGTAGCTTTTCAAGAGCAGTTATCCTATTTTCTCTGTACTTCTTATCAAACTCATTACTTGGTTCGGAAGCATAGTGCATTTCTGCAATCTCTCTAAATGTTTTCATATTCTAATTTAATTTATCGTTAATAATCAGCAACTACGCATACACGAGGAACGGCAGACTGTCTAAAAACCCATCCATAAACTTATTATCCAATAGATTAATAATTAG
>NZ_DATJCY010000220.1:0-1998 GCF_035577925.1 Gelidibacter sp. | reverse complement strand
ATTTTGAGCGTTGGCAAAATTCAAGCTCTTTCGGTTTTTTGTTTTGGCTTTGAGTGTCGGCAAAAACCAAATGTGCTTGAATGTGCGGTTGGCTTTCTACACTGACCGATAACTCCCAAATATGCGAAATTCCATTAAGTTATCCAAGCCTGTATGTAGCTATTTATTAATTGTTTACAATTTTATAGCTTCATAGATATTTAAAATGCGAAACCCTACGGATATTTAAAATACGAAGCGCAACTCCCTCCTTTTCAAGATTTCCTTTAGAACATATCGAAGTAAGACTGTATTTTAAACTCAAAAAAAATCAAAGTCAAAAAGGACGGCTACCGGTCTATGATCATCGTTCTATAACAACTTCCCTTGTGGTTAACAAATAGAGAAAACAACCTTGGTTTCAATAAAAAACTCAAACCACCGACACAAACCCATACCGAATGCCCGCATCACCGCGCATCAAATAATTCGTCCCGTTGACCTGCTGATAGTGCGCCAAACGCAACATGGCATAGCGCACCCCAGGATCAGAAGCGTTAAGAGGTGCCGTTTCCAAACTAAAATGATCATCCCCAAAATCCCTGAAAAGCTCCAACAGCCCACTCAACTGAAACGAAAAATCCAAAGTCTCAAAATCAAAACAGACCGTCAACAATTGCACGCCCAACAAATCCACGCCATCTGGCAATTCCATCCGTTCCATATCAAAACCACTTACGGTCATTCGGGGCGTGGTCCAATCAAACGCCAACTTGCCGCTCAACAACACCCCCGATCCTTCTTGAAACCTAAAATCCTTTAACAAACGCTTGCCATAATCCGTAGCCATCCCCTCGGCCACGCAACGCTTGCCAAAAACCGATACCTCATCCAAATTCTTGATTTCCATAAACAACGACTGCAACCGGTAGTGCACACTCCCATAGTTTTTATCCAGCCACAAGCTTCTGAACGACTGCTTAAATACCTTGTTCACAACCGAGGCAAGCCCCATCTCACTACTGTTGCCCCGCATCAACGCCGAACGCTTGATGCTCTCACTATTAAAACCACCACCCGAAACTCTTGCAAGATGCTCTCCCTCGCGTTTGTAGAAATTCACACCTCCCAAAGTGCCGTCCAGTTTTACAATTCCTTTTTGTCGTGCCATAACATTCTATATATTAGACCATAAGCACCCTAAAAATAGTCAATTTTAACCTAATCTCAAATACCCCCAAACAACACCGCATTTCAAACACAATAGAGGCACACATTTTAACATCTCCAATAGTTATAATAACTATATACCGAGTTTATATCGACTTTATATCGAGTTCATATCGACTATACAGCGACTATAACACGATTTTGTATCGATTTTATAACGATGATAAGCCCATATTCAAGCAGTTTAATAACGTTCTAAGATCCACTTCAATTAGGTACTGCTTAGACTCTTATACAGCATTTACAGCTAGTAATCATATCGGCAATATTCTTTGTAAGCCTTTTCACATTCCTCAACCACCCTACTTCTATTGCTTCTCAAAGGTCAAAAAATACACTATGCGCTCTTTTTTAAAATGGTCATTTCGTTTTAAGGCATAAAAAAATCACCTTTCAAAAAAGTGATTCCATAACATCTTTACGCTTCTAGGCATACATCAAAAAATTATATGAGATGCTTTTCCCTTGATTTTTAATCCCGTCCTAAAGAATATATCAGGCAAAATCGGGCACTCTTTAGAGCCAGAAACAAAACCAATTTTCAATGTATCAAACCAAACCGATCCTTGTCGCACACAAATCTTTGTACATCTATAGTCTTTTATCAGCTATAATTTAAGCCACAACAGATCCATTTTTAACCTTGGTTTCCGGTCGCAACAAGCACACATCCTTATCTTTTACGGCGCCCATCACCAGACATTCGCTCATAAATGTGGCGATCTGCTTTCTTGGAAAATTAACAACAGCTACAATTTGACGATGCAACAAATCCTCCTTCGCATAAAG
>NZ_DATJCY010000219.1:0-5967 GCF_035577925.1 Gelidibacter sp. | reverse complement strand
AACACATTGATATTAGCTTCAATCTCTAAACCGTTGATTTGGAAATACATAATACCCTATTTGTTCATTCTTTTGTTATTTGTTGTATGTTGCGTTATTCCATCAATAATTTTATTCCAATCTTCGAAATGTAGTTCGTGTCCGGTTCCATCAAGCGTTATTAGTTTTGAGCCGTTTATCTTTTCAAGTAAAACTGCTGAATTCTTAAAATGCCATATTTTATCGTCCGTTCCGTGTACAATTAAGGTTGGTTGATTGATTTCGCTCAATCTGTTCCAGTATTCTTCACCACCTTGCAGTGCCGCATGATTGAACATACTTATATAGTTATTAGCTCTTTTAAATTCGGCTCTAATCAGTTTTTCACTTCTTTGTTTGTCAAATTGTTTCCTGCCGCTCATCAATTCAGCACCTTGAATTAAATAATTTGCCACACTGTCTTCATTTGTCCAATCTACGGTTTCAGCTTTTCCGTGAAAATCTAAAATACGCGTATCCATTTCAGGAATTGTGGGGTCTGAGTCGCCCCAAGGACCTGATGAGATTAGTGTTATTGAACTTACCCTGTCGGCATATTTTATTGATGCTATTTGAGAAATCAGTCCGCCCAGTGAAATTCCCACAAAATTGGCTTTGACTATTTTATAGCCGTCCAAAATTGAAATAGCATCATGGGTTAAGTCAACAATATCATAGGGGGTTGAACCCGGTTCGTAATTAGTAGATTTTCCTACGTCCCTATTGTCGTAGCGAATAACAAAAAATCCCTTTTCAGATAGTTTCTGGCAAAATTCAGCATCCCAATACAACATGGATACCGTTGCTCCCGCAATCAAGAGTATTGCCGGATCTTTTTCACATCCAAAACTTTCGGTAAAAAGTCTTATTCCGTTTTTTTTAACTATTTTCTCTTTCATTTCCTCGCCTTTCTGTTTTATAGATTCATTAGTTTTTGGAAAGAAAAGTCGAGGCTGAACATTTCCGTTTCGTTTATTATTGATTCTGCCTGTGCTTCTCTTCCATAAGCAAACATTTGCTGTTCATAATTTTCAATAGCCTCTTCAATGCTGTTAAATTTCCCATTGGTCAGATTATCCGACAATATCAAGGCATCCATCAACCCACTGTTTACGCCTTGTCCTGCAAAAGGAGGCATCAAATGAGCAGCATCTCCAATCATCGTTATGGGTAATGGACGCTTACTTTTCCAAGACTTATCTAAGGGAAATATTCGTGTCGCTAACCCTACAAAAGATGATGTCAAACGAATCAGTTCTTTGTAGCGTTCGTCCCAATCGGAAAATTTTTTCAGGAGAAAATCAACGACACTATTTCTGTCTTGAAAATCTACCCGCGTTTTGCTTTTCCATTCATCAGGTGTTTTAAAACTTATTCCAAAATGCAATGCACCATTATTATTAGGATTCGCAAATAATAAATTACCTTGATGAGCAGCCATTAGCCGGTTTCCATTGCAAAGCTGAAAAAATCCAGGACAGTTCACCTCCGGTTGATGAATATCGGCTTGTATATTGAAAGTACCTGTTTCTTCAACTTCCGTGTCGGTAACAAATTTTCTTACTTTAGACATTCCACCATTGGCAATAATAACCAGATCTGCTGTTTCACTCGATTTATCCTCAAAAGTTAGTATCCACTTCTCCTTATCAGGTTCAAGGGTAACAAGTTTTCTATCCCAAATGACGGTATCATTTTGTAAACTATTTAATAGGATAGTCCTTAAGTCATTTCTGTTTATTTCAGGATTGTCAAAACGATTTTCGGGTCTTACATTTTTTGTGGTTAAAATATTGCCCTTTTCATCAACAATATTTACACCCATTGGTAAAGCTAAGTCATAATAAGTTTGTAACAATCCCGCTCTTTTCATTGCTTCCTGTCCCGAATCCCTGTGCAGATCAAGTGTCCCACCAAAAATCCTTGCATCTTGGTCTTTGTCTCTCTCGTAAACTGTAATGTCCACGCCGTTTTGCTGTAACAATCTCGCCATTGTTAATCCAACAGGCCCGGCACCAATTATTGTAATTTTTTTATGTTTTAGTAAAGTCATATTCTTGTTCGCTGGTTTTAATGTCAACTAATGTCTGTCAATTTAATCACTTTGTTTTTTTTAAATTCAAACACGGATTTTCCTGATAACTTTAGCTTTTGCCCTTTTTTTAAGCCGTTCGGAAAGTCAATTGCTAAAATTGCTGTATAATCAATTTCTATTTCAGTGCTGTTGTCAAAATGCCTAAACGATTTAACTGTCTGTGTTCTCTTTGCAAAGTATGTTTTTGCTGTTTCTGCCTGTTGTTTAAACGCTGTTAACCCTTTCAGCGATAAACTTATATCATTATTTTGAATGTTTTCAAAAACAATATTATCGTCAAGGTCTGCAACCATTTTTTTGATATCAAATTGGTTGTATCCATCGATGTAGTTATTGATGATGTTTACTCTGTCGGTCATATTTTGTAATTATTTATCGGTTACATATTGGTGTTGTCTGTAGGTTGTTCTACGATAATTGCCAACTTTTAACTTCTATACGAAGGAACATGTTGGGATACTTGAACTTTCGATTTAGCGCCAACACGAGCAAACCGAAGTTAGCACCTACTCTCTATTCAGCATATTTTTTAAAAATACTTGTGGCAATGTGTCCGCCAAAACCAAAAGTATTACTCATTGCGTAATTCACTTGCCGTTGTTGTGATTGGTGTAACGTCAAGTTAAATATATCCCTATATTCAGGTTCAATATCTACCGAATTGATTGTTGGCGGAACAATGTTATTCTGAACAGCTTTAATACAAGCGATTGCTTCGATAGCCCCCGCAGCACCTAACAGATGTCCTGTCATTGATTTTGTCGCACTAATATTTAATTTGCCTTGTCTGCCGAAAAGTCTTGCTATTGCTTTTAATTCGCTCATATCGCCTTGTGGTGTTGATGTAGCATGTGTGTTCAGATAATCTATTTCATTGGCGGAAATATTTGCGTCTTCCAATGCTAAAACCATACCTAAATATGCCCCTTCTCCCTCTGGGTGCGTACCAGTTAAATGATATGCGTCTGAAGCCATGCCACCGCCAGCAATCTCGGCAATAATTGGAGCATTTCGTTTTATAGCGTGTTCATAGTTTTCCAAAATAATTGCACCTGCTCCCTCGCCCATAACAAAACCGTCTCTG
The DNA here is from genome assembly GCF_035577925.1 of Gelidibacter sp. Lineage (GTDB taxonomy): Bacteria > Bacteroidota > Bacteroidia > Flavobacteriales > Flavobacteriaceae > Gelidibacter. Next base: position 2,770 of record NZ_DATJCY010000219.1, on the reverse strand, counting down.
TTGATGTCAAAAGGACGTGATGCCATTTGCGGATTTTCATTTAAGGTTGACAATGCTTTTGACGCGTTGAAACCACCAACGGCACTTTCGTTAATAGGCGCTTCCGAACCGCCTGTTATTATCATATCTGCTTTGCCCCAACGGATATAATTAAAGGCATCAATGATTGCGGTATTGGAAGTTGCACAAGCTGAAACAGTTGTAAAATTTATGCCCCGAAGCCCGTATTTTATCGAGATGATGCCCGAAGCAATATCGACTATCATCTTCGGGATGAAGAAAGGGCTAAAACGTGGTGTTCCGTCCCCTTGCGCAAATTCAGTTACCTGCTGTTGAAATGTGCCGATACCACCATTTCCCGACCCCCAAATAACGCCAATACGGTTTTTGTTCAGCGTTTCAAAATTAATGTTGGCATTTTTAACGGCTTCTTCAACGGAAATTAAAGCATACTGCGTAAACAAATCGTATTTTCTTGCTTCTGCTTTTTCAATATGGTTTAATGGGTCAAAGCCTTTGAGTTCGCAAGCAAATGTTGTTTTGAATTTTGATGTGTCAAATTTTGTAATGGGGTTAGTTCCGTTAACGCCTGTTAAAAGCGACTGCCAAAAATCGTCTACATTATTTCCAATGGGCGTTAATGCTCCAAGCCCTGTAACTACTACTCTTTTCATTATTTTTTCTCTATGTCAATTATTATTTGTCGGGCTACGTCTTCAAAATATATTTCCTTCGTTATCATCGATATTCTTGAAATAGCCAATAAATTTGTCAATATCATTAAAGCCTGAATACGTGGAGTTGCTTTATAAACGAATAAGTTTTCTTTTTCTCCTTTATTCAGAATTTGTGCTAAGTAATCTATCTCTTCTTCTATATAGTTGTTTAATATCGCTTTGATTTGAGGCTCTAAAGTGTTTATATCTGCCGCTAATGCAGCAATTACTGAGACTTTATTTTGCTCTCTTATTAAGACATGTTCATCTATATAACCCCTTAAAGCCGATTTCATATTGCTGTAATTGTTTCGTTTTCTGTCTTCTTTATTTTTTTGAATAACATGTTCTAAAACAGCTACAATCAAATCATTTTTCGTCGGAAAATAATAATGGATGGAAGAAGTTTTAATGCCAATTTCTTTAGATATATCCTTGTAACTAAAAGCATTTGTCCCTCTTGTCGTGATAAATGTTATGGCTTCGGTTACTATTTTTTCTTTTGTTTCCATAACGCAAAGATATAAATTTCTATCTACTAATAGGTAGATAATCTTAAAAATTTTGCTCGTACTTCTCTCTTTTTGATTTTTGTAATGATTTCTTTATTCAAATACTCCTTTTCAAATTCTACATTAAAAAAAGCCTTTCAGCAATAAAACTGAAAGGCTTTTCGCAGTTGTTACATATAAGTCAAAAACAATACGGGAAATCTCTCTTTTCGATTTTTACAACTTGGTTGTAAAAATCGAAAAGAGACTGTATGTTGCCTGAACAAATTAAAGGTATCGCTTCGGTCAATATGTCTTCATCCCAATCCCACCACTTGATATCTAACAGGATCTGAATCTCTTCGTCCGAAAACCTTTTTTTAATCGGTTTTGCAGGGTTTCCGCCGACAATAGTGTAAGGGGCAACATCTTTGGTGACTAATGACCTACTACCGATTACCGCCCCGTCACCGATCTTCACTCCCGGCATAATCATTGCCTCGCTCCCTATCCAAACATCATTACCGACAACTGTATCGCCCGCGTTTTCAAATCCGTTAATTGCTTTATTGAATGCTTCAATCTCCGGCATATAAAAAAAGGGAAAACTGGATATCCAATTATGTCGATGCCCTTGATTGCCCGCCATTATAAAACTTGCACCGCTACCTATGGAACAGAATGAACCTATGACCAATTTATCAACGTCATCTCTATCTGGAAATAAATAGCGAGCGCAGTCATCAAAAGAATGTCCATGATAATAACCGGAATAGTAGGAATATTTCCCAGCCGTGATATTGGGGTTGGTAATATGGTCTCTAATTATTTTGCCCTTAAATGGGCTATCGAAAAAATTCATCTTTTTAGCATTTATTATTAAATAATTCAATAGAATGTCAGGGCAACATCTATTGCCTTGACAGAGATTATATGTTCCTAAAAATATGCTAATCTGATTTTTTCATACAACAAAGGTAAGTAATTTTAAAACTTGTTTTGAAAATAAGGACAATCTCTATTATTTTTTTTGTCTTGTTTTCTTCTTTTTCTTCATTCTATTGGCAAAATCCTGTTCCTCGTAATCTTCGCCCTGTGCTTGGGGCAACAGGCTGAACAATCCCAAATCAGAACTGTGCGAATGTTCCTGCGTGATAAACTCGAAAAGGTCTTTGGTCGGTTGGTGGTCTATCGTGTTCGTATCGGAAACAGGGCTGTCCTGTGCTTTCAATGCGGGTTTGTTTCCGTTGTTCCACCAATCGTTAAACAGATTTGCCGACAGGTTTCTGTCCAACTGCGAGCCATTCCAAACAGTACGGCTACCATTGTCAATAAAAGTAATACCATAAATCCGTCCGCTGTCGTTTCTGCGGACAACGGTGTGAATGTCCTGTTCGGCAAGTTGCTTTTTAAATTCCTTTTCGCTGTTTGTGGTGTGAATGGCAAGTTCCACCGAATTTTTGAGAACAGACTTCGCAGGGTTGGTTTTCATCTTCTCTTTGGATTGTTCAAAGTGCCGTTGTAATCCGTTTACTCCTGCGTGCTTGCCAAACAAAGATGCTT
>NZ_DATJCY010000218.1:0-1509 GCF_035577925.1 Gelidibacter sp. | reverse complement strand
TTTGGTCATTTGCATATCACTTCTTAAAGTATCCGAAAGTTCATGCAGTTGCTCTAAATTGGTGAAGTCATTACTATTAAGTTCTTCAGTGGCATCAATTTCTATCGGATCATTACTGCCGATTAAAAATTGAAGTTCTTTCTGTAAGTTTAAAAGGTTTTGACGTCCAGAGCCGTATTGCAAAGCATATTGCTTGGCCAATAATTCGGTTCTAAACATATCGGTTTGAGTAATAACCTGATTTTTATAACGAATTTGGCTTGTTTTGACCAAGCTGTCCATATTGTTTTTGGCAAATTCAATGAGTTCTAATTGTTTTTGTGCCGTTAATACCTCATTCCATTTTTGGGCCACTTCAAAAAGCAACGCTCTTTCTATTTCAGAATATTCATTTTGGGATAACTCCATGTTTTTAAGCGCAACATCAATTTTATTTTGACGCTGACCCATAATTTGAAATTCCTTGGACAATTGCCAAAGTACTTCACGGTTTTCAGGATGGTTCCAATGGGTCCCGCCAGCTAATTCAGAGTTTTTTGCAATTTGAATGGTTTCATTGCTCAGCACTAAATTGGGACGTATTTTTGAACTAAGCACATCACTTTCAGCAATAGCAACGTTAAAATATTCAGATTTTAAAATCGGATTATTGCATTTGGCAGTTTTTAAAATACGCTCTAATGTGAAGGTAGTTTGCGCATTTAAAGGGTGATAAAAAACGAGCGTCACCGTTATATAAATGACTGTTTTTAAAATGAACTTCATGTTATTTTATAGGGAAAATTCGTGCATTATGAATATAATAAGTGCAAAGATTGCCCTTACTCCTCTATTTGTGGGTTAGAGAAATGATAGAAATAAATTAGAATTTCATTAGAAAAGGCTTATCCATTAGGAAAGTTTACAAAAAAATCGGTGCCTTTTCCAAGTTTTGAAGTCATTGAAATTTCACCTTTATGCAAATCGATTATTTTTTGAGTCAATGAAAGTCCAATCCCATTACCGTCTGCAAACTTTTGATTGTCACCTCTGTAAAAAGGCTTGAAAATATTTTTTTGATCAATTTTAGAAATGCCAATACCATGATCTGAAAACTGTAAATGAATAGTTTTATCCTTAAAAGCGATGGATACTTTAGAATGTTGATTATCTGAAAACTTACAGCCATTTTCAAAAAGATTGACAAAAGCAACTTTTAAAAGATAGGAGTTGGCATTAATAGAAATCTGCTCATCGGTTTCAATATCGGTTTCAAAGTGGATATCAATTTTATAATTGGGATGTGCGCGTTGCACTTGTTGTCGGGCATCTAATAAAACCTCATCGATACGAGTTAATTTGAACGCTATTTCCGACGGATCATAACTGGCTTTTGCCATGTCCAAAAGGCTATTGGACAGCCTCACTATTTTTCTGGCATCTTTAAGACTGTTTTCAATGGCCGTTTTATAATCGTCAATGGCGCGTTCTTTGTCCATTGATAACTCCAACTCGGTAATAATAGCCGCT
>NZ_DATJCY010000217.1:0-18787 GCF_035577925.1 Gelidibacter sp. | reverse complement strand
AACATAAACCTTCTACAGCGGTTCTCCCGATAGCTATCGGAACGCTTGATGCCTCAAGAAACCTTCAACGAAAGTTGGGGGTTTTTTTATTGAAAATTTTAAAGATGGAACGCAGATGGCGCTGATTTGGAAGATGGCCACTGATTTTTTTATGATTCATGAAATAAATCTATGATAATCATATAAAATCTGTGTTATCAGTGTTCCAAAACTTAGAATGCAGATGACGCTGATTTTCTTATAATAAATGAAATAAATCACTGATAATCATAAGAAATCTGTGTTATCAGTGTTCTATTAATTCAAAGGATTTATCATTTCCAATCGGTCTTTGAGCAATTCCTTTTCTTTTGGAAAAAAAGCTTGAGTCAGCAATAAAATTCCAAAACCTAAAATTACTAAAGCAATTATTTTCTTGGTTTTAAAAATCCGTCGTGGCGTCAATTTATTTTTTAAACGTTTAGCAATAAGTATTTTAAATAAATCGACAACAAAATAAGTAATCAAAATAGTTGCAAGAAAAACGACAACACCACCATTTGTGCTCGTAAAGGAATTGGCAATAATAATAAATGCCAACCATCCTGCTAAAACACCAACATTTATAAAATTCAATAAAAAACCTTTTAGGAATAGTTTTCCATAATTTTTCTGAATTTCAACTCTATGATATTCACGGACAATGGATCGGAACGACCTTGAAGTTTTTGTAAAAGTAATAATGCCATAAACCACTAAAAGAACACCACCAAACACCAAAAAATTGGGATCGTCCTTAATTTTTTCAAGCAATTTATTGGTACTTAAGAAAGCAATGGCGATGAATAGAATATCGGCAGCTACAACTCCTAAATCAAAAATAAGAGCACTTTTAAAACCTTTGGTAGCACTAGTTTCCAAGAGTACAAAAAACACCGGACCTATGGTAAATGCCAAAATGATTCCAAAAGGAATCGCCGATAAAACCTCGTCGAACATAAAATTTGTGTTTCAACAAAGCTACATAATTTTTTAGCTTTTATATAAGTTTAAGAAGTTCAAAAAAGTATAATAGACACAAGTACTTTGCTACATTTTAAATAGTAAAAGTGAGTAACTTACTTTTGTCCTTAATCCATACGTTGGATACGACCGCCCAACATCCTGTTTTCATTAACTTTTTCGGGATTGCCGTAAATATATACGTCACCTCCTGCTCTAATTTTTATATCGGCCAATTTAGATGCATTGATTCTCGCTTCTCCAGCAGCGTTTATAGATACATAAGCGGATTCTGATTCAAAACTTTCACCTTGAAAAATGCCACCTGTATTAATAGAAATATCTTGTCTTACAGCTTTACCGTTTACTTCAATTTCACCACCGGTAACTGCTTTTATTTTAGCATCAGTGACATTTAATGGTACTCTAATAATAGCACCTTCCTGAACTCGCAATTCAAAATTGTATTGTTTAATGATATCATCAGACGAAACATATGCTCCTTCATTAGCATCAATAATATCCAAGTTTTTGTAATACAAAGTAACTATAGTTTTATTTCCGACAAAATTTTGTCCCAGACGCATACGTATCCTTAAAGATCCGTTTTTATTGACCAATTCTACATCGTTAGAATTATCTCCAGAAATAACTGCTTTATTTTCATTGGATTTTACCAACTCGACATTGATCAAATCAAAGACTTTAATTTCATTAAAATCGCCAAGATTTTTTTCAATTTCTCTTTGACTAAAAGCATTTACACTTAAAAAAAGTGATAGCACTATCATTAACTTTTTCATAATTAATAGTTTAGATGTTTAACTTATGAAATACTTTTTAAAGTTAATTATTAATAATTTATTACTAAAAGCATGTATGATAAATAAAACTTAAATTTTAAGCTACCGATACCGCAGTTCCTGTTACTGAAACCGCAACAAAATTATTAGAAGTAAATTCAACGTCAACCGTAATTCCTACAATAGCATTAGCATTTAAATTTTTAGCTTGGTCTTGTATTTGCTGAAAAGCTTTCTCTTTTTCAGCATTGACACTATCAGCAATACTATCGTAGTATTTTTTGAGATTTAAGGTCATGGACATGCTCTGAATATTCAATGAAATTCCAGAAACAATACCTTTGTATTCATATATTTTTAAACCTTCGATGGAATTAGTCGTGGTAAGAATCATAATTTTCTAATTTAATAAATAGGTAGAACTTAACATCCAATTGTTACAACTGAATAATTTCAGGTTTTCCAATCAATGTAAAATCGAGATGTTTTTTGACCAAATCTGTGTTTTTTACTTTTACAACAACCTCTTCGCCAAGTTGGTAACTGATTCCTGTTTTTCTACCTATCAAAGCATAATCTTCCTGATTAAATTCATAATGATCATTGTCCATATCCCTAACAGAAACCATCCCTTCACATTTATTACTGATAATTTCAACATAAATTCCCCAATCGGTTACTCCTGAAATAACACCAACAAACTCTTCATTTTTATGGTTTTCCATAAATTTGATTTGCATGTATTTGATAGAATCACGTTCGGCTTTTGTGGACAAATTTTCCATATTACTGGAATGGTTACATTTTTCTTCATAAATCACTTCGCTTGCCGAATTTTCTCCGTCCAAATAGCGTTGTAATAATCGGTGCACCATCACATCAGGATAACGTCGGATGGGCGACGTAAAGTGTGTATAATAATCAAAAGCCAAACCATAATGTCCAATATTATGCGTGGTATATTCAGCTTTGCTCATACTTCTTATGGTCAAGGTATCTACCAAGTTTTGTTCTCTTTTACCTTGAACATCACGTAATAAACCATTTAATGAATTGGCAATACTGTTGCGATCCTTAAAGTTTAATTTATAGCCAAATTTAGAAACGACACCTTGCAATGCAGCCAATTTACTTTCGTCCGGTTCATCATGAACACGATAAACAAACGTTTTTTTAGGCGATTGTTTTCCGATAAATTCGGCAACTTTTCTGTTGGCCAATAGCATAAATTCTTCAATGAGTTTATTGGCATCTTTACTCGATTTAAAAAAGACACCAATCGGATTGGCCTGCTCATCCAAATCAAACTTTACCTCTACTTTATCAAATGAAATGGCGCCGTCTTTCATACGTTTGCTACGCATGGATTTTGCCATTTCATCCATTTTTAAAATGGCATAAGCAACCTTTTTATCAGCATGATACTCATTGCCTTCAATGGCAATATTATCCGGAATAAAAGTATCTATTGATGCTATATCTGATGCATCAGGAATGTTTGGATTGTTTTCAATGATGTTCTGAGCTTCTTCATACGAAAAACGCGCATCGCTATACGTCACTGTACGTCCAAACCATTGTTGTTTTACCTCTGCATTTTGGTCCATCTGAAACACTGCCGAAAAAGTGTATTTTTCTTCATGAGGTCTCAAAGAACAGGCATTATTTGATAATACTTCTGGAAGCATTGGCACTACTCTATCCACCAAATAAACCGAGGTTGCACGTTCATAAGCTTCATCATCCAAAACCGAACCTTCTTGCACATAATGCGAAACATCGGCAATATGGATGCCCACTTCATATAAACCACTATCCAAAATTTCAAATGAAATGGCATCATCAAAATCCTTGGCATCTTTAGGATCAATGGTAAATGTTAGCGCATTTCGCATATCACGGCGTTTGGCAATTTCCGCTTCAGTAATTGATGTATCCAAAGTATTTGCATAAGCTTCTACTTCGGCTGGAAACTCATAAGGCAAACCATATTCGGCTAAAATGGCATGAATTTCAGTATTGTGATCGCCAGGTTTTCCTAAAATCTTTATGACCGAACCTTTTGGGGAATCTTCGTTCTGTTCCCAGCTTTCCAATGAAACCAAAACAACATCGCCATCTTCAGCTTTATTGGTTTTATTAATGGGCACAAAAATATCTTTGTACATTTTACTGCTATTGACCACAACAAATGCATAGTTGGAATGTATTTGGATCACACCAACATATTCATTTTTGGCACGTTTGATAATATTGGTAATTTCACCTTCAAACTTACCTTGTTTACGGCGTTTGTATGTGTAAAATTCAACCGTATCACCATCTAAAGCTTTATTGATATTATTGGAAGCGATAAAGACATCTTCGTCAAAATCTTCACAAATAATATAACCCGAACCTCGTGCAGAAAGATCCAAAATTCCTGTATGGTACTCGGTATTTACAACGGCTTGGAATTTACCTCGCTCAGTTTCTACAATTTCTTTTTTAGCAAGTAATTGCTGAAGTTTTTTTATAATCTGATTTCTGCTCGAAGCATCATTTACTTCAAGTTTTGCAGCTATTTGTTTATAATTATAGGATTGGTTTCTATCTTTTTTTAAAATACTTAGAATTGTATTTGTTAGGTTCGAGATTTTATTTGACGATCCCTTTCTTCTTTTTTTTGTCATTTATTATAATATGATCTTATAGAATTTCTAAAGTTAACGAAATTCAGTTATCAAAACTCAACTAAAGGAGAAGATTGGTAGTTAAGTTTGTGCAAAACTACGTTTAAAATCTGAAAACAGCAGCTGTTTAATAGTTAAGTTAACGTAAAATAAATTTTAAACCGATCAATCCTTCCAAAATTTTTAAGTCGAACCTCAATTTATCTATTCTCAAATTTTCTTTTAATTGCTTTTAAAAGTTCTAATTCAAAAATAAAAACAGTTATCCACATTTATATATATCATATTAAGTTTTTATTAAATTTTTAAAAAAATAATGGTGGTTATGATGGCTTGTTAATAACGGTTATAACTTTTTTTAGTTTTACTTTGAATAGTGACTTAAAGCATTTACTTAAGATCTTATGAACAGGTTATTTTTGTTAAACTGATTGGTTTTTAATGGATTTTAATACTTATCAACAACCGTTGAGAACCTAAATTAACATGGTTTTACTGATAAGATTATTGTAAATTGATGTTGATATGGGCAGAATGATATGCTGATAAACTGTCTAAAGAAAATGGCTAACTTTTTTGGTCATATCAATACTTTTTTGGCTTGTAAAAATTATCGGATTTATAAAATTTATCTTTTAGATTTTAACGACAAGTTATCAACATGTAATAAGCAACTCGTGCATAACAATTGTTATTATGTTTAATTGAAATTAATCGTTGCTTACTATTTTATTGAGTATATAGGTAGGTTTTATTCCTGCATTCCTAGTTATTGACAAAGATCGATAGTCTGTTTTTAATATTTATAGCAATGGCGACGAGTTTATAAACAGGTAATTAAATGTTATGAATAATTCTATTTTAGATGTTAATTTCCCAACAGACTCACTATATTATTTTGTAACTTTATCGGCTAAATATTTGATAATAAAACATTCATATTATGACAATTTCAATAGGTAATGATCACGCAGGAACCGAGTATAAAAAAGCTATCGTAAAACACTTACAAGACCAAGGTTACACGGTTAATAACTATGGTACCGATACAAATGACAGTGTAGATTACCCAGATTTTATTCATCCAGTGGCTAAAGATGTCGAATCTAAAGCTGTAGATTACGGAATCATTATTTGTGGAAGTGGTAATGGTGCCAATATGACGGCCAATAAACATCAAGGCGTCCGTTCGGCGTTATGTTGGAATAAAGAGATTGTAGCCTTGGCAAAACAACATAATAATGCTAATATTTTGAGTTTGCCATCACGATTTATAGCCTTGCCACAAGCAATTGAAATGGTAGATACGTTTTTAAATACACCGTTTGAAGGTGGCCGACATGAAACCCGCATCAATAAGATTCCGGTAACTCAATAAATTGGATATTAAAGTAATTTCATTTAGATGAATGTTATCTGTAATACTCTTTAAAATCAATTTTTTACGTAGTTATTAACCATAAGAATGCTAAAGATTATATCAAAAGATTTTTCAGAATTGACTACTGATGAACTTTATGCCATTTTGCAATTGCGAAGCGAAATTTTTGTGGTTGAGCAAAACTGTGTTTATCAAGATATAGACTATAAGGATCAAAAAGCATTGCATATTTTGGGTTATAAACAAGGTGAGTTAATAGCTTATACCCGAATATTTAAACCTGGCGATTATTTTGAGTTTGCTAGTATTGGCAGAGTACTTGTCAAAAAAGATCAACGCCAATTTAAATATGGCTATGACATTATGAACGCCTCTATAAACACTATTCAAAAGGCATTTAATGAAACGAAAATCAAAATTTCTGCACAATTATATTTAAAGGATTTTTATAATACTTTGGGATTTAATCAAATAGATGAAGTTTATCTTGAAGATGGCATTCCTCATATCGCAATGCTAAAAGATTAATTAGCTTCAGAGGTGTCATTGTTTTCTTTGACGTAAGTTACTAAAATCTCGACGCGCCTATCATATTTTGCTTCGCCCCCTAACGGAAATTTACGACGCATGCCCACATATTTCATTCGTTTTGGATCGATACCTTTTTTAGCCAAATAATCGTAGATATATTTTGCCCTTGCTACGGATAGATTTTGTTTTTTGGTTTTTCGGTCGTAAGCATCCCGGCTATTTTGTGTACAGCACACATGACCTTGAATGGTAAAATAAATATCGGTCCGTTTGAGAAGTATTTTTGAGATTTCTTCTAAAGTTTTTACCGATTCGGGAAGGAGATAACTGTAGCTGGTTTTAAATAAAATATTGTCCAATAAAATATGATCTCCAATTTTTATATCGCCCGCCAAAGTTTCGCTTGCTGTTTTAGGCATGGTAACAACTTCCGGTTTTGGTGGAAAAACAGGAGTTACAATAATCTCAACTTTTCTATTTAAACTTCTTATTTTACTAACATTTTCTTCTTGGACAACTTTTAATAAAATTTTTCCTTTACCATCAACATTGGTAATCACAGATTCGTCAAATTCATTATCGGAGAAAATAACTTTAATGCTGTTGGCTCGGTTTTGTGAGAGTGTCATGTTATAATCTGCGCTGCCTCTATCGTCTGTAAATCCGTATATGGATATTTTTTCAATATCCAAAGATTCAATTTGGGATAAAAAAGTCAAGAGTCGGGCTTGTTCGGGTACAGACACATCATAAGCATCGGTTTTAAAAAATACCTCGTGTTTTAATTCTTCTTGTGCCCAAATTATTTGAGAAAAAAACATGGCTATGACCAAAACTTGTTTCATATCTAATTCACTTGAAAAATTAAATATACCGAAAATTTTAAAAATGTTGTTTTCTTATCGATGTATGTACTTTATTGTAGATAATTTAAATAAGTAGATGGATTATTTAGTATTTCTGTGCTCTTTTTGATGACCGGATTATGATTGACATAATACGTGTACATGCCTTCGCTATAAAAATAACGCTTTACGATTTCTTCAGTCAATAAAGCCATAAGTTGTGTTTTATTGGTATCTATAGCATCTGTTTTATAGGTATTTAAGGTTTGTATTAAGTTGGCATATTGTGCATCAATAACGTCGGTCAAGGTTTCTTCTTTTGCTACATTAAGTGCTTTATCAAAAGCTTTTTCAGTTTCGGTTTCAAAAGTAAAGTTGTTTGATTTTAAGAAAGTTTTGAAGGCTTTAAAATCGGCATCTTTTAATTCAAAAGTCTTTAAATCTGTAATTTGATGTGAATAATAATAATCGGTTGCAAAATCAAAAATGAGATTTTCATTGACAATGGCGTTGGTAATCGGACTTAATTTTGTGATAGCAAGTTCAAGATCGGGTTGTATGCCGCCACCGTCATAAACTGTTCTTCCACGTTTGGTTTTGAAGGCATTAAAATCTTCTTTATTGGTACGTGTTGCTTTGCCCAATTCGTCGCGGTTCCAGTAATCCAATTCCTGGATACAACGTCCAGAAGGTGTGTAATAGCGTGAAATGGTAATTTTTAATTGGGTGCCATAAACCAAGGCTTTTGGTCGTTGAACCAATCCTTTTCCAAAGCTTCTTGCACCAACTATAACGGCCCTATCCAAATCTTGTAAAGCACCAGCAACAATTTCACTGGCCGATGCACTTTTTCCATCAATTAGAACGACTACTGGAATTTCGGTATCAATGGGTTCCTTTTGTGTATAATAGGTTTTGTTGTATTTATCTACTTTTGATTTTGTAGTGACCACCAATTGATTGCGCGGTATAAAAATATTGGTCACGTTAACCGCTTCATTGAGCAATCCACCTAAATTTCCGCGCAAATCCAATATCAATTGTTTAGCACCTTGACTTTTTAAAGTCCTAATGGCATTTATGGTTTCGGAAGATGCTTTTTCATTAAATTTTCGCAATACGACATAACCAGTTTTGCCATCGATCATTGAAAAGTGAGGTACGGCGTGTATTTCTACAGCTTCACGTTGTATGGCTGCGGTGTGGGTTTTACCTTGTCGGATATAAGTAACAGTTACCGAAGTTCCTGCGGCACCATGCAATAAATTTCCGGCATCATCTTTAAAATCGGCGATAACAGTATCATCAACTTTAATGATTTCATCGCCGGCTTTTAAACCTGCCTTATCTGCCGCAAAACCTTTATAAGGTTCTATGATAACCAATTTGTCTTTTAACGTCAGCACGCTGGCTCCTATACCAGTATAATCGCCAGTATTATTAATCCGTGAGGCTTCAACATCTTGTTCATTGTAAAAATTGGTATAGGGATCTAAATCTTGAAGCATACTTTTTATGGCCGTATCCATCAAATCGGCAGGATTGGTTTCATCCACATAATTCATATTGACTTCTTTGAAAAGTGTCGTAAAAATTTCGATCTGTTTTGCAATTTCGAAGAAATCATTTTTAAATGCCGATCCTGTAATAAACACAGCACCTACAAAAATAGGAAGTACTATTTTTTTTGAGAATAGCTTTTTCATAATCGCGTTTTAAGATTTAGAGTTTAGGAGGGATTTGGTGTTTTAGAAAAACATCCATTAAGGTATTCATTTTTTTTGAAATGGTATTAAAATCAGTTTCAGATTTACCAATGTACAAAATCATAAACGCATATTGGTCTGTGATGTTGTTAAGATACTTGGATTTATTAAGCCGATAAGCTTCTCTCATTAGGCGTTTCATTCGGTTTCTATCAACGGCTTTTTTGAAATTTCGTTTACTTACCGAAACGCCAACTTTTAGCTTTACCGGATCTTCAAAACTGGTTTTAAGATAGACCAATCTTAAGGGATAAACGGCAATGGACTTCCCTTCAGAAAAAAGTTTTTCAATGAGTTTCTGACTTTTAAGTTTTTCTATTTTTTTAAATGATTGGTCCATAAGCCGTCAAAGGTACTACTTTAGCAAATAAAAAAACCGCTTGGTGAAAGCGGTTTTTATAAAGTTATTTCTTTTTTAATTCAATTTTAAAACATTGTTTTCTCTGTTCACATCGGCCATAAAACCGCGTGGATCGATACTAATGTTGGTAATAGAAGTTTTAGGCTTTTCAATTTCAAACGTATAAGTTGGGTGTGCCCATGCCCAATTTTGTAAAACATTGGTGGTTTGTGGCGTTGGTTTTGCGCCGCGCATCATCCGCAACGGAATATAATATTGGGCGGTTGTACCATCAGCATAGGTTATTTCGATATCTATAGGCATTGGCATGAGTCCAATACGTTCTAAGGTAATAGCTGTTTTGTTGTCTTTGGCATCTACATTTTGAATGGCATAATCGATGGTATTTGTAGTTTGGGTCCAATCCATTAAATACCAATCGAGTTCCAATCCCGAAACTTTTTCGGCAATTCTGATGAAATCCATTGGTTTTGGATGTTTAAATGCCCATTCTTTATAATACTGTTTGATGGTTTTATCTAAATTATCTTCGCCAATAATATAGCCCAATTGGGATAAAAATATAGATCCTTTGGTATAAGAAGCTATTGAAAAAGCAAAGTTAAAGGCATAACGGTCCGAGTGCGTGGTTTGAGGTTGCTCTCTATCCGAATTTGCTAAGGCGCTGTACGAACGGTAAGATTTTGTAAAAGGATTATCACTGTTTTTTTCATGAACGGCATCCAGAGCTCTATCCTGGATCCATGTGGTAAATCCTTCATCCATCCAAGAATGTTTACTTTCATTGGTTGCCAATACAAACTGGAACCAACTGTGCGCCAATTCGTGTGCTGTAACGCTGATTAATCCGTTAAGTGTGCCTTCACCAACTATAAGGGTGCACATGCCATATTCCATACCGCCGTCGCCGCCTTGGATGACCGAATATTGATCATAAGGATATGGACCGACGTGAGTGCTGTAAAACTCCATTAACTGTTTGGTAATAGGCTGTAATTTTTTCCAATTTTCCAGTTTTTCTGCTGGTAAAGAAGCTTTGTATAAAAAGTGAAGCATCGGTCCGTTTTCCATCTGAACTTTATCGTGGATATAATTAGGATCGGCAGCCCAAGTAAAATCATGGACATTGGGAGCTTTAAAATGCCAAGTCAGGGTTTTTCCTTTTTGTTTTGCTACTTTTTCGGTTTCGTAACCATGGCCAATTTCGTTCGGGTTTTGAAGATATCCCGTTCCGCCGATGGTATAATTTTTATCGATGGTAATTTTGACGTCATAATCGCCCCAAACGCCATAAAATTCTCTCGCAATATAAGGATCGGCATGCCATCCTTCATCATCATATTCAGCCAGTTTTGGATACCATTGGGACATGGATAAGGCCACGCCTTCGGCATTATTTCGACCCGAACGACGGATTTGAACCGGTACTTGCGCGTCAAAAACCATATCGAACGTTGTTTTTTCTCCAGGTTGAATAGGTTTATCCAATGTGACAATCAAAATAGTTCCTTGAGTTTCATGGCTTACTTTTTTACCGTCCTGAAGTAAAGAGGTTACATTAATATAGCCTATTTCATCAGGACCTAATTTGCTGATACGGCTTTCATAATTAGGCTCTGCTTTTGTTCCTAAATTGTTGACCATACGCCCATCCGGATCCGGAATGCTTTTAAGACGTGCATCCATTTCGCTGTCGGGCTGAAAAGCATTGGGATAAAGGTGGTAAAATACGCGATTTAAAACATCGGGTGAGTTGTTGGTATAAACCAATTTTTGAGTTCCGGAATAGCGGTAATTTTTGACATCCATATCAATCGCCATCGTATAATCAACATGTTGTTGCCAATAATGAGGATTGGACGATGGTGGCGTATCATTTTGTGAATGCGCTTTAACAGCGGGCATCAACAAAAGAAAACTAAGACTTAAAGCAAAGGTAAATTTCATGTTTAGTGGTGTTATTAAAGGTTTTTAGCCATTTGATCTGCGATGATCAAAGCATTATAGGCATTGGCAATTTTTTGAGATTTAGACAGTTCATTGAATGGTTTTACATTGGAAGAATCGCCTCCCACTATTACTTTTGTGGTAAGTGTCAATCCAGAATCTAAAATCACTTTTTTAACTTGTGAAGCTGATAATTTTGGATAGTACGACCGGATTAATGCCGCAATACCAGCAACACCCGGCGATGCCATTGAAGTACCACCGTAACTTTTGTAATTATTTTCTGGAACGGTAGAATAAATTTCTCCACCTGGAGCAAAAATATCGACATTTATTTTTCCATAATTTGAAAATCCAGAAACCATTGCAGAACCATATTTAGAATCTAATGAACCAACGGTAATAAAGTTATCTGCAATTTCTGGACCTGTACCAATAGCATCATTCGGGAAAACGTCTTTAACATCTAAATCCAAGGATTCGTTTCCGGCGGCATTTACAATCAACACATCTTTTGAAGCTGCATATACAATAGCATCTCTTACCCAATCGCTATGTGGCGAGTAGTGTTTTCCAAAACTTGTATTGATAATTTTTGCACCATTATCGGCTGCATATCTAATGGCCAATGCAATGTCTTTATCATATTCATCACCATTGGGAACAGCCCTGATACTCATAATTTTTACGTTGTTTGCAACACCGTTGGCACCTTTGCCATTGTTGCGTCCGGCAGCAATAATTCCGGCAACGTGCGTACCGTGGCTTTCAGATGGTTTTACTGGTTTTACATTGTTGTTGCCATAATATTTTTGGGTCATATCGTCAGGATTATCACCTGTTTTACGACCTCTAAAATCGATATTGAGATTATAGTTAAGACGTTCTGTGATATCTGTCAAGCCTTTGGTAATATCAGTTTCAGCATCATCTAAACTTTTAAAATCCATGCTGTAAACATATTTTGCAATGGCAATATACTGTTGTAGTATTTGGTTGCTTGTACTAATGGCCTCCACATCTTCTTTGGTGTAATTATCCTTTTTGGTTTCCTTTTTTAAGGCATCGTTTGCGTTTTTAATTTGTTGTAAAAACTGATCATAATTGGTTTTATAACCTAAGTATTTGTCATATTCAGCTTGTCTTTCAGCTTTGGCTTCGGCATAGCGCGGATTTGAAGTGTCGCCACTTGCTAATAGACGTACATACTCTAATTGCTCGTCATAGCCATCTCCAAGAAAGTTCCAACCATGGATATCATCTACGTAACCGTTTTTGTCATCATCAATACCATTACCAGGGATTTCTTTTGTATTGGTCCAGATTGATCCTTGCAAATCTTCGTGGTCAATATCAATTCCCGAATCGATGACGGCAACAATAACCGATGCTCCTTTTTTGTTTTTGATGATTTCGTTATAGGCTTTATCAACACTCATCCCAGGAATGGTATCATTTTTTAAATCTAAATGTCCCCAGTGTTTTTGTTCGGCATCGGTTAATTCAGAAATTTTTAATGGTAAGGTGTCAATATTTTCGAGTGGTGTTGAAATAACGCCAGCAGTCGAACCACAGTTATAAAATGTTGATGCTGCAATAGCAACAATAGCAAATGATTTTAATAATTTCATAGGTAGATATTTATTGTTTTTTTAAAAGTTCTATGCAATGCAGAATTTTTCATTCGTGTTTGTGGTCGAATTTTCGCGCGCACAGTTCATATAATTAATTTATTAATGTGTAAAAATGTCTTTTGAATTGAACGCCTGATCTAAGCGGACGCCTTTTTCGGTATGCTTTACGGTAATAATTTGATGATGTGCATCGTGCTCCAAAAACAAATAATAATTTTCGTTGGCTGCCATATTGAGAAATACTTCTTTTTCGTCCAAGGTTAATAAAGGACGTGTGTCATAGCCCATAACAAAAGGCAGAGGCAGATGCCCAACGGTTGGCAGCAAATCGGCCATAAAGGCTATGGTTTTATCTTGATATTTTATAAGCGGAATCATCTGTTTTTCGGTGTGTCCATCAGCAAAAAAGATATCGAAACCAAGTTCTGAATTTTTTAATAGCCGATCTTCAGGAAGCAGTATATTCTTAAGTTGACCACTTTCTTTTAAGGGTTGGATGTTTTCTGCCAGAAATGATGCTTTTTCCCGATCATTGGGTTGGGTTGCCCATTTCCAATGCGCGGCGTTGGTCCAAAAATGGGCATTTTTAAATGCCGGTTCATATCCTGTTTTATCTTTATTCCATTGTACGCTGCCACCACAATGGTCAAAATGCAGGTGAGTCATAAAAACATCGGTAATATCATCGCGATGGAAACCAAGGTTTTTTAACGAATTATCAATCGAATCATTGCCCCATAAATAGTAATAGCCAAAAAACTTATCGCTTTGCTTATTTCCCATTCCGGTATCGATTAAAATGAGTTTGTTGCCATCTTCAATCAATAAACAACGCGCTGCAATATCAATCATATTATTGGCGTCGGCAGGATTGGTACGTTGCCAAATTGATTTTGGAACAACTCCAAACATAGCACCGCCATCAAGTTTGAAATTACCAGATTCAATAGGATATAGTTGCATAATGGTTACTTTTGATAAAATTAAACTGCAAATTACTAAAACTGTTAAAATTTGTCGATTTTAAATAGTGATATTGGCTGTTTTTTAACATATTATAAGGTATTCTAACAATTAATAATTCCGATCATTTGAATCTATCTGAATTTTATTTTAATTTTATAAAAAAGGATGTATGAGAAGAATAGTCTCGGCGCCAATGCAATTAAAAAACATGAAACTTTTAGAGTTTGGTCGTGATTTTAAACCCGATCAGGAAATTATTTTAAGAGATTATTTGGCGATCGAACGGACGCGATTGGCCAATGAGCGAACCTTACTTTCATATATCCGTTCGTCATTGTATTTGATGTTAGGTGGTATTGCTTTTTTGCAATTAAAAGATTTTCCAGACTTTCAATATTTAGCCATTATAGCCTTGGTTTTTAGTGCTATTTTTCTAGTTATCGGTATTTATCGGTTTGCTGTATTAAAACGAAGTTTGAAGAAGTTGTATTATAATTTTGAACAGAAAGAACAGGCGAAGTGATATTTATATTTCCTTTAATGAGCATATTTATCTTTCACTTGCGCATTAAAAACAATTAATATTTGTTGATTTAAAATATTATCATGCCTAATAACAATATTCCAATCTGGGATTTGTCTTACGATTCTTAACGCTTCTTTGATGAATGGATTTTCTTTATCAGTGATTATAGTATTATCTATCAACATAAAGGTATTTTCCCAATCAATGTTTTTTAATTTTCCATTTTTATTAGGTGTTACACTTATCCAAACTTGATAATGTTTATCATTCAATTCGGGTATATTTTCCCATTCAATTTTTTTATAGATGAAGTCTAAATATCCATTAGGATTTAAGGATAAAAATCGAGATGTTTTTGAAATCCGATTTATATAATTCTTAGCATTTATTACTATGCCATTTTGAAATTTAAGTACAGTTTCATTGGGATAAATAGATGTTTTTTTATAGTGATTATTAGTACAAATAATACAATTTCCTTTATGTACTATTAGGTTTTCATTGACCCAACTGGCAAAAATTGATTTTTGTTCTGTTTGTAACCATTGTTGATAGTTGATTTTAGAGTTATCATAGAAAGACGTAATCTTAGTGAGATAAAGACTGTCATTTTTAATAAGCCATTCGGTTTTATAATTACCCAAAAAAATTAAGGTCTCCATTACGGAATCTTTGTTTTCAGAAGATCTTTCGTTCTCAATTTTAAGAGAAATTAATTCATCCCATTCAGGTTTTAATTTTAAAGGATTTGAATAAAGGTTTAAGGTATCAGAATTCCATATTAAGACATCAGAAGTCTGTGCGCTTATTACGGTTGTAGATAAAAACACTAATATGTTTATGATGTTTTTCATATACTGACGAATTAAGATAAATTTACTTATTTTTTTCAATAAATTTTATCACTTGATAACACTAGGTTTATATGTAAAAAATCAGATGCGATCAAGAATGTTCAAAAGAAAAAAATGGCCATTATAGAAAAAACCTCAGTTGCAAGTTGAGGTTTTATATTCAATTTTGAAAAGCTATTTAAATAACCGTTCCATGCGGAATAACAGCACCTTTTTTAATAACCACAATGCCTTGTCTAATCACGTAGGTATCGGTTTCTGTGTCTTTTGAATTAGAATCGCCGTTAATTCTGACGTCGTTTCCAATGCAACAATTTTTATCGATAATGGCATTTTTTATAAAACACCGCTCCCCTATTCCCATGGCAATTTTTGAGGTAGAGGTCACTTCTTCAATCGTTTGATAACTATCGCTTCCCATCATATACGTATTAATCACAGTCGATTCTTTTCCTATTCTGGCACGAATGCCAATGACTGAATGTTCTATTCGTGAGGCATTAATGATGCAACCTTCGGCAATAACAGCGCGGATGAGTGTGGTACCACTGATTTTTGTGGTGGGCAACATTCTGGCTCTGGTGTAAATTCGATTTTTGTTGTTGAACAAATCAAATTGAGGGATATCGTCGGTCAGGCCTAAATTGGCTTCAAAAAATGAATCCACATTCCCTATATCGGTCCAATAGCCTTCAAACTGATAACTTAATGTTTTGTGCTTTTCAATGGACTGCGGAATAATTTCTTTACCAAAATCGTTGGTATTTGGATTATTCATTAGGTCGATAAGCAGTTGTTTATTAAAGATGTAAATTCCCATCGATGCCAAATGGTTTCGTCCTTGTGCTTTCATGGCATCACTGACTTCAGACGTCCAATCAGGCAATAAGCTAGCGTTTGGTTTTTCTATAAAAGAAGTGATAATATTGTTTTCATCAGTTTTTAAAATTCCAAAGGATGTAGCATCTTTTTCCACAACTGGTAAAGTAGCAATAGTAATTTCGGCTTGGTTTGAAATGTGTGCATCTAACATTTTGTTAAAATCCATTTGGTATAACTGGTCGCCAGAGAGAATGAGCGCATATTCAAAATCGTAATTCAAAAAATGGGTCATATTTTGTCTAACCGCATCGGCAGTACCTTGATACCATGAGGTACTAGACATTGTCTGCTCTGCGGCTAAGACATCTACAAATGCCTGGCTAAAAAAACTAAAATGATAGGTATTTTTTATATGCTTGTTTAGTGATGCCGAGTTGAACTGCGTCAATACAAACATTCGCTTAATTTCTGAATTGATACAGTTGGAAATAGGGATATCCACCAATCTATATTTTCCAGCAATAGGTACAGCTGGTTTAGAGCGTGTTGCAGTTAGTGGGTAAAGTCGAGAGCCTTGTCCACCACCCAAAATGATAGAAATTACCTTGTTGTGGTACATAGTTATAGAATTAAGGAATTATACAAATTTATATAGGCTTGTGCAGATGAATTCCATGAATGATCAATTTTCATCATCACGTTACGATTAGCTTTAAATTGCTCGGTATCGTTATAAAAGTTGATGGCTCTGTGAATAGCAAAACTACCTTCATGAACAGTAGCACCATCATGCAAAATCCCAAAACCATTATTTTCAAAATCCTGTACGGTATCTTTTAATCCTCCTATTTTATTTACAATAGGGACTGTTCCATAACGTAAAGCATACATTTGGTTAAGCCCACAAGGTTCAACACGAGATGGCATGAGCAAGAAATCTGCCGCCGCATAAACTATATGTGCCAAGCGTTCATTATAACCAATATAGGCGTGGTAATAGCCTTCAAATTGATATTTAAGTTTTTCCAATTGATATTCCATGGCAACATCACCAGAGCCTAACATGAAGATCGAAACATTTTTATGAACCAATGCATTGTGGAATATATCAGGCAACAAATCAGCTCCTTTTTCGCCTACCAAACGCCCGATAAATGCAAATAATGGCAACTTTGGATTGAGGTTAAATTCTTTACAAAGCCATGCTTTGTTCGCTTTTTTGCCAGTCGCTACAGTTTTAATTGAATAATTTTTTATTAAACTATCATCGGTTGCCGGATTCCAAAGTTCAGCATCAATACCGTTCAAAATACCAACACATTTACCGCTTTCATAACGTAGCAAATCTTCCAAACCATTGGCACCATAGTTAAGCTCTTCCATGTAATTAGGAGATACTGTGGTCACTTTCCAAGCACATTTTATTGCACATGCCATTGGGTTGATGAGGTTTTGCCAATCTAATAATCCCACTTTTGAAAAGTCAAAAGGTGGAATAAGATGTATTTTATCATGTCCAAACCAACCTTGATACTGTGCGTTATGAATGGTGAATACTGATGGGGTGTTTTTTAGTTGCGCATAGGCATAACATTGTGACATCATAAACGGAATCAACCCGGTATGATGATCATGACAGTGCACCACCTCTGGTTTGTGATCCAATTGTACCAACCAATCTAATGCCGCAATCTGAAAGCCTAAAAAACGTTCGGTATCATTGGACGAATACACATAATCGGTATATAAAAGTCCAGGAATATCAACCAGATAAACATCATAGCCCAAGGCATTATCAATTAGCGTCAGGATATCAAAATCAAAAGGTACACCTAAATTGAAACGTCCACCAAATACTTTTTTGAATTTATTTGAATTGGTAAATTTGTTATTGTAGAAGGGCATTATAACGCTGCTCGCCGCGCCCATTTCATTCTGATATTTTGGGAGTGCTCCAACAACATCTCCCAATCCACCTACTTTGGCAACAGGGTAGCATTCGGCACTGATATGATATATAGTCATGAAATAGTTTTATATGTTCTTAAAACTACAAAATATTTGAGCATATAGCATATTATAAAAAATTAAATTTTTAGGGATTTAGAAAGCTGATAAAGTTTGATGAATTTATAATATTAACCGTAGTATTATAAGAAGTTTCAAATGATTTTGGAATTTTTACTTTGGTTTTTTTGCTCACTTAAATTCAAAAGCAGTAATGTCATCAGGTGTTACTTCTACATAATCTATTTCTTGCTGGCTTGTGGTGCGCCAGAAGTGAGATTTTGTTTTAAGCATTTAATCATAAAAAATAACTCCTAATGCACCGATTATGGCCATGTTCAGTGAATATATTCACCAATATTGAAGATTTGAATATGAAAAATAAGTAGATATTAATGAAATACGCTAAATTGTCCAACTTTTTAAAAGCTGTAAACCACTAATTTTTAAGGTTATAGTATTTTTTAACAGGAACTTTCAGATTCTCATTGTCCCAACAAAATAACCAATGATATGTAAAGGTACAAACAAGACCTTTACACTAGCGTAATTATCTCCATTGGACTTAAGGTTCCTGCTTTCGCAGGAACACTTTTAGTCATTCAATTTCAAAACCGCCATAAATGCTTGCTGAGGAATCTCAACATTTCCTACCAAACGCATCCGTTTTTTACCTTTTTTCTGCTTTTCA
>NZ_DATJCY010000216.1:0-26232 GCF_035577925.1 Gelidibacter sp. | reverse complement strand
TAATGGATATCTGCGTAACTTATATGGCGTTTTCATTAAAATACAAAGTACTGAAAATCAATTTATTATTATTAAATTGTGATTGCTTTACAGAGCAACAAATTACACATAAAACAATAAATCAAGTTGTAAAAAACTGATAAAACATCACATTTTAATCAAGATTTAGAACTAATTATAATTTAATAATTGCTTAAGTATAATAGTTCGTGCATGCTCTTTCAAATTTTTAGAATCTTTTGAAGTAAGACCTTCTGTACATAAAAAATGATGGATCATAACACGCATTTTTCCAGGTCCACCACTAAAAAACACAAAGGGAAACCGTTTTTTATTATCGGCAAAAGTCATTGGCACTATAGGTATTTGATGATTGATGGCCAGCCGGAAAGCGCCATCCATAAATTCATCCAAAATAACATGTTGGTCAGGCACTCCACCCTCTGGAAAAATGCAAATACTCAAGCCTTTATTCAATCGTTTTTGAGCTCTTAAAAACACAGCTTTTCTACTTTTTTCCGAACTTCTATCCACCAAAATACAGGTGCGTTTGTAGAAAAAACCAAAAATAGGGATTTTGACCAACTCAGCTTTCCCTACAAATACAAACGGATTTTTACTGCTTACCAACATCAGCATAATATCGGTCATGGACGTGTGGTTAGCAATAAGCATATAACTTTTATGAGGTTCAAGCGATTGTTCTTTTTTTATAATCCATCGAAATCCCATCCCAATGAGGATAATTTTTGCCCATAAACGTGCCAATTTAAAGAAATATGGATACCATTCTTCTTTTAAGATTGACAGCACCAAAAGCGGAAATAAAAGGAGAATAGGCAGCGTTACCAAAACGTAAAACCAAATCCTATAAAGAATCCAAAAAAGGTATTTTAATAGTTTCATGAATCCAAAACTAATTAATTTAATTGAGCAATTGTGCGAAAAAAATTACCTTTGCTTACAATATATTTTTTAATTAAAAGAGATTCCCGTCTTCGCGGGAAATGTTATGGCAAGAATACTTACAGGCATACAAAGTACGGGCACACCACATTTAGGCAATTTATTGGGTGCCATCATTCCGGCAATTAAGATGACGAATGATAATCAAAATAATTCCTTTTTGTTTATTGCAGACATGCATTCCTTAACACAAATTAAAGATGCAGCACTGCTAAGACAAAACACGTATAGTGTTGCAGCAACTTGGCTGGCGTTTGGTTTGGATATTGAAAAAGTTGTGTTTTATCGTCAGAGCGACATCCCTCAAACCACAGAATTGACTTGGTATTTGAGCTGTTTTTTCCCATATCAGCGCTTGACTTTGGCACACGGTTTTAAAGATAAATCCGACCGATTGGAAGATGTTAATGCAGGTTTATTTACCTATCCTATGCTGATGGCTGCGGATATTTTATTATATGATGCCGAAATTATTCCGGTAGGAAAAGACCAATTACAACATATTGAAATGACGCGCGATGTAGCATCCCGTTTTCACGCCCGAATGGGAGAAACCTTTGTAATTCCGGAAGGAAAAATACAGGAAAATGTCATGCTCGTTCCTGGAACAGATGGTTCAAAAATGAGCAAGAGCAAAAATAATTATATCGATATCTTTTTATCGGATAAACAGTTGCGCAAACAAATTATGGCCATTGAAACCGATAGTACCGCTCTTGAAGATCCAAAAGATTGGAGCACGTGCAATTGTTTTGCCATTTATAGTTTATTGGCTTCGGATGAAGAAATCAAAACCATGAAACAAAATTATGAAGGTGGCAATTATGGTTACGGTCATGCCAAACAAGCATTATACGAATTGATTGTTTCAAAATTTGAAATACCACGCGAACGCTACCATTATTACATGAATCACCTGGATGAGATTGATAAAGCACTTGCCATTGGTGCTGAAAAAGCGAAAGTCGTAGCTAATGACGTTTTGAACAGAGTGCGCACTAAACTGGGATATTAATCAAATTTTTTCAATACAAGTTAAACCTAACTGAAAATTATAAAAATCCAATTGTTTAAAAAAAAGCCTTGTAAAAACAAAAACGGCTCCCAAGGTGGAAGCCGTTTTCTATTTTTTTAGCATTTCAAAAATATTTCTCAAATCTTGCTTATAGGGCAAATGATCGGCACGTCCTTTTTTAAAGATATCGTTACTGTTGCCTTGTCCTTTACGGAGTTCCTTTTGTTCTTCATAGGGCAAATGATGGATTTCCATACAGGTCGTTGAACAGCAATTATCCATTTTTTCCTTACACGCATCACATTGGATAAAAAGTAAGTGGCAAGCATCATTGGCGCAGTTGGTATGCAAATCGGCAGGTTGTCCACATTGATGGCAATGCGCTATGACATCGTCAGAAATACGTTCTGATCGACGTTCATCAAACACAAAATTTTTGCCTATAAACTTGTTTTCCAAACCTTTTTCATTGATTTGCCTTACATAATTGATGATACCGCCCTCTAGCTGAAATACATTTTTGAATCCTTTGTGTTTATAGTAAGCACTTGCTTTTTCGCAACGGATGCCACCTGTACAATACATAACAAGGTTTTTATCTTCTTTATGATCTCGTAAATCCTCTTCAATAATATCCAACGATTCTCTAAAAGTATCCACATCGGGTGTAATGGCATTTTTAAAATGGCCGATTTCACTTTCATAATGATTTCTCATATCCACCAAAACCGTGTTTTCGTCTTCAATAAGTTCATTAAAGCGTTCGGCATCCACATGAATCCCAATATTGGTGACATCAAAAGTGTCGTCATTTAAACCATCGGCTACAATTTTGTCGCGCACCTTGACTTTGAGTTTCAAAAACGCAAAATTATCATGTTCGATAGCAATGTTGAGTCGCACATCTTTTAAAAACCAAACACTGTCTAAATGGTTTTTGAACGCATCAAAGTGATCGGCGGGTACTGATAATTGGGCATTAATGCCTTCGTGGGCAACATAAATTCGACCTAAAACATCCAAATCGTTCCAAGCAATGAACAATTCATTTCTTAAAGTTTTAGGATCTTCAATTTTGGCATAGGCATAGAAAGAGATGGTCAAACGGTCTTTTCCCGCTTGCTCAATTAAGGCTGCTCTTTCTTTAGCGCTTAAGTTATTGTACAGTTGCATGCTATACTAATTTTTAAGGTTAAAGTAAGTGGCAAAGATAATAAAAAAGTTGTTCGTTATCGGCTATCGATTGTCGGTTTGTTATTGACATAAGACAAATAGACTTATGACTTACGACAGTTATTATGGCGGGAAGTTCTTTGTGGGCAGGAATTAGAGATTAGTGGTTTGTTAGTATCTAATTATGAATTAAAGAATCGGTAGAAATCCAGTCCATCTATGTCTTCAGCGTTCAGTGTACAAAATCAACAATTGGTTGTCTATGTTCGATCATCGGTCATGGGTCGACTAACACTAATCGTTAATCATTCATCATTAAATTAAAAGTGCACCCAAAAACTAATTCAGGTGCACTTTCAAAAACCATTTTTCTAATTCATATTATAGCAAGATTTCCCAATCTTATTGTATAGATGTAAAAACTATCAAAAGGTTGCGTCATAAGATGAGTAAGATGAAAAAAAGGTCGTAATTTAGCATCAACAAAAACTAGAAAAAGATATACAAATGAGCAGTGAAAAAGAAGCAAAATTAAAAGCCTTAAAATTAACCTTAGACAAACTTGATAAAGCTTATGGTAAAGGGGCTGTAATGATGATGAGCGACCAATCGGTAGTGGAAGTTGAAGCTATTTCTTCGGGTTCCTTAGGTTTGGATATTGCTCTGGGTGTAGGTGGTTATCCACGTGGTCGGGTTATTGAAATCTATGGACCAGAATCCTCTGGAAAAACAACATTAACACTACATGCTATTGCCGAAGCGCAAAAAACTGGCGGTATTGCTGCCTTTATTGATGCCGAGCACGCATTTGACAGAACTTATGCCGAAAAACTGGGCGTAGATTTAGAAAACTTGATCATTTCACAACCTGATAACGGCGAGCAAGCCTTGGAAATTGCAGATAACCTTATCCGCTCTGGTGCTATTGATATTGTTGTCGTTGACTCTGTTGCGGCATTAACTCCAAAAAGTGAGATAGAAGGCGAAATGGGCGATTCTAAAATGGGATTGCACGCCCGATTAATGTCGCAAGCTTTAAGAAAATTAACCGGCTCCATCAGTAAAACCAATTGTACCGTGATTTTCATTAACCAATTGCGTGAAAAAATTGGTGTCATGTTTGGAAACCCAGAAACCACAACAGGTGGTAATGCCCTAAAATTCTATGCTTCTGTGCGATTGGACATTAGACGATCAACACAAATCAAAGAAACAGACGGTAATGTGACCGGTAATAAAACCCGTGTTAAAGTGGTGAAAAACAAAGTTGCACCACCATTTAAATTGGCCGAATTTGATATTATGTACGGTGAGGGAATTTCTAAAGTTGGTGAAATTCTGGATATTGCTGTTGAAAATGAAATCATCAAAAAAAGCGGATCTTGGTTTAGCTATGGCGAAACTAAGTTAGGCCAAGGTAGAGATGCTGTTAAAAATCTAATAAAAGACAATCCTGAGTTGATGGACGAATTGGAAACCAAAGTAAGAGCTATTGCCAAGGCAGCAACGGCTTCTGGTGACGATTAAACCAATCATATCCATCAGATCTTTAGAAGAAACAAAATAATCCCTCCAAAAAAGGGATTATTTTTGTTTTACACGCAACCTTTTTGAAGTTGACGCATCTATACTATGAAAAAAGAAAATATATCCTAAATCAAATTATTATTATGAAAAAGTTAGTTTTTCTATGTATTGTGATGTTATCTCTATCTTCATGCAGTATAGATGACGACAATAATTTCTACAATGAAATTTTACCTATTGAAAGTGTCGATATCCCTGAAGAATTCGTTCTTGGCGAAGTTTATCCAATTACCGTAAAATATATTAGACCTGCCGGTTGTTATGCGTTTTATGATTTTTATTATACACGCGAATTAAATCAACGTACAGTAGCTGTGATCAACTCTGTTTATCCGGATAAAAATTGCGGACTTTCAGAAGAAGCGGAAGTTGAAGCCACATTCAATTTTAAAGTTACAAGTAATGGCACCTATGTGTTTAAATTCTGGCAAGGCAAAGATGAAAGCGGAACAGATTTATATTATATTGTAGAAGTACCCGTAGTAGAAGCAACACCAGAACCAGCAATAACCCACTAATACGATAACTGTGAGTTTAGAACAACTCATTATTAATTGTAAAAAAAACGATGCTCAAGCTCAAAGCCAAATATACAAGCTCTTTTCGAGCCAATTGTTTTCGCTATGTCTTAAGTATTCAAAAAACTATGCAGAAGCACAAGATAATCTGCAAGATGCCTTTGTGACTATTTTTAAAAAGATAGATCAGTTTAATCATAAAGGATCTTTGGAAGGCTGGATGAAGCGGATTACCATCAATACAGCACTTCAGCGTTACAGAGAAAGCAGTGTTTTTGAGCTGGTCAATGAAGACCAAATAAAAGACGCGCCTGTTGAAATAGATGATGAAGATGTTGATCTGGATTTTTTGCTGAGCATCATACAAGAATTACCGGACAGGTACAGATTGGTGTTTAACCTTTATGTTCTTGATGATTATTCGCATAAAGAAATTGCATCCATGATGAAGATTACAACAGGCACCTCAAAATCAAACCTCGCAAGAGCGCGTATGATTTTAAAAGAAAGAATTGAACTTTATAAGTCGCAAGACCATTCGCAAGTTTTATAAATGAATGAGAAAAAACATATAGATCGTCTTTTTCAGGAAAAATTCAAAAATTTTGAAGTAGCTCCTGATGCTGCTGTGTGGGACAATATTCATAACGTTCTGCATAAAGAAGAGCGCAAACGTCGTGTAATTCCACTTTGGTGGTATTCGGTTGGCGTTGCAGCCATGCTGGTCCTGTTGTTTGGAATTGGTAATGTCTTTAATAATGATCTTAATCGCCCCATAAACAATGTGGTTGAAACAGAAATATTGGAAGACACATCAAATACAAATCCCAAGAATCCTATCGTCCCAAAAAATCATCCGGCAAACACTGAAAGCATCAATCAAAATAATATTGTTAATACAAACTCATCCGAAGCTATATCAAATGCTGAAGAAAACAATATCAATCATAAAGAACGTACTGCATCGCAAATTGCTAATACCAAATCGCGAAATAAAAATGCCTTTGATACCAAAAATGACAAAATAGCTTCTCAAAAAACCAACGGTGATAATACCATTAAAGAAGCTGTTGCTGAAAACACTCCAAATTTACCACAACTTGACCTTAACCAAGACGTAAAAAACCAAAGCATCGACTCTGGTAAAACAATACTGAATACCGAAATTGCTAAAGTAATTGATCAAAATACCATAAAGAACGACAACCTTGTTGATGACTATAAAGAGATCATAAGCGCAAATCAAGAGGGCGAAAACATTGAAGATGCTATTGCTAAAGCAAACGAAATAAATGAAGAAGAAAAAGAAAACTACCCGAACAGGTGGAACGTCTCCCCAAACGTGGCACCTGTTTATTTTAATACTTTAGGAAAAGGCTCTTCTATTGATAATCAGTTTGTAAATAATGGTAAAACTGGCGATATTAATATGAGCTATGGCATTAGTGGTAGCTACGCTATTAATGATAAGGTGAAAATTAGAGCCGGTGTTAATAAAGTAGATTTAGGCTATCGTACCAATGATGTTATGGCTATTAGGGATGTTAGCGGCTTTAATGTTACGGCAAATCATTCTAATTTAAAAAATATCAACTTTAACGCTCAAGGCAGCAATGATCATTATATGAGCAGCCCTTCAACAAAACCAGAATCTTCTGCACCGCAATTTGTGGTATCTAACGCGCAAGGCGCATTAGAACAACAATTTGGCTATATAGAAGTGCCTTTAGAAGTCGAATACAGTATTTTGGACAGCAAGTTTGGGTTAAATGTTATTGGTGGTTTTAGTACGTTATTTCTGAACAATAATAATGTTTACTCCGTTTTGGACAATCAAAGATCTTTATTGGGTGATGCCAATAATATTAATAATACCAGTTATAGTGCCAATTTTGGTTTGGGTTTTAACTATAACATTTCAAATACCTTAAAATTAAATCTTGAGCCGATGTTTAAATATCAAATAAACACGTTTAACAATACTTCGGGCGATTTTAGACCCTATTTTATTGGTGTTTACTCAGGTTTTAGTTTTAAGTTTTAAGTTTATTAGTTGGTTAGGTAGTTATTGCAAATCCGCAATAATGAGAAGAAGCTGCTCTGTGCCAGGAGCAGCTTTTTTATTATAAATCAAATTAAAAAGTTAAGAACAAAAAAATATTGATTTGTAATTGGTTTTGAGAACTTAAAGGGAAGTTAATTGTACGTGAAAGCTCAGTAACCAAACAAGAATTTTTAAATCACCTCAAACAATTTCCCCGGAAGTGGCCGGATCACACCTTTGAGTTCCATATTTAAAAGCACACCAGCGACTTTAAAAATAGGCATTTTACACTCTAAAGCGATACTATCCAAAAGTTGTGGTTCAAGATCTTTTAGAAAATTATAGATGATTTTCTCGTCGGCTTCCAATTCTACAAACAATTGTTTTTGAATGGTAGGTTTTTTGTCCATTTCCAGTTCCCAGTTTAATATATAGGGCACATCCATTGGTGTGGACAGCAAATGCGCCTTTTGAAACTTAATCAGATTATTACAACCTACACTTTGCAAATCGGTGGTTCGTCCCGGTACTGCAAAAACATCGCGATTATAGGAATTGGCAATATCGGCAGTTACTAAACTTCCTCCTCTTTCGGCAGATTCAATAACAATCGTGGCTTCACTTATACCTGCAATAACGCGATTACGCTTTAAAAAATTTTCGCGTTCAGGATTGGAAGTGCTCCAAAATTCGGTCAAAAAACCACCGTCTTTTTCAATCTCGGCAACATATCTTTTATGTACTTTAGGATAAATTTGATTGAGTCCATGCGCCAAACAACCCACGGTTTGCAATTTGTGTTTCAATGCTGCTTTTTGTGCCGTAATATCGGTACCATAAGCAAATCCGGAAATAATCACGGGATCAAACACTGCCAATTGCTCAACCAATTGTTCGCAGAACGCCACTCCCGACGACGTGATTTTACGAGTGCCCACAATACTGATAAGCCGCCGTTTTTTTAAATCAATTTCACCAGACTGAAATAAAAGAATTGGTCCATCAATACAATGCTTTAACTTTTCGGGATAATTAGAATCCATAAAATACAAACAGGTAATGGCATTTTCTTTAATGAATTTTAATTCGGCTTCTGCAGCAAGCAAATGATTTTTGTTATAAACATCTTGCAACATGCTGCTCCCAATTCCATCAATTTTTAGCAAATGGTGTTTC
Organism: Gelidibacter sp.; assembly: GCF_035577925.1. Lineage (GTDB taxonomy): Bacteria > Bacteroidota > Bacteroidia > Flavobacteriales > Flavobacteriaceae > Gelidibacter. The sequence continues at coordinate 17,753 of NZ_DATJCY010000216.1, read as the reverse complement.
TTTTCTTTCATTACAGCTTCCGCAGATCCGCAATGTGCAATCAGCTTTTTAGCCGTGATATCCCCTATTTTGGGCACCTTCTGCAAGGCCAGAACATATATTAAATCTTGATCGGTCATGTATAACATTGATTAAGAGGAAAAACTGCTTAAACTTAAGCAATGTTAATAAATAGTAGGGCTTTAATTTCCACCAAAATCAAAAATTCATAACTTTGCTCTAATGCATATAGAAACTTACATCAGCGATTTATTATACCGTTACGACTGCGTAACGCTTCCAGAATTTGGTGCTTTTTTGACCAATAGAGTGTCTGCTAAAATAGATGAAAGCAATCATACTTTTTTTCCGCCAAAAAAAGTCATTTCCTTTAATGAGCAACTTCAGCATAACGATGGTTTATTGGCCAGTTATATCGCTGATGTGGAAAAAATCCCTTATGAAATTGCTGTCCAAAAAATTAGCAAACAAGTCCGCTCCATCAAAGCGTTTTTAAAGGAAGGCGAAACTTTAAGTTTTAGCTCAATTGGGGATTTAGTATTAAATAATGATGGTAATATTGTTTTTGAACCAGTCCATACCAACAATTTCTTAACAGAAGCTTTTGGATTGACCGAATTCAAAGCAGCCCATGTAACGCGTGAAGTTTATAAACAACATGTAGAAACGCTTGAGGATATTATTCCACTTAGTATCACTCCAGAGGCGCGCGAAAATCGTTCTTACCTCAAATACGCAGCTATCGCTCTGATTGCGCTTACTGTTGGTGGATTTGCAACCTCAACCTATTTCAATAATCAAGTAGAAGCCCATAATCAATTGGCTCAAGAAGCAGCCAATGAGCAATTGGACGTCAAAGTACAAGAAGCTACTTTTGTGATCGAAAATCCGTTGCCAGCAGCGACTTTAAATGTTGAAAAACAACACGGTAAATACCATATTATTGCTGGTGCTTTTAGAGTTGAAGAAAACTCTGATACAAAGGTAAAGGAACTTCAGGCTCTTGGATTTAAAGCACGTAAAATAGGCGTTAACAAATACGGCCTTCATGAAGTGGTATATTCTAGTTATGAAAATAGCAATGATGCATTAATTGCTTTACGCGACATCCGTCAAAACTACAATCAAGAAGCTTGGTTATTGGTTAAGGAGTTGGACTAATAAGTTTTTCATCCATCAATTTAATTCTGTTTATCAATAAGATAATGGCTAATTGAAAGTTGCCGGCAAAACGGTTCCAAGGATAACACTCTTGCATTTTTCGTAAAATACCACTACATTATTTCAGAATTACTTGATAAACAAAGCTAAAACTGAGCTATCTTTGCGTTTTAATTAATAAACTCATACAATGCAACCTAAACATCCTAGTGAATCTGTTTGTATCATGACCGATTTGGTGCTTCCAAGCGAGACCAATCCGCTCAACAATTTATTTGGCGGCGAATTATTGGCACGTATGGACCGAGCCGCAAGCATCGCTGCAAGACGGCATAGCCGACGCATTGCGGTAACAGCCTCCGTAAATCATGTAGCGTTTAACCGAACGATTCCTTTGGGAAGTGTCGTCACCATTGAAGCCAAGGTTTCTAGGGCTTTTAAAACCTCTATGGAAGTGTATATGGATGTGTGGATAGAAGATCGTGAATCTGGTGTGAAAACAAGGGCCAATGAAGCCATTTATACTTTTGTAGCTGTTGATGAATCCGGAATTCCGACTCAAATACCAGCTATTATTCCTGAAACCGATTTGGAAAAAGAGCGTTTTAATGCTGCCTTACGACGCAAACAATTGAGTTTGGTTTTGGCTGGAAAAATGAAGCCACATGAAGCGACCGAGCTCAAAGCTTTGTTTCAATAAGTAAGATGGATTTATGAGCTTTTGAACTGGTATTTTTGATAATCTAAAACAGCTTCCAGTTCTTTTTAATTACCCAGATCGTTTTGAGTTGTTACTGCCCTTTGAAAACACCAACAATAGCAAATAGGACTTTAAGCAACTCTAAATTTTTGCTTTTTCATTTTATCTTAAGATCCAAAGTGCAGGATCGAGAAATTTTGAATCTTTATAAACATAAAAACCTAACCAACACTCTCCTGTGACGGCATCGGTAAAAACTTCACCTATTTCTTGATTGGTTGTTACTTTATCACCTTTGACAACATGTACTTTAGACAGGTTTCTATACACCGTAACATAATTACCGTGTTGCACCAAAATAGCTGGATTTCCCGTTCTTGTTGCTTGAACAGCTAATACTTCACCATTAAACACAGCACGCACTTTCGCATTTTTATCTGTGGCTATCCGAATACCATTGCTATTGATTTCAATCGTATTATCAATAGAAGATCGCTGTTTTCCATAACGCACCTTAATCACTCCTGTTCGCACTGGCCAAGGCAGCTTGCCTTTATTGGCTTGAAAATTTGCTTCCAAAGCTTTGGCTTCTGGAGTCAATGCAAATCCTTTAGAAGTAGTTTCAGATTTTCCTGCTTTTTTATTGGATGCCGCAATAGCATCTCTAATCAGTTTTTCAATTTCTTTATCGATTCTATCTGCTTCTTGCTGTTTGGATTTAACTTGCGATGCGTAAGTACTCATGTTTTTTCTGACAGAAACCATCAGCTTTTCATGCTCTTTAACATCTTCTTCCAGCTTTTGTTTGGCAATTCGGTTTTCTTCGACCAATCGGTCTTTGTCCTTTTTTTGTTGAAGCAAGGTGGTATTCAACTGTTGCAGCTGTTCGGTTTTACGGATAATTTCCTCGCCTTGTTGTTTTTGATAGTCGGTATATTGCCTAATGTACTGAAGGCGTTTGTAAGCTTGTTTAAAATTCTCTGAAGACAATAAAAACATCACCCGACTTTGTTCGGATTTGCTTTTATATGATTTGACCACCATAGCAGCATAATCTTCTTTTAAATATTTTAATTGATCGCGAAGTGTCGTAATCTGTTTTTGATTGTCATTGATTTCACGAGTCAGCAAATTAGCCTGGTCATTGGTAACTTTAATAAGGTTTTGTCGGACTTTTACCTTATAATTCAAATCTTCAACCGTAGATATAATGCTGCGTTCTTCCTTTTTCTGGGAAGCAATCAAATTATTGATTTGTTGAATTTCCTTCAAAATAGTTTGACGTTTGGCCTCCAATTCCAATTGCTTCTTGCTTTGTGCATGCATCACAAAAGTGCTGAAGCTAAACAGCAGTAATAATAAAAATATGTTAGGCCGGTAATGCATTATTCTAGTTCAATTTCTTTAGATCCGGACGGAATACTGAATGGAAAACGAACATCATCATTCAAGCTGATTCCCTTAAAATCGAGATCAATAATGACTTCATCATTATTTTCCACTGCAATAATACGAATGTTTTCAGGAAAAATCTGTCCACTAACCTGTTGATATTTTTTATAATCTATTTGCAACATGCGCTTATCAAATGGTTGATATATCTGTTGGGAATCCAATTTAAAAAACCCTGGATTGATCAGAAAAAACAATTCAAAAATAGCCTGTTGGTTTTTGGGCTGCAATACATACGATTCCTCATTTGGAAACGTAACATAAGTGTCATTTTTAAGATCAAAAATAGGTTCACCAAGAAAAATGTTCTGAATTTTTTCAAAGTCAATTTCGGTGCCTAAAAGTTTGGTCAACAACGAAAAATCACCGTCAAAATATTGATTGTTGAGTTTGTCATAAAATTTAACTTGATCTTGGGTAATCATCACACGCGCCAAACTAATGCCGGCAACACCAGCATTGAGCCAAATGGTTTTGTCTTTTTCCATGCGCAAAGTCACGGTATGATTAATAGATTTAGTGCCTTCTGTATAATCAAAACGAACTTTGGCTTGAAGCGTTTTAAATCGTGCTTCTTGCTTGTCCATCTGTTTGATGATTTGTTTGGCGGTCATACCTTCATCAATTGCTGCGCTTGAAGTCAGGGTTTTGGTGGATCGGCAGCCCACATTTAAAATCAATAATAATAGTAAAGCACTGATTTTGTAGAGTTTCATTAATTTTGAGATATTAAAGCGGCAGCCTTCTTCGCAAACGTTTCAGACTTTGAGTTGTTATTATCGAGCTTAAAAGCAATACTGAGCTGGGTATAAAAATCGGCTTCCATTTTTGGATCGTCAATGATATAATCCAATCCCGCCTCTAGGCTTTTAATCGCTTTTTTAGCCTGTTTCAATCGGTTATGTGCCACACCATTGATAAGATAAAAAATAGGTTGAGCCGGGAACAAATCTAATGCCTGTTCACTTTGTATAATGGCTTTTTCTTCTTGATTGAGATCAATTTGAAGCAAAAGCACATCTTTTATGACCATGAAATTATTAGGTTCGAGCTTTAGCGATTCTTCAAAATACATTAAAGCCTTTTCCTTATCTTTCAACTTAAGATAGTATTGTGCCAAACCTACCAAGGTTTGGAAACTTTTATCGTCATCAATAAGTGCTGTGATTTCAATAAGATCCTTTTCATACTGGGGATGCTTAGCCACAAAATTTATAAAATCATTGAGCACTTTTGTTTTGGCCTCGGCATTGATTTCGGGCGCAGACAATACGGTTTTCATGGAAGCAATTGCTTTTTCCGTTTGATTTCTTTCTAAATAAAACTTGTACAAAGCCAAATGTACCAATCGGGATTCTGGTTGAACTTCAAGTAATTTTTGTGCAGTTTGAAACGCTTTTTCCTCTTCTCCGGTTTCACTATATCTGTAAATAAGCGACAGATAATTGGTTTCATTTTCTGGATTTTGATTTAAACGTTCTACAAGATTGTCAATCCGATCCTCGTCGCGACCCGTAATATTATAAATCTGATTTCTTAAATAATCCCGGTCGGCATTAATGCCATAGGCTTTATCAAGATCGTCCAAAAGTTTTAATGCGGTTTTATAATCCTTGCTTTTTATGTAAAGTGAAGCCAAATCCTGCTGATAATCGCGATGGAACTTAACCAACTGTTTTACTATTTTGATCGCTTTTTTAGTATCGCCCTGCTGTTTATAAACTTCATAGAGCTCATCCAAATACCATTCGTTATTAGGTTCTTTAGCAACAGCTCTTTTTAAAGCATCTTCGGCAGCACCAAAATTTTTAAGCTTAATATAATTCTTGCCCAATTCAAAATAAACCACGGCTTTATCATCAAGCTTTTTACATTTTAGCAACTCGTCAACGGCTCGTTGGTAATTTTCTATGCCTTGTTGCTTTAAGGCTTCAAAAAAATGTTCTTGAAACTGGTCTTCAACATCCCCAAGATCATCCATTGGTTTTTGGTTAAAATCCACTTGGGCATGAAAGGGTTGAGGAACGATAAACATTCCTAAGAGGAAAATTAATAAGTGAAATTTGTGTTTCATTCTTTTGCCACGTCCCGATAATTATCGGGAGCACTAATGTTTGTCGAGGATTGTTGAAAATTATGAGATTCCTGCTTTCGCAGGAATTATTATTCTAAAACGGAATAATCGCCAATGCTGATGGTTTTGAAATTCCCGTCATATTCAACATAATTTCCGATCATCGCATCATCTAAATTAGCATTTTTTATACGATTGTTGGTTTGTATCAAACTATTTTTTATGGTCGAATCTGTAATTGTACAATGGTTTCCTATCGATACATTAGGACCGATAGTTGTATTTTTAAGAATTACGTTTTCACCAATAAAACACGGTTCAATAATCTTTGAGTTTTCCAAAACTATGTTATCCGAAATCATTGGCTCATCGCCATCAGCCTGTAAAAACCCTAACATTCTGGTATTTGTTTCGACAGTAACGGCTTTATTGCCACAATCCATCCATTCTTCAACAACGCCAGTTTTAAAAACTTTGCCTTTGGCCATCATACCTTTGATGCCATCATTAATTTGATATTCGCCACCATGAATAATATTATTGTCCAAAACATGTTGCAATTCTTGTTTAAGAACGCCCACATCTTTAAAGTAGTATATTCCGATAACGGCCAAATCGCTCACAAAGTCCTTTGGTTTTTCAACAAGCTCCATAATTTCGCTGTTAGCATTCAACTTGACTACGCCATAAGCTTCTGGTCGATCAACTTGTTTCACCCAAATCACGGCATCGGCACTTGGATCTAAGTTGAAATCTGCTCTGATCAACGTATCCGCATAAGCAATAACAGCGGGTCCGGAAAGCGATTCTTTGGCACACATAATGGCATGACCTGTTCCCAATGGTTGATCTTGACGATAGATAGAAGCTTTTGCTCCTAATCCTGCTGCCAAATCCTTTAAGCTTTCAACGACATCGTCTCCAAAAAAAGCAGGATCACCCAAAATAAAAGCGATTTCTTCAATAGGTTGTCCTAATACTTTGGCGATATCTTTTACCAAACGATGAACTATCGGTTGTCCTGCCACCGGAATCAATGGTTTTGGAACAGTTAATGTGTGTGGGCGCAAACGTGAACCACGTCCTGCCATTGGTACGATTATTTTCATGTGAATGCCTGCTTAAGCAGGTATCTATTAAAGGTTAAACTTATATTTTATTGTCTTTTAGACCTACAAGGTTTTGAAACTGAGCGTAGCGATCTCACGCAGCGAAGCAAGTAAACCTTGCAGGAAGGAGATATCAAGAATTTCCGGTACTTCCAAATCCACCTTCGCCACGCACGGTTTCAGAAAGTGTTTCAACAGAAAGCCATGTAGCACGTTCGTGTTTGGCAATGACCAATTGCGCAATGCGTTCGCCATTGACGATTTCAAAGTCTTCATTGGATAGATTAATCAAAATCACACCAATTTCACCTCTATAATCGGCATCAATAGTTCCTGGAGCATTTAAAACGGTAATCCCTTTTTTGGCAGCAAGTCCGCTGCGAGGTCTTACCTGGGCTTCATAACCTATTGGAAGTTCAATAAATAAACCGGTTCCAACAATACTTCGTTCCAGAGGTTTCAAAATTCTTGATTCGGACAAATTAGCGCGCAAATCCATGCCAGCAGATGCTATGGTTTCGTAGTTTGGCAAATCGTGATTGGATTTGTTGATGATTTTGATGTTCATAATTATATTTTAAAGCGAAACTCTCCATCCAAAACAGTGGAATGGAAACATATTTCTATTTAGTTTTTAATAAATGTTTAATTTGATTTTTTTCGATTCTTACCACCAAAAGTAAGAAGATCATCAATAAACTGATGCCTACGACATAATTTTCTCGATAAACATAAAACGAAACTATTGAAAATGCTGATGAAAGTACCAAATACAATGCCATTTTTTTTAAGTTATAAGGTATTGGATAATACTTCTGTCCATAATAATAAGAGGCGACCATCATACTCGCATAAGCCACTAAAGTTGCAATAGCCGACCCTCGATATTCCATAATGGGAATGAGCAAAAAGTTAAGTCCCAAGGTGATGAAAGCGCCAAACACCGAAATATAAGCGCCGTATTTTGTACGGTCCGTTACCTTATACCACACCGAAAGATTGTGATAAATACCCAAACACAAATTGGCTATCAAAATCAATGGCACAATCCACATCGCTTCCCAATACGCCTCGCTTCTTACAATATAAGGCTTTAAAACATCAGCAAACACAACAACCGTCAAAAGCATTATAGAACCAAAAGCAACAAAAAACTCTAAAATAAGTGCGTAATTTTTTTGTGGATTTTCAGTTTTTGCATGACTGAAAAAATATGGTTCAATACCTAAACGATAAGCTGTAGCAAAAAGTGTCATAAAAATCGCAATCTTATAACATGCCGAATACATCCCTACTTTTGTTTCGGCAATGTTATCGGGCAAAAGATAATCCAATAAAATACGGTCAAAAGTTTCGTTGATGGAAAAAGCGAGGCCTGCAATCAAAACTGGAAAGGCATACCAAAACATTTGCTTAAATAATTGTTTATCAAAACGGTATTGCATTTTCAAATAAAATCGCGACATAAGAATTAAAGTCAATGCACTGGCCACCAAATTGGAAATAAATATATAGTTGATTTCAAAGTTTGTACGGTAAAATCCGGCTATAAAATCATTATTAACCGCCCATTTTTTAAGGTAAATAAGGAAAAAAACATTCAATCCTAAGTTGACCGCAACATTCATAATCTTAACTATGGCATACGTCATAGACCTTGAATTGGCCCTGAGCCAGGCAAAAGGAATGATAACCAAGGCATCCAAAAGTAAAATCCAAATGACTAAACGGATAAATTCTACATTGATATTGGTAAATTCCGCTATCTGATTTTGAAACAATAATGCGAGGGCAAAAAAGGCAAATGATGAAAAAACCAAAGCAATACCAGACGTTCCAACTACTTTATCCTGATCGTCTTCCTTATTGAAAAATCGAAAAAAGGCGGTTTCCATGCCATAGGCCAAAAGCACATTAAAAATAACGAACCACGAAAAAATAATAGATACTTTCCCGTATTCGGCCACCGAAGATAAAACCCCTTTTGTGGTATAAAGCGGAACTAACAAAAAGCTCAGCATACGTGGTAAAACGGTTGCTAAACCATAAATAAAAGTTTGCTTAAAAAGTGATTTGAGTCCGCTCAACTTGATTTTAAATTAGAGGTCAAAAGTAGCGATTCTCTAAGAGTTAAACAATTATGAATAAAAGCTTAACCTATCGATTTTCGAGGCTCATTTCGGTATGTATAATTTGGGCAACCGCCTGCCTGTATTTTATAGGATTTGTCGCTTTTTTTATGGCTTTGTATGTCTTTTGTGGATTTGATGTCGATTGGGAAAAGTACTCCCAAAACCCTAACATTTTTAATTTTATAGGTGTTGGACCAGATAAATAGGCATCATATTGCTGATAGATCGTATCGTGAAATTCAGAAAAAACAGCCCATCTATTTTTGGGATATTCAGTTGCATTATTTTTGATCATACTTGGTAAAAAGGGATCGGCAATTAAACCGCGTCCTATCATAAAATGATCAATCGTTGGAAAACGCTCTGCTATGCTTTTATACGTCGAAACACTTGTGATATCTCCATTATAGTACAATTTGTGCTTCGTGCTGCCAATACACTTTTGAAAAGCATCCAAATCTACAGGACCTTTGTACAATTGCTTTCCTATCCTGGCGTGAATAGCAATATTTTTGAGTGGATAATTATCTAGAATAGGAAAAACTTCTAAAATTTCTTCGGCATTATCATAACCCATACGCATTTTCATAGACACCAAAATATCGGTTTCATTATGCGCCTTATGTAAAACGTCATTAATTTTTGTTGGATTGCAAATTAAACCAGAACCCATCCCTGATTTTGCAACCATTGGATAAGGACAACCCAAGTTCCAATTCAACTCCTTATAGCCTAAACTTTGTACGTATTTGGCAACGTATATAAATTCGTCGGCGTCATTTGTAATAATCTGCGGAATGACTTCTAAACCGATGTTGTTCTCGGGCGCAATATCATTTTGATACGATTGCTTGATTTTTAATTTTCCATTGAGCCTAATGTATGGCGAATAAAAGGTGTCAATCCCTCCAAAATAATGATTAAAGGCATTGCGAAACCTGAAATCTGTAAAGCCCTGCAAAGGGGACGAAAGTAGCTTAGAACTCATCCTGTAGTTTAATGTGGCAAAGATAGACTTATTGAATGACGGTTTTATTATAAAAATGCTATTAGTTGCGTCTAAATGTGAAGAAAAAGAAGGCTTAATTATTATTATTTCAGGATGGGACAACCCGTCAATCAAAAAAGCCTCACTTCTTTTGAAATGAGGCTTTTTACATTTTATGTTCCTGCCTTCGCAGGAATATTTTTTAATTATTAAGTGCTTCCGCTCCACCAACAATCTCCAAGATTTCATTTGTAATGGATGCTTGACGGGCTTTGTTATAGGTCAATTTTAACTGATCTCTCAATTCGGTAGCGTTATCTGTTGCTTTATGCATTGCGGTCATACGTGCACCGTGTTCAGACGCAAAAGAATCTCTAAGGGCTTTATAAAGCTGTGTTTTTAATGATTTTGGAATCAATTGCTCAACAATTTCAGCTTTTGAAGGTTCAAAAATATAATCTAACTCAACCTCTTCATCTTTCTCCATTGGCACAATAGGTAAAAATTGCTCGGCCATGATTTCCTGGGTGGCAGCATTCTTAAATTTGTTATACACCAAAACAATTTTATCAGCTTGATTTTGGGTAAAACTATCCATTAAAAACTGTGCAATTTCAGCCACATTATCAAAAGTCAAATCATCTAAAACCTCACTTTTGTTGGCGATAACTCTATTGCTTTTCTTAAAGGCATCATTTGCTTTTTTTCCAATCGCTAGGACAGAAACCTCTTGATCAGCATAAACACTAGTAATCAAATGGTTGGTTTCTTTGATAATATTAGAGTTGAATGCGCCTGCCAAACCTCGGTTGGATGTGATAGAAACCAACAATACTTTTTTGACTTCGCGCTGTTCTGCAAATTTGCTTCCTGAATTTTCATCCAAAGTAGCGCTCAGGTTTTGTAATAATTCGGTTAGTTTATCAGCATACGGACGCATTGCAGTAATAGCATCTTGAGCCTTCTTTAACTTTGCAGCCGATACCATTTTCATGGCACTGGTAATCTGCATGGTTGAAGACACCGATGTAATTCTGTTACGTATTTCTTTTAAGTTTGCCATTTTTTAAGTTATGAGCTGTGAGTGCGGCGTTATAAGTTAATGATAGAGCAAAATACTCTGAACCCATAACTCCAAACCCATCACTTTTTATTTTCTATATTTTGCAGACAAATCTTTAGCCACAGCTGCCAATGTATCTGTAATCTCATCGGTTAATTTACCTGCTTTTAATGCTGCAAGAGTATCCGCGTGTTTTGCTCTTAAGAACTCTAAATAATCGCGTTCAAATTCTTTGACCTTCTCAACTGGCACATCTCTCAACAAGTTTTTAGAACCTGCATAGATAATAGCAACTTGATCTTCTACCTTAAATGGATCGTTTTGAGCTTGTTTTAAAATCTCAACGTTGCGTTTTCCTTTTTCAATAACGTTTAATGTTACGGCATCAAGGTCAGAACCAAACTTAGCGAAAGCTTCCAACTCACGGAATTGTGCTTGGTCTAATTTTAGCGTACCCGCAACTTTTTTCATCGACTTAATCTGAGCATTACCTCCAACACGCGATACCGAAATACCTACGTTGATAGCTGGACGAACACCAGAGTTGAACAAATCACCATCCAAGAAAATCTGTCCGTCAGTAATAGAAATTACGTTGGTTGGAATATACGCCGATACGTCACCAGCCTGAGTTTCGATAATTGGTAATGCGGTTAATGAACCACCACCTTTTACAATTGGTTTTAACACGTCTGGCAAGTCGTTCATTTCTTTTGCAATCTCGTCGTTAGCGATCACTTTTGCAGAACGCTCCAATAACCTTGAGTGAAGGTAGAAAACGTCTCCAGGATAAGCCTCACGCCCTGGTGGACGACGTAGCAATAAAGACACCTCACGGTAAGCTACAGCTTGTTTTGACAAGTCGTCAAAAACAATCAATGCTGGGCGGCCAGTATCTCTAAAATACTCTCCGATTGCAGCTCCTGCAAATGGTGCATAAACCTGCATTGGTGCAGGATCTGAAGCGTTGGCAGCAACAATAGTGGTGTAAGCCATAGCACCTTTTTCTTCAAGAGTTTTTGCAATCAAAGCTACGGTTGATGCTTTTTGTCCAACAGCAACATATATACAATATACAGGCTCACCTGCGTCATAAAATTCTTTTTGATTGATAATGGTATCAATACAAACCGCTGTTTTTCCGGTTTGACGGTCACCAATAACCAATTCACGTTGACCTCTACCTACAGGAATCATTGCATCAATAGATTTGATACCTGTTTGTAACGGCTCAGTAACCGGTTGACGGTAAATAACACCAGGTGCTTTACGTTCTAATGGCATTTCGTAAAGTGTACCACCAATAGGGCCTTTTCCGTCGATTGGATTTCCTAAAGTATCAACAACACGCCCTACAATTTCTTCTCCAACTTTTAGGGAAGCAATACGTTTGGTTCTTTTTACGGTTGAACCTTCACGTACACCTGTTGAAGGGCCTAACAATACAACACCTACGTTATCTTCTTCAAGATTCAGAACGATGCCTTCAAGACCATCAGTAAATTCAACTAACTCACCGTATTGAACGTTTGATAAGCCGTAAACACGTGCAATACCATCTCCAACAGTCAATACTGTTCCTACTTCGTCCAATGAAGCACTAGCTTCAAAACCAGACAATTGTTGCTTTAAGATTGCTGAAATTTCAGCTGGTTTTACTTCTGCCATTTTTATTAGATATTAGAGGTTGTACTATAGATGCGAGCCATCTGTTTCCAACTCTTTAGTTTAATGTAAATTCTCTTTTTAACTTATTTAATTTATTTGCAATACTTGCATCATACTGAATATCACCCACGCGAAGTATAAAGCCTCCTAAAATAGAGTCGTCCACCACATTCTTAATTTCAGCATCCTTACCCGTCAATTCTCTAACCTTAGCCAACACTTTTTCTTTGAGATCATCGGTCAGTCCAATTGCTGAAGTCACAATTGCAACTTGCTTTCCTTGGCTTTGATCGAACAACTCAGTATATTTTTGTGCAACCTCAGATAATAGACCGATACGTTTATTTTGGATTAAAGTATTTATCAAATTAACGCTCATCGCACTAAGATTTGAAAAAACTGCAAATAAAGCAGATTTTTTTACTGAAGATGGCACAGCTCCGCTTAAAAGCATATCCTTTAAATCTTTGCTCACTGCTACCGCTTCAACAATTAACTTCATATCCGTGTTCACAACCTCGGCCGTTTTCTGATCTTTAGCAAGATCCAAAACTGCTTTTGCATAACGTATTGCTGCTCTTGTTTGTGCCATAATTCCTATCCTAAATCCTTTCCGAAAGAAAGAATTTGTTAAACTTTTTAATCAATAACTCCTTTTTTTGGAGATTAAGAGGGATTTAATTCAATTTTGCATCCGTCAACATTGTCTCGACCAACTCTAATTGTTTGCTCTTATTCGACAATTCTTCACGAACCACTTTTTCTGCAATATCAATTGATAAAGCTGCCACCTGATTTTTTAGTTCTGCCATAGCGGCTTTCTTTTCAATTTCAATTGCGGCTTGCGCTTGTACGATCATTTTTGATGCCTGAGCTTGGGCTTCTTCCTTAGCATCATTAATCATCTTGTTTTTAATTTCTCTAGCATCTTTTAGCATCCCCTCACGCTCAATACGTGCTTCATTAAGGATTCGTTCGTTGTCTGCTTTAAGGTTTTCCATTTCCATACGCGCCTTATCCGCTGCTTCCAACGCATTCTTAATGCCAGTCTCACGTTCATCAATAGCGCCTAAAATTGGTTTCCATGCAAATTTCTTCAATACTACAAGGAGTATAAAAAACGTTATGAGTGACCAAAAAACAAGTCCAAAGCCTGGTGTAATTAAATCCATCTATAATTAGGTTTTAGTTTTAATAATTTAAATTTTTCTATTCAACCATACACATTCAAAGAATAATAAAACACAGAAATAACCAACCGTTATTTCTGTGTTTTTCTTCAAATGGTTTCTTAGCTTACGATGATCGCTGCAACAACACCAAAAAGTGCTACCGCTTCTACGAAAGCCGCTAAGATAAGCGCTGATGTTTGAAGTTTGCCTTGGATTTCCGGTTGACGAGCCATAGCGTTCATAGCTGCCTCACCAATTTTACCAATTCCAATAGCTGCTCCAATAACTGCCATCCCAGCTCCTAGTGCTGCAATTCCTGTAATAGTCATAATGTAAAATTTAAATTAATTAATGATTATCTTCCGCGGTTGCCATACCAATATATAAAGCAGACAACACAGTAAAAATATATGCTTGAATTGCAACAACTACAATTTCAATGATTAAAATGAACAATGAAAACCCAACTGATACCGGTGCAATAGCAATACTTTTGAAGGTAAAAATTAGGGACATTAACGATAGGATGATAATATGTCCTGCGGTAATGTTAGCGAACAAACGAATGGTTAATGAAAATGGCTTTACAAACATTCCTATAATCTCAATAGGCGCAAGAAATATTTTCATTGCTACAGGCACATCCGGCATCCAAAAAATATGTTTCCAATAATTTTTATTACCACTGAACATCGTAATAAAGAAAGTGAACAAGGCCAGAGACAAGGTAAATGCAATATTACCACTCACGTTGGCACCGTTAAGAATAGGAATCAATCCGAAGATGTTATTGAGCCAGATAAAGAAAAACACACTCAGTAAAAACGGCATGTATTTTCTATATTTCTTTTCGCCAATCATAGGAATAGCAACATCATCCCTTATAAAAACAACAAGTGGCTCTACAAAAGAAGCGATGCCACTTGGCACAAAACCGCTTGCTTTTTTATACTTACGTGCTGAAGAAATAAATATAAACAACAACAACAGCACCGACACCCACATCATAAAAACGTTTCTGGTAATGGAAAAATCTAAAGGCAAGGAAGCATTGGTTACAGTGTCCTCGGCATCAAAAGCCAAAGTGTCTGCACCTGGGTTAAGTTGATATATTTTTTCGTGAAATTTAACAAACCGCTGACCATCTTTTTCTACCACTTGAGTGCCTGAATCATCGTGATTAAACGCACTCGACATGAATGTAACAATTCCGTTATCAGTATATAAAATGATTGGTAAAGAGATGCTTATCTGCTCATTGTTCCATTCAAAAATATGAAATTCATGAGCATCTTTTACGTGATGCATAATCATCTCAGTTGCATTGAACTCTTCATCCTGATTTTGATCGTCTTGTGAGGCAAACCCAGAACTGGATATTACAACAGATAAAACTAAAAATAATACGCCTCTTAAAGTGTTTAATGTCATTATGAATAGCTTAAAAATACCTTGCTTTAAATTCCGTGCAAATGTACATACATTATGTTAAACCTCAAACACTTTTTATTAATATTAAAAAATTGCGAATATGACATAAAGCTCCAACGGCGTCTATAGCAATCGAGATGAATCCCATTAGGCTCAAAAGTTGTATATAAATCATCATCAATAAGGCATTCCTAAACGCTCATAAGTTTCACGAAGTGCGTTATAGTCGTCCGTGATAACCAGCAACATATCATCGGCATATAATCCTGTGCGTCCATTGGGCACAAAATATTTCCCGTCGCGTTTTATCATAACCACAATGGTGTTTTCAGGCAATTTCAGATCCATCAAAAAGTTTCCATTTTTCAACGCATTTTCGGTAACCTTAATTTCGGAAGTGACCGATTTTATGTCATCTGAAAATTCAACATCAAAAATTTTAAGTTCCTTGGTATCTTCAGGTTCTTGGGCAAGTCCCAACCATTGTGCCACCAAAGACAAGGACGTTCCTTGGACTATCAAGGAAACCAAGGTGCAGAAAAATACGATATTGAACATTAACCGGGCGTGGGGCACATCGGCTGCCAATACCATAATAGCAAAAATAATGGGTACTGCACCCCTTAGTCCTACCCACGAGATAAAAACCTTATCTTTAACATGCATTTTAGGAAATGGCAATAAACACATAAACACACTCAACGGACGGGTAATGAAAATCATAATAAAACTGATGATGAGTCCCGGCACGATAACCGGTACAAGTTCTGACGGATTGATAAGCAAACCTAAAGTAAGGAACATCAACAATTGGCTCATCCATGCCATCCCATCAAAAAAGTTTAAGGATGCACGCTTATGGACAAATCTGGAATTACCCAAAACCAATCCCGCAATATAAACCGCGAGATATCCGTTTCCTTTGATAAAGTAAGTGGCCGAAAATATAAATATGCAAAAGGTAAAAATTAAAATTGGATAGAGTGAACGGTTATCAATTTTCAAAAAATTATTAGTATAAACGGCAAGTTTTCCGAATAAAAAACCTGCAGTTCCACCAATAATAAGCTGTAGAAATAAATTGCCAATAGCCAACAAATAGTTGGGTTCAGACTCCATGCCAACCAAGCCTATCAAAGTAATTGTAAGCACATATGCCATCGGGTCGTTACTCCCACTTTCAAGCTCAAGCATAGGCTTTAGATTATTCTTGAGTCGTAAACCTTGGGACCTCAAAATGGAAAACACCGATGCCGAATCTGTCGAAGACATGGTCGCGGCAAGTAATAGTGCAGACAAAAGTCCCATTTCCAATGATTCCATCGCCATCCCAAGAACATACCACACTACAAGTCCGGTAAAAACTGCAGTTAGAAGGACACCTAAGGTTGCGAGTACAACCCCTTGCGGAAGAATGGGCTTGATATCAGAAATTTTAGTGTCCATCCCGCCCGAAAACAAGATGATACACAATGCCACAGAACTGACGGTTTGCGCTACTTGGATATTGTCAAATTTTATTCCTAGCCCATCACTGCCAAAAAGCATTCCAACACCTAAAAACAATAATAATGCGGGAACACCAAAGCGGTGACCAGCTTTTCCAGCTAAGATACTTAAAAAGAAAAGAATGGATAAGGTTAATAAAACGAGTTCTGTGTGTATGACCATAGGATATATATTTTATGCTAAAAAGGAGGTTTTTTGTTGGTTTTCTGCAATTATAGGAAAATATAATTCTATTTTTCACCCCCACAATTGAGATTTTTACAACTCCCCAAATTCTGGACAAATTTACATTATTTGATTTTAACATTAAGTTAAAATAATTGCAGGTTTACAACTATCTCTAACCTTTTGCTTTAACTCTAAAAAAACAGCGTTCTTATTTTTTTTAAAACCTTTCGCACCTTTGAGATTATTTAATAATGATATTAAAAATATTTCCTATTGTCTACCATGTAAACTTTAATTCTTATCTTGATTTTTCGATCTATATCAGAAGGACTCAAGTGCTTTCGATTTGCATAACAGACGAAACAATTTTATTTAAAACTTTTTACTATGACCACGTTTTTAAAAAAAGATATACCAAGCATTTATTTATATAAAGCATTACAGTTTTTGGACTCTGTTTGACATTGCTAATTGTAGGAGAAAATAGTGAAAAAGGGAAATCAGAGCTCTATTTAACTATGGCAAGTATGCTATTAACAGCTATAAGTCTGTTTATGACTATTTCTAAAAAAACGAGTAACACCTATAGTAATTTAAAAAATATGAAACCTTCATCCAGAAAAAAAGGAGCTCGCATCATCCTAGTTGTAAGTTTAATTCTTTTAGGTGCTTTTATAACATTGATTGTAGTTGGCGGTCAAACCGAAAAACAACGTTTAGGAACTATTCTTGGTGCAATATCCTCACTTTGTTTGTCTGCAAGTATGTATTTGTCAATTTTAAAAATGAATAAAAAAGCTCAATAAATATTTTGAACTTTCTAAAAAACTAAACTCATTAACAAATCGCTATTCAATGAAAGTAAACTTAACGTATTTACGTGTTTTTACAGTTTCTTTAATTTTAATGGGTGTCATTTTAATGATCTTAAAAAATGACTATGCCCAATTTGTATTGTTAACAGGAGCCTTATTAGGTATTTACCTTGGCGTTAAAAACGGGTAAGTCTTTTATTAAAAGTGATTTTATCAAAAACCAAAACTTTGAATTGTAGTTATTAATGAGATGAAGTGGCAACCTTATTAAAGTTGTCACCATTCCAGATTTTTCATTTATTGACTTGTTT